>NZ_AUJC01000004.1:0-357053 GCF_000424025.1 Clostridium paraputrificum AGR2156
CTGGGTTCAGAACGTCGTGAGACAGTTCGGTCCCTATCCGTCGCGGGCGTAGGAAATTTGAGAGGAGCTGTCCTTAGTACGAGAGGACCGGGATGGACTGACCTCTGGTGCACCAGTTGTTCCGCCAGGAGCACAGCTGGGTAGCTAAGTCGGGAAGGGATAAACGCTGAAAGCATCTAAGCGTGAAGCCCACCTCAAGATGAGATTTCCCATAGCATAAGCTAGTAAGACCCCTTGAAGAACACGAGGTTGATAGGTCAGAGGTGTAAGTGCAGTAATGTATGTAGCTGACTGATACTAATAGGTCGAGGGCTTGACCAAGTTAAAGATATTTCAATAATTATGTGCAATTTTCAGAGAACAACTCTGATTAAGGAATACAATCCTAAGGGATTGCATACCTTCCAGTAACCAAATATAAAATTTGGACTGTCAGGCATTTGGTAATGATGGCATAGAGGAAACACTCCTTCCCATACCGAACAGGAAAGTTAAGCTCTATAGCGCCGATGGTACTGCATGGGAGACTGTGTGGGAGAGTAGGACGTTGCCAAGTTATAAAGAGAATAGCAATAGCTATTCTCTTTTTTTATATAAGTTTTGTTATGGAACAAAAAATAAATATCTACGCCACTTTTTTACAAATAAAAATATGTACAATAATAGATAATATATTATATGATATATAATTGAGTAAGAAATACATAACTAATAAAGGAGGATAAGAATTATATGAGGCTGATATTGAAGTATTTAAAGAATTATAAGTTATTAGTAGTTGTTAATGTTATATCAGTATTTGGATTTGCTCTGGTAGAGTTAGGAATACCAACTATAATGGCAAAAGTAATTGATAGTGGGATAGCTAATAAAGATATTCAATATATAAAAAGGATGGGTGGAGTTATAGTACTTATTTCAATTTTAGGTGTTGCAGGAACAATTCTTTTAGGGTATTGTTCAGCTAAAATATCTACTGGTATAACTAGAGATATAAGAAATGATATTTTTAAGAAAGCTCAAGAATTTTCTCATAGTGAATATGATAAGTTTGGTATATCATCAATGATTACAAGAACTACAAATGATGCATTTGTTTTATTGCAATTTGTTAATACTCTTTTAAGAACGGCAGTATTAACTCCTGTTATGTTTGGAATTAGTCTAGTACTAATACTTAGAACTAGTGTAAAGCTATCAACAGTACTTGCTATTACTGTACCATTTATAGTTATAGGTGTTATTGTTATTGCTAAAATATCTGAGCCATTATCTGAAACTCAGCAAAAAAGACTAGATAAATTAAATAGAATATCTAGAGAAAATCTAACAGGTATAAGAGTTATAAGGGCATTTGGTAATGATAATCATGAAAAAGAACGTTTTGAAGAGACAAATGAAGCATATGCAAGTGTATCTAAAAAGTTATTTAAGCTGATGGCAGTGTCACAGCCATCATTCTTTTTGTTACTTAACGTAGCAATTTTAGCAATATTCTGGGTTTCTAGTAATATGATAGATGCTGGTACTCTTCAAATAGGAGAATTAGTTGCATTTATAGAATATTTATTTCATGCAATGTTTTCATTAATGCTATTTTCAATGGTATTTGTAATGTATCCTAAAGCACAGGTATCTGCTAATAGAATTGAGGAATTATTAAATGAAGAATCTTTAATTAAAAACCCTGAAAACGGAGTAAAGCAAACGGAAGTAAAGGGTGAAGTTGAGTTTGATAATGTAACATTTGTTTATCCTAATGGAGAAGAGCCAGTACTTAAAAACATATCTTTTAAATGCAAGAAGGGAGAAATGATTGCGTTTATAGGAAGTACAGGAAGTGGTAAAAGTACATTAATAAATCTTATACCTAGATTTTATGATGTTACCGAGGGTAGTATAAAAGTTGATGGTGTTGATGTAAGGGATTATGACCTTAAGGCTTTAAGAAAGAAAATAGGTTTTATACCACAAAAGACTTTATTATTTACAGGAAGTATATCTAGCAATATAAAGTTTGGTAAGAAAAATGCAAAAACAGGTGAAGTAGTTCATTCTGCAAAAGTAGCTCAAGCATATGATTTCATATCAAAGAAGCCTAAACAATTTGAAGAAATAATAAGTGAAGGTGGTAAGAATGTTTCTGGAGGACAAAAGCAAAGGTTATCTATTGCTAGAGCATTAGTAAGAAAGCCGGAAATATATATATTTGATGATAGTTTTTCAGCCTTAGATTTTAAGACGGATTCAATACTTAGGGAAAGACTTAAGGAAGAAACAAAAGAGTCTGTTGTGTTAGTAGTTGCTCAAAGAGTTGGGTCTATAATGGAGGCAGATAGAATTGTAGTTCTAAATGAAGGAGAAATAGTTGGAATAGGAAAGCATAAAGAGTTGTTAAAAAATTGTAAAATTTATAATGAAATTGCATCATCTCAATTAACAAAGGAGGAATTAGAATATGAATAAGTTTAAAGTTATAGTTAAAAAAATTTCTCCTTTTATAAAACCTTATAGATGGGCATTTTTTGGAGCCATAATTTTTATAATTTCAGCTGCAATATTTAATGCATTAGCTCCAGTAACTGAAGGATTAATAATCACTCAATTAACTGAGGATTCTTTCAATATAATGAAAGGAATTGAGGGAGCTGGAGTTGACTTTGGATACGTAATAAAGGTAATGATAGTTTTAGGGGGCGTTTATGTTTCAAGTACTGCTTCAACTTATATTGCAAGTTTTCTTTTAACTAATGCAATTCAAAATACAGTAAAAGGACTTAGAAATGCTGTGCAAGATAAGATAAGAAGGTTGCCAATAAGCTATTTTGATGGGAATAGTTATGGAGATGTATTAAGCAGAATAACTAATGACATAGACACAATATCTAATGCCCTTCAACAAAGTTTTGTGCAAGTTGTTAATTCATTTTTATCAATTACCCTTGCACTTATAATGATGTTTACTATAAATATAAAAATGGCATTTATAGCTGTTTTTATAATTCCGTTAAGTATATTAGTATCAAGATTTATTGTAAGTAAATCACAAAATCTATTTTATAGACAGCAGAAGGCACTGGGAAAATTAAATGGTAAAGTACAAGAAATGTATACTGGTTTTAATGAAATAAAGCTTTATGGAAAGCAAGAAGATTCTATAAAAGAGTTTATGGAAACCAATGATGAACTTTGTAGAACTGGATTTAAAGCACAGTTTATATCAAGCACAATGTCTCCACTTGTTTCATTAGTTAGTTATATTGGAATTGCTATAATAGGAGCAATAGGAGCTATAGATGCAATTAGAGGAATAATTACTACAGGAAACTTACAAGCTTTCATAAGATATATATGGCAAATAAACCAACCTTTATCGCAAGTAACTCAATTATCTTCTGCTATGCAATCAGCTGTAGCAGCTATGGAAAGAGTAATAGAAATCTTAGATGAGGAAGAACAAATAAAAGATAAAGTAGATTCAATAACACTAAAGGATCCAAAGGGAAATGTAACCTTTGATCATGTTAAATTTGGCTACTTTGAAGATAAAACTCTTATTAAAGATTTGAATGTAGATATAAAAAGTGGTCAGATGGTTGCAATAGTTGGACCAACTGGTGCAGGAAAAACAACAATTATCAATCTACTAATGAGATTTTATGAGATTCAAGGAGGAGCTATTAAAATTGATGGCGTAGATATTAGAGATATAAAGCGTGAAGAGCTAAGAAAGATGTTTGGAATGGTACTCCAAGATACATGGCTTTATAAAGGCACAATAAAAGATAATATTAGATATGGAAGATTTGATGCAAGTGATGAAGAAGTTATAAATGCAGCAAAAGTTGCAAATGTACATCATTTTATTAAAACCCTACCAGATGGATATGATATGATTCTGAATGAAGAAGCTTCAAACATATCTCAGGGTGAGAAACAATTACTTACTATTGCTAGAGCAATATTAGCTGACCCTGCCATTTTAATACTTGATGAAGCTACTAGTTCAGTAGATACAAGATTAGAACTTATGATTCAAAATGCAATGAAAAACGTAATGAGCGGTAGAACAAGTTTTGTAATTGCTCATAGATTATCTACAATAAGAAATGCAGATTTAATATTAGTTATTAATGATGGAGATATTGTTGAAAAAGGTACACATGAAGAGCTAATGAATTATAGAGGATTCTATGAAAAATTATACAATAGTCAGTTTGCAAATAAATAATAAAAAAGACTCAATGAATAACTTAAGGTTATTCATTGAGTCTTTTTTTATTAAATTATAATAATATAATTTTAAAAAAATAAATTGACAAATTAATATAAAGAATTGTAAAATTTATAACAAAATATTAAAGTGCTAAGGTTAACTAGTATTTTTATATTAAACTATTAAAAATATAATAAATTTATTGAAGAATATTGACAAAGGACAAGCCACCTACTATTATATTAATTATATGGTACAATTTTGGTAACTAGGTATTATAAGGAACATCTAGATAACAATGGGGTAGTTAGACGTAATTAACTTGTCTGATACCCTTTTATTATAAATACCTTAGTAATGAATATAGTCAGTATATTTATAAAAAGATTAACATAAAATGTTAGTTAATATGAATATATTGAATTATATAAAGCAATAATCATACATAAAAAATAAAGGGGGATAAAAACATGAAACGTAAAAAAATAGCTATTGCGTTATCAGCTGCTCTTTCTGTATCTGTATTAGCAGGATGCGGAGGAAGTGATAACGGAAGTAATGGTGGTACTACAGATTTATCATCAGATGTTGTTACAACATATGAAGCTAAGGATATGACTAATAATCCTGAAGTTGCAAAAAATAGAAAGGATACTTTAGTAATTGGTACTATTGCACCAGATGGAGTATTTAATCCATTGTATGCAGAAAGTGCATATGACATGTATCCAACTGAATTAATGTTTGGTGCATTAACAGCACCTCAAGCTGATGGTTCTATGGGAGAATACTTAGCAGGATTACCAGAAATTTCAGAAGATGGTCTAACTTATACTTATAAGATTAAAAAAGACGCAAAGTGGTCTGATGGAACAGATGTTACTGCGAAAGATGTAGAAATGGCAATAAAGATAGCTTGTGATAGCAGCTATACAGGAATTGCAGACTATAGAACAGGAAGAGTAAAAGTTAAGGGAGCTCAAGAATATTTTGAAGGAAAAGCTGATTCAGTATCAGGTGTTGAAATAGTTGATGATAAAACTGTTAAGTTTACATTAGTAGAAAAGAGTTCTTCAGCTGAAATAGTATTAGGAGGTACTCAACCAGTTAATGCAGCGTACATGGCTAAGTACTATTCTCAAGGACATACAGATAAATTAAAAGAAACATTTACAAATCCAGGTCCAACATCAGGAGCTTATAATTTCAAGAGCTACAAAAAGGGACAAGAATTAGTTCTAGAAGCTAATGATAATTTTGTTCTTGGAAAGCCTGGAATTAAGAATATAGTTTATAAAGTTACTACTGAAGCTACAAAACTTCAAATGTTAGAAGCTGGAGATATTGACTTAGTTGATCTATCAGTAAGTGAAGATAATGTAAGTCATAGTGAAGATTTAGGATATCTTGGATACAAGTTATATCCAACAAATGGTTACGGATATATTTGCTTTAACCATAATAAACCACAATTTAAAGATCCAGCAGTTAGAAAGGCATTAACAGTTGCTTTAGATAGACAAACTATAACTTCTTCAATCTTTAATAAGTATGCTGAAGTTATAAATGTTCCTCAAACAAAAGCTTCATGGGCTTACTATGAAGGTGATAATAAATACGAATACAACTTAGAAGAAGCTAAGAAAATCTTAGATGAAGCTGGTTGGAAAGTAGGAGCAGATGGAATCAGAGAAAAAGATGGAGTTAAATTAACAATTAACTTTACTGGTACTTCTGATAATGATGTTGTAGATTCAATACTTTCAGTATCTAATGATGACTGGAAAGAACTAGGAGTTAAGTACACTAGTGAAAAGATGGACTTCACTGCTATGAGAGAAAAGCAACAAGGTAACGATTGGGATATGATGTTCATGGCTTGGGGATTAACTAATGACCCTAACGATATGGATGTTTATGGAACAAATGGTTCTCAAAATAAGACAAATTACAGCAATGAGAAGGTTGACAAATTATATGATCAAATTAATAAAGAATTAGATAAAGAAAAAGCTAAAGAGTTATATAAACAATTATATACTGAATTAAATAATGATTTACCATATATATTTGTATATCAAAGAAGTGATATGTGGGCTTACAATGGAAGAGTTAAAGGATTAGACAACTCACCATTTGTTCACTATACTTGGAACCTTTATAAGGCAACTTTAGCAGAATAATAGTTCACTAATTAATTTGTGAGGCATTTCATAATGAAATGCCTCTAATAATTAGAAGAATAAATTAGTTTATTTTTCTAATTATTCAATTAAATGTAATTAACGAACTTAGAAATGGGGAGAGAAAATGTTACAATATACAGTAAAAAGAATATTGAAGATGATACCTACATTGCTAATAATCTCTATATTGTTATTTAAGGTTATTGACTTAGCACCAGGAAATTTTCTGGATACTAAGGTTAATCCTAATATGACAGTAGAAAAGTTAGAGCAGTTAGAAGCGGTATACGGATTTGATAAGCCTTTTGGTGAAAGATATGTAAACTGGCTTAAGAAAGCAGTAAAAGGAGATTTTGATGAGTCTCTTAAGTTAAGACAACCAGTAAGTGAAATTATAAAAGATTATGCTTGGAATTCATTTGTTTTAGCTGGAACAGCATTTTTATTATCTATATTAATTGCTATTCCATTAGGTATAGTGTGTGCAACAAAACAGTATTCTCTTGCAGATAAGGCAACTACAATACTGACATTTGTTTCTATATCATTACCATCTTTTTTACTTGGACTTATGCTTATAAATGCATTTTCATTAAAGATTAAATTATTTCCTATAGGGGGAATGACTACAGCAGGTTCTAATTTAACAGGAGCTGCTTATTACAAGGATGTATTAATTCATATGGTATTGCCAGTTGTTAGTTTAACTATCTTACAAGCAGGATCTTTGATAAGATACGTTAGAACAGCTATGCTAGAAGTAATTAACCAAGATTATATAAGAACAGCTAGAGCTAAAGGGCTAAAAGAGAAGGTTGTTATTTATAAACATGCTTTAAGGAATGGATTGATTCCAGTAATAACTTATATTGGTATGAGTTTACCTGGTTTATTTGCAGGTGCTCTTATTACTGAAACAATATTTGTATGGCCAGGTATAGGTAGAATAGGATATGAAGCAATATTAAATAGAGACTATACTTTACTTATGGGATTTAATATGTTCATGGCTGTACTTACTTTAATGGGTAATTTACTATCAGATATTCTTTATGCAGTGGTTGATCCACGTATAAAATTAAAGTAGGAGGGGAAACGATGCTAGATAAATTAAAGAAAAACAAGCAACAAATAGAGGCAAAAGAAATAGATGAATCTAATGTTGATAAAAAAGATGCAACAAGTTATGAAATTGAATCCCCTGGAAAATTAATTATAAGAAGACTAAAGCAAAATAAATTCGCAATGATAGGATTGGCTTTATTAATATTTATGTTTATATTTTCCTTTATAGGACCGTTATTATCTCCATATGGTTATAATGATAGAAGCGCATTAATTAAAGCAGCGCCATCTTTAAAACATTGGTTTGGTACTGATTATCTTGGAAGAGATGTACTTACAAGAGTTATGGTTGGAGGAAGAATTTCAATAGCAGTTGGTGTAGTATCAGTTGTTATATCAGTTGTTGTGGGTACTTTAATAGGTTCTATAGCAGGATATTATGGTGGAAAAATAGATTATTTCTTAATGGCATTTACAGATATATTCTTATCAATACCATTCTTACCAATAGTAATTTTAATGGGAAGTATGTTGTCTGATTTAAAAGTAAATCCTAATATGAGAATAGTAGCATTGATGTTTATGCTTGGTTTACTTTCTTGGCCATCTATTGCAAGGTTGGTTAGAGGAGAAATATTATCTTTAAGAGAGCAAGAATTTATGCAAGCTACAGAATCATTAGGACTTAAAGATACTAGAAAGATTTTAAAACATTTAATTCCAAATGTTATCCCTACAATAATTGTTAACGCTACTTTAGGAGTTGCATCTGCAATACTTACTGAATCAGCATTAAGTTATTTAGGTATGGGAGTAGTTGAACCTACACCATCATGGGGAAATATGATTTCAGCATCAAATAAAGCAATTGATTTACAAAAAAGACCATGGCTTTGGATGCCACCAGGTGCTTGTATGGTAATTACAGTAATGGCAGTTAATCTTTTTGGGGATGCCCTAAGAGATGCACTTGACCCTAAGAAGAGAAGATAGGAGGAAGAGGTATGAGTGAAAATTTAATAGAAGTAAAAAACTTAAAAACCTTTTTCAAAACAGAAGCAGGAATAGTTAAAGCAGTAAATGATGTTTCTTTTAAGGTCAAAAAAGGTGAAACTGTATGTGTTGTTGGTGAATCAGGATGTGGTAAATCAATAACAGCTATGAGTATTATGGGATTAGTATCTAAGGATACTGGCTTTAATGATGGTGGACAAATTTTATTTGAGAACAAAGATTTATTAAAAGCAACTGATGCAGAAATGAGAAGTATTAGAGGTAAGGATATCGCAATGATATTCCAAGAACCAATGAGTTCTCTTAATCCAACATTTACAATAGGATTTCAAGTTATGGAGCCTTTAATTTTACATGAAGGTTTAGATAAGAAAACTGCTAGAAAGAGAGCAATAGGATTATTAGAAGAGGTAGGAATACCTAGAGCTAATGAAATTGTTGATTGTTATCCACATGAATTATCAGGTGGTATGAGACAAAGAGTTATGATAGCTATGGGGCTTGCTTGTAAGCCAAAACTTCTAATTGCAGATGAACCAACAACAGCATTAGACGTTACAATACAAGCACAAATTTTAGATTTAATGAGAAAGATAAAAAGTGATCTTAATACATCAATCTTATTAATAACTCATGATCTTGGGGTTGTTGCAGAAATGGCAGATTATGTTGTTGTTATGTATGCAGGTAAGGTTGTTGAAGAAGGTGGAGTTATGGAGATATTTAAAAATCCATCTCATCCATATACAAAGGGACTTTTAAAGTCAAAACCTATAATTACTGAAAGAAAAGAAGAATTATATTCTATACCTGGACAAGTTCCTAATCCTGTTGGAATACCTGATTCTTGTTATTTCAGTGAAAGATGTGAATGTTGTAAACCAGAATGTAAGAATACAATTCCACATTTAAGATTAATAGAAGATAACCATAAGGTAGCTTGTTGGTTATATGAAGAAAATACATCAAAGGAGGAAAATTAGTAGATGGAACAAGAAGTTATACTAAGAGTAGAAAATCTAAAAAAATATTTTCCAATAAAGGGTGGATTTTTTTCTAAAACTATAGGTAATGTAAAAGCTGTTGATGGTGTATCTTTAGAGGTAAGAAAAGGAGAAACTCTAGGAATAGTTGGAGAATCAGGTTGTGGTAAATCTACAACTGGTAGAGCCATACTTCAATTACTTAAGCCTACAGGGGGAAAAGTATACTTTAAAGACCAAGACTTAAGTAAATTAAGTAAGAAGGAAATGAGAGCACTTAGACCTAAGATGCAATTAATATTCCAAGATCCATATTCTTCACTAAATCCGAGAATGACAGTTGGACAAATAATTGGGGAAGCTTTAATAGATCATAAAATGGCTACTAAAGAGAATCTAAGAGAGAAAGTTTTAGAAGTAATGGATCTATGTGGGCTTGCTGAATATCAAATAGATAGATTTCCACATGAATTTTCAGGTGGACAAAGACAAAGAATAGGTATTGCTAGAGCACTAGCACTTGATCCAGAGTTCATTGTTGCAGATGAACCTGTATCTGCACTTGATGTATCTATTCAAGCACAAATTATTAATTTATTAGTTAAACTACAAAAAGAAAAAGGATTCTCATATATGTTCATATCACATGATTTATCTGTTGTTGAACATTTATGCCAAAGAGTTGGAGTTATGTACTTAGGATCAATGGTTGAACTTGCAGATAAGGATGAATTATTTGATAATCCTCTACATCCTTATACAAAGGCATTACTTTCAGCTATTCCAATACCAGATCCAACAATTAAGAGAGACAGAATTATATTAACAGGGGATATACCTTCACCTGCTAATCCTCCAAAGGGGTGCAAGTTCCATACAAGATGTCCATATGCTACTGATAAATGTAAGAAAGAAGCACCTGAATATAGAGAAATTAAAGAAGGACACTTTGTTGCTTGTCATAGAGTTGGAGAAATATAAAGATTTAAATAGATTATAAGGGGGCGCTTTAGTGGCAATATTTGAAAGAAACATAGAAAAAATAGAAGAAAAAAACAGAAAGAAGCGTGAACTAGAGGAAGGCATAAAAAAGCTTAAAGCAGAAAATCTTCCTGGAAGAGATATTATAGCCCTTATAGTTGCAATGTTTCAATTAGTACTGCCATTTGCATTAGGAATCATATTTATTTATTTTTTAATAATGTTATTTCTAACGCAGGTTTGGTTATAGATTTAATTAGGTCTCGAAGAATTGATTTTCTTCGGGGCTATTTTAATTATTATTGAGGGGGTAAAATATGAATGTAAGTATTCAAGAAAAGTTAGAAGAAGTTAAAAAGTACAACCAAAGAATAAGTGAACTTGGTAAACTAAGCTCCTTAGCATATTGGGATATGAAAATGAGTATGCCGTCTAAAGCAACTGAGCAAAGGGCAAACACTTTAGGATTTTTATCTGGAGAAATATTTAAGATGGTAACAGATGATAAAGTAAAGGAATTTATAGAGTTCTTTGATCCTATTATGAATGAATTAGAGTTAGTTGACAGATCTATGATAAAAGCATTAAAAAAGAACTATGATGAAATAAAAAATATTCCACAAGATAAATTTGAAGAATATACAGTCGCCACATCCTTAGGAGAAGCTGCATGGGAAGAAGCTAAAGCTAAAAAAGATTTTGAAATATTTAAACCAAAGTTAGAAAAGATAGTTTCTTTATTAAGAGAATTTACTGAGTATTATGGATATAAGGAAAATAAATATGATGCATTACTAAACCAATTTGAAGAAGGGCTTACAGTTAAAAAGGTAGATAAGTTATTTAATGAGTTAAAAGAAGGAATTTTAAATCTATTAGGTAGAATTAAAAATAGTACTAAGGTAGTTAATAGTAAATTATTAGAGGGAAAATATCCTATAGAAGCACAAAAAGAGCTAAGTGAATATTTACTAGATGTAATAAAGTTTGATAAAGAAGCGGGTAGATTAGATGAAACTACACATCCATTTACTTTAAATATGGGAAATAAGGATGTAAGAATTACTACTCATTATTATGAGGATAATTTATTATCTAATATTTTTAGTATTGTACATGAAGGTGGACACGCACTGTATGAACAGCATATTCCAGATACCCTTGTAAACACAGGACTTGATGGTGGTGCTTCAATGGGAATTCATGAATCACAATCAAGATTTTATGAGAATATAGTAGGAAGAAGTAAAGAGTTTTTAAACTTTATTTTACCTCATATAAAAGAAAAGTTCCCAAGTTTATCAGATATAACTTTAGATGAGTTTTATGAGGGGGTAAATTGTGTTAAACCATCTCTAATAAGAATAGAGGGGGATGAATTAACTTATAGTCTTCATATAATAATTAGATATGAAATTGAAAAAGCACTTATAAATGGTGAAATAGAAGTAGGAGATTTACCTAAGGTATGGAATAAGAAGTATGAGGAGTATCTAGGAGTTACTCCACAAGATGATGAAGAAGGAGTACTTCAAGACATGCATTGGTCTGCTGGAAATATAGGATATTTCCCAAGTTATGCTTTGGGAAATCTTTATGGTGGACAATTCTTAAATAAAATGTTAAAGGATAATCCTTCTGTAATGTCAGAATTAGCTAATGGAGATTTAACTTATATAAATAGCTGGTTAAAAGATAATATTCATATTCATGGAGGAATATATACTCCTGATGAATTAGTTAGGAAAGTAACTGGAGAAGAACTTAAAACAAGGTATTTCTTAGAGTATTTAGAAGAAAAGTATACAAAGTTATATGATTTAAAATAGGTATAAAAATAGAGCACTACTATAAAAAAAGGTAGAGCTCTATTTTTTGTTTCTTAATAAATTTTATATATCATAGGTCTATTGGTATTATTAACAGTTTTTATTGAGAATATTCTTAACAAATAAAAAAGATTATTGTTAGAAATACTAAATATTATAAATATATTTATTAATATTTGTAAAAGATATATTTGTTGAAATAGTATATAAAATTTTAAAATAGAAAGAGGGAACAGTATGAGGAAAATGAAAACAATGGATGGAAATACAGCAGCAGCTCACATTTCTTATGGGTTCACTGAGGTTGCAGCAATCTATCCAATTACTCCATCAACACCTATGGGAGAAACTGTTGATGAGTGGGCAGCAAAAGGAAAGAAAAATATTTTTGGAGAGCCAGTAAAAGTTGTAGAAATGCAATCTGAAGCAGGGGCAGCAGGTGCCTTACATGGATCACTTCAAGGTGGTGCTTTAAGTTCAACATATACAGCTTCTCAAGGGTTACTTCTAATGATACCTAATATGTATAAGATAGTTGGAGAAAGGTTACCAGCTGTTATACACGTTTCAGCAAGAGCCATAGCTACATCTTCTTTAAGTATATTTGGTGATCACCAAGATGTAATGGCAACAAGACAAACAGGCTTTGCTATGCTTTGTGAAGGTTCTGTTCAAGAAGTTATGGACTTATCAGGGGTGGCCCATTTAACTGCTATAAAGAAGAGAATGCCATTTTTAAATTTCTTTGATGGATTTAGAGTATCTCATGAACTTCAAAAGGTTGAAGTCATTGAGCAAGAAGAACTTGCAAAACTTATAGACTATGAAGCATTAGAGGATTTTAGAAATTCAGCTTTAAATCCTAATCATCCTGTTATTAGAGGAACAGCACAAAATCCAGATGTTTACTTTCAAATGGCTGAGTCAATTAATAAATATTATGAAGATATACCAGATGTAGTTGAAAACTATATGAGCGAAATTACAAAGCTTACAGGAAGAGAGTATCATTGCTTTGACTATTATGGAGCAAAAGATGCAGACAGAATTATTATCTCAATGGGTGCAGTTTCCGAAGTCGTTGAGGAAGTAGTTGACTATTTAAATAAAAATGGGGAAAAAGTAGGATTAGTTAAGGTCAGGTTATATAGACCTTTCTCAGTAGAAAAACTTCTTAAGGCTATACCTACTTCTGTTAAGAAAATTGCTGTATTAGATAGAACAAAGGAGCCAGGGGCAATTGGAGAACCTTTATACTTAGATATTGTAAAAGCATTTAATGGAAAAGAGAATGCACCTATGATTATTGGAGGAAGATTTGGGCTTGGTTCAAAAGATCCTACACCATCAGATATTGCAGCTGTATTTAAGAATCTTTCAGAAAGTAAGCCAAAGGATAGATTTACTATTGGTATTGTGGATGATGTTACTAATCTTTCACTAGAACCAGTTAAAGATATAGATGTAGCTCAAGAAGGCACAACAGCTTGTAAGTTCTGGGGCTTAGGTTCAGATGGTACAGTTGGTGCTAACAAGAGTGCTATAAAAATTATAGGGGATCATACAGAAATGTATGCTCAAGCATATTTTTCATATGATTCAAGAAAATCTGGAGGAGTTACTGTATCACACTTAAGATTTGGAAAAACTCCAATTAAGGCTCATTACGAAGTTGATAGAGCAGACTTTGTAGCCTGTCACAATCAAGCCTATGTATATACATTTCCAATATTAGATGGACTTAAAAAGGGTGGTAAATTTGTTTTAAATACTATTTGGTCGCCAGAAGAAGTGGAAGAAAAATTACCTGCAAATTTAAAGAGATATATAGCTAATAACAACATTGAGTTCTATATAATTAATGCTGTTAAGATTGCTCAAGAAGTAGGGCTTGGTGGAAGAATAAATATGATAATGCAATCAGCGTTTTTCAAAGTTGCTAATATAATTCCAGTAGAGGATGCTATTAAGTACTTGAAAGAAGCAGTGATTAATACATATAGTAAAAAGGGTGAAAAGATTGTTAATATGAATCATGCAGCTATTGATGCGGGGGTAGATGCTATAGTTAAAATAGATGTTCCAGATTCATGGAAAGATGCAAAAGAAGATGGAAAAATTGAAGAAAATATGGATGTTCCAGACTTTATAAAAAATATTTGTGAACCAATGAATAAGCTAGAAGGAAACAAACTACCTGTATCAGCTTTTGTAAATGCTGATATGACTGATGGAACATTTATGTCTGGAACAACTGCATATGAAAAGAGAGGTATAGCAGTTAATGTTCCTGAATGGATACCTGAAAATTGTATTCAATGTAATCAATGTTCTTATGTATGTCCTCATGCAACGATTAGACCATTCCTTATAAATGAAAAGGAAAAAGAAAATGCACCTGAAGGTATGAAGATAATACCTGCTAATGGATTTAAAGGAGAGGCAATGTATTACATGATTGGAGTAACTCCTTTAGATTGTACTGGTTGCGGTAATTGCGTAGAAACATGTCCAGCACCAGGTAAAGCGTTAATAATGAAACCTCAAGATAGCCAACATGAACAAATTGAATGCTGGAACTATGCTGTAGAAGAACTTTCTATAAAACCAAATCCTATGAAAAAAACTACAGTTAAAGGTAGTCAATTTGAGCAACCATTACTTGAATATAATGGTGCTTGTGCAGGGTGTGGAGAAACTCCGTATGCTAAGCTAGTAACTCAATTATTTGGAGATAGGATGATGATATCCAATGCTACAGGATGCTCATCTATATGGGCTGCTGGTGGAAGTGCAATGGCATATACAGCAAATAAAGAAGGAAATGGTCCAGCTTGGGCTAATTCTTTATTTGAGGATAATGCTGAGTATGGATTAGGTATGCTTATAGCAGTAAAGACAATTAGGACTAGGATAGCTAATAATGTTAGAAAAGCATTAGAAACTGATATGTCTGAGGAAACCAAAGCTGTATTACAGGATTGGTTAGATAATATGAATGTAGGAGAAGGAACAAGAGATAGAGCTAATAAACTAGAAAAAGTTCTTTTAAATGAAGATAGCGAAATAGCTAAAAAGATACTTAATGATAAAGAATTCTTTGTTAAGAGATCACAATGGATATTTGGTGGAGACGGTTGGGCATATGATATTGGTTATGGAGGACTTGATCATGTGCTAGCTTCAGGAGAAGATGTTAATGTATTAGTTTTTGATACAGAAGTATATTCTAATACAGGAGGGCAATCATCAAAGTCAACTCCAACAGCAGCGGTAGCTAAGTTTGCTGCATCAGGTAAGAGAACAAAGAAAAAAGATCTAGGAGCTATAGCAATGACATATGGATATATTTATGTTGCTCAAGTTGCTATGGGTGCTGATAAGAATCAAACTATAAAAGCTATTACAGAAGCAGAAAGCTATGATGGACCATCCCTAGTAATTGCTTATGCACCATGTATAGCTCATGGAATTAAGATAGGAATGTCAAACTCACAAGAAGAGGAAAGAAGAGCAGTTGATTGTGGATACTGGACATTATATAGATATAATCCAGAACTTCAAGGAAAGAAGAATCCTTTCAGTTTAGATTCTAAGGAACCAAAGGCAAACTTTAGAGATTTCTTAATGGGAGAAGTAAGGTATGCATCATTAGCACAAACATTCCCAGAAACAGCTGAAATGTTATTTAAGAAAACAGAAGAGGATGCCTTAGAAAGATATACTAAATATAAGAAATTAGCAAGTGAGGAATAATAGATTAGAAGGTTGCATTGTTATAATGTAACCTTTTTTCTTTTAAAACAAATTATCTTAAAAAAATTTAAGACAACATGTTAAAAGTTTACAAATAATATAAAAGGTAGTAAATTATAATAGAGGAGGGGTATAATGAAAAAGAAAATATCAATATTAATGTCTTTAATACTTTCAATATTCTTATTAGTAGGGTGTGGAGGTAGTAAAGGTCCAAAAGAGTATGTAACTGACTATTTTAATGATGTAAAAAGTGGAACTGAAAGTAAGATAGCACAACAAATGATATCTGCACAGTTATCAGATGAGGACATGCCTAAAGAGGCTGCAGATGCAATAATAAGCATGTTAGGCAAATTAGAGGTTTCACCAACAGATGAAAAAGTTGATGGTGAAAAAGCTACAGTTAATGTAACTATTAAAGGGGTAAGTTTTAAAACTGTAATAGGTAATTTTATGGGAAATTTAATGGCAGAGGCTATGAAAAGTGGTGCTGCTAATATGACTGATGAAGAAACTGAAAAATTAGTTACTGATGTATTAGTAAAATCAATAAATGATGCACCAGTGGAAGAAAGAACTGGTGTAGTGAATCTAACAAAGTCAGGTGATGACTGGAAGGTTGTAGAGGATGATTCACTTTTAGAGGTGATTTTAGGTATTACAGAAGCAGATATGAATAGTTTATTAAAATAATAATTGACAAAATTTAGATACACATATACAATGAAATAAATGGTAAAAATATTTAAAAGGAGGTAGGATTATGTTTAATTTAATTAGTGTAAATATAAGAATAAAAGAATATTTCTATAGTCCTATCTTATTAGAGAAGATTAAATAAGATTTACCTTTATTGATTTATTTTGAAGTATTAGAGGTCATGGACTATAGTTCCATGACCTTTTTGTATAACTGCAGCAATGTACTTTTAGGTCGTGGTATTACCATGACCTTTTTTTATTCTTTAGAAGAATAAATCAAAAGTAGATGGACAAGAAAAAGGGGATGTGACATCATGAAAAGAATATTAAATTATTTACTTAAGTATAAAATGAGTTTAATTATTGGAAGCCTCTCAATGTTAGGGGTAATTGCAGTAGATTTATGTGTTCCTTATCTTCAAAAAGTTTTTTTAGATGAAGGGATAATAGGTGGGAAAAAGGAATTATTTGTACCAATTATAGTATTGTTAGTAGGAATATCCATAGTTAAAGCAATTTTAGGATATTTAAAAGAATATTTATATGATGCATCTAGTAGTAAGGTTAGTGAAGAACTAAAAAACGATTTATTTAACCATATACAAGAGCTAGAGTTTCAATATTTTGATGGTATGAATACTGGAGAACTAATGTCAAGAATAGGTGAAGATACAGATACTATATGGGAAACTATTGGATATGGATTAAGACTGTTTGTAGAAAATATATTTTATTTTGTTTTATCTACAATTATACTTTTTTATCTTAATTGGAAACTTGCTTTAGCTTGCTTTATGGTTATGATTCCGATTGGAATAATAGCTATAAAGGTTGAGAAAAAGTTTGGGGAATGTTATGAAAAGATAAGTGATAAAACAGCAGAAATTAATACAACGGCTCAAGAAAATATTGCAGGAGTAAGATTGGTAAAAGCATTTGCTAGGGAAAAGTATGAAATTAAAAAATTCTATAAATTAAATAAATCATACTATGATTTAAATATGGAGCAGGCAAGGATAATGGGGAATCATTTTCCTCCAATCGATTTTTTAACAAATATATCTCTAGTTATTATGATTATTTTAGGGGGATACTTTGTTTTAACTGAAGAAATAACTTTAGGTGTATTAGTAGCTTTTAGTGGTTATATTTGGAACTTGATATGGCCTATGAAAATGCTTGGGCAACTTACTGACTTATTATCAAGAACTATTGCATCAGCAAAAAAAGTATTTAAGATTATGGATAGAATATCTAATATTCAAGGAAAAGAAGATGGATATTTCCCGGAAAATATAAGGGGAGATATAGAGCTTAGAAATGTGTCATTTAAGTACAATGAAGATTTGGTACTAAAGAACATTAATCTTAAAATACCAGCAGGAAGTACAGTGGCAATCATGGGGACAACAGGCTCTGGTAAGTCTAGTTTGATGAATTTAATTGGTAGATATTACGATGTTTGCAATGGAGAGGTTTTAATTGATGGCGTTGATATAAGGGAATATAACTTAAATAAATTAAGAAGTAATATGTCTATAGTTCCACAAGATGTCTTCCTATTTTCAGATACTGTTATAAATAATATTAGATTTGGTAATCTTAATTCCACAAAGGATGAAATAGATAAAGCATGTAGAAATGCTTGTTGCTACGAATTTATAAAAGACTTACCACAATCTTTTGAAACTGAAATTGGTGAAAGAGGTGTAGGATTATCAGGTGGTCAAAAGCAAAGAATATCAATAGCTAGAGCTTTAGTAAGGAAAGCTCCTATACTAATTTTAGACGATTCTACATCAGCCTTAGATATGGAAACAGAACATGAGCTGTTAGCAAATTTAAGAAAAAGAGATAGCAATTCTACAACATTTATAATAGCGCATAGAATTTCAGCAGTAAAAAATGCAGATATAATAGTGTATTTAGAAAATGGTGAAATAAGAGAAATAGGAAAGCATAATGAATTAGTAAAGAAAAAGGGAATATACTATGATATTTACCGTGAACAATTTAAAGATTTTAAAGCCTTAGAAAGCGAGGCGATATAATGGCTAAGAACAGTACAAAACAAGATGAAAAGGTAACTAGAAGAAGTAAAAAAGATATAATAATTAGATTATCAAAATATTTAAAACCATATAAAAAACAATCTGTTATAGTAATTTTATTAATGTTTTTTGTAATGCTATGTTCAGTTATCAATCCTTATCTTTTAAAGGTAGCTATTGATGATAAAGTTGTTAATAAGGATGTTAGTGGATTAGTATTAATAGGAGTGGTTTTAGTTGTTTTAAATCTAATTGCATGGGTATTTTCAAGAATAAGATGGAATATGATTTCAGAAATAACTAATAATATTTTAATTAATATAAGACATGAACTATATTCTCATATACAAACTTTATCTTTTGAGTTTTTTGATAGTAGGCCAGTTGGAAAAATACTAGCAAGAGTGGTTGGAGATGTTAATGCATTAAAAAATTTATTTAATCAAAGTATTCAATCATTAATCCCTGAATTATTAAGTTTTATTTGTGTTTCAGTAGTAATGTTATTTTTAAATGTAAAGTTAACATTAGCATGTATGGCTTTATTACCCTTGCTAGGTGCTGCAATGGTGGTTATTGATATAGTTTCTAGAAAGCGCTGGGAAGTTTATAGAAATAAACGTTCAAATTTAAATGCTTTTACTCATGAAGATTTTTCAGGCATTAAAGTAGTTGAAGGATTTGCTAGAGAAGACCATACTAGTAATAAGTTTAAAGAGCTAGTTCATCAAGTGGTAGAAGCCTTTATAAAGGCTGTAAGAATTAATGATTTTTTCTGGCCTTTATCTGAACTTGCTTGGGGAATTGGAACAGTAGTGGTATTTGCAGTTGGATATAATTTAATCATTAATGGAGAAATAGAAATTGGTACCCTATTAGCTTTTTCTATGTATGTAGGAATGTTCTGGAGACCTATAATGAATATATCAAGCTTTTATAATACTTTTGTAACTAACTTATCAGCAGCAGATAGGATTTTTGATATTTTAGATATTAAAGGAAATATAAAAAATAAGGATAATGCAAAAGTTGTAGAGGATATAAAAGGCGATGTGGAATTTAAAAAAGTATACTTTGCATATGAAGATGGAATAAATGTTTTAAAGAATGTTAGTTTTAAAGTTGAATCAGGAGAAAGAATAGCACTAGTAGGAAGTACAGGAGCTGGTAAGTCTACAATAGTATCTTTATTAAGTAGATTTTATGATGTTACTTCTGGAGAAATATTAGTTGATGGTAAAAATCTAAAAGATTTGGATATAGAGTCTTTTAGATCTAACATGGGAATAATGCTACAAGATACTTTCTTGTTTTCAGATACAATTATGGAAAATATAAGATATGGTAGGTTAGATGCTACTGATGAGGAAGTAATGAATGCAGCAAAGGCAGTTAATGCACATGATTTTATTATGAATCTTGAAGATGGATATAATACTGAAGTTAATGAAAGAGGCTCAAGATTATCTCTTGGACAAAGGCAACTTATATCATTTGCTAGAGCGCTTCTTGCAGATCCAAGAATTCTAATATTAGATGAGGCTACATCTAATATAGATACAAAGACTGAAAGGTTAGTGCAACAAGGTATTGAAAAACTATTACAAGGAAGAACTTCCTTTGTAATAGCCCATAGATTATCTACTATTAGAGACTGCGATAGAATTATGGTTGTTGAAGATGGTAGGATTATAGAGCATGGCAATCATGAAAGTTTAATGGCTATTAAAGGAAATTATTATAATTTATATATGTCACAATATGAGTTCTTAAATGAAGGAGCATAAAAAAGAAAGGCGTAATGCCTTTCTTTTTAAAATTTTGTAGGGACCTGGAATGCAGTTTTACTTGCATGTTCCCCTCTAGTGTAAGAGTATTCTGAGGTTGGCGTATTAAATGACTTCATAGACGATGGAAATCTAATTTCTGATGAATTAATTACTCCGTCTGTTCTATGTTGTTTTTTATTTCCCATGGTTCATCAACTCCTTACATTTATAGTTTGTCTAAAAATCTTGAAGAGATACTAGTTAAATAAAGATACATTTGTAGGTTATAGGTTAGATTTATATTCTTTAAATAGTTTTCTACATTTTGTGATTTTTTAATATAATAAATATCTATTATTTATTGTTGAATACAGTTAAAGAATTTTATATAAAATAAATTAATTGGAATATTATGTTGAAAAAATAATAAAAGTGTATTAAAATGGTAGTGCAAACGTTAGTGGGAGGAATTAAGTTGTCAGATACATTCAGATGCATTATCAAAAAAGAAAAAGGAAACTTTTTTATTGGTGAAGATTATAACGGTAAAAAGTACAATATAGAAAAGAATACTAATATACGATGCAAAGTAGGGGATGATTTTTATTTTTATGCACGTAGAGTAAAAGGGTTTTTAAGAGACACGTTAATACCTATATCAGATGAAGAAGCTGGAGTGAGAATATAATAAATATAAAATAAAAAAAGGCGAGATATCTCGCCTTTTTTATTATCTTCTCTTAGTAGCAACTTCTACATTAACTTTTCTTTTGTTAATTTTATTACCAGAACAAGCTTCTAGAACTTTTTGTGATACATCTTTATCAACAGTTACAAAGGAGAAGCTTTCTAATATATCTACTTTATTAACTTTCTTTCCGCTAATATTAGCTCTTTCAGTTATATAAGTAACTAATGCCTTAGGAGTAAGTTTATCTCTCTTACCGATAGAGAAGAATAATCTTACGTCATTGCTTGATGGAGCCTCTAAAGCATTCTTACTATAATCAAAGCTCATTTCTTTATCAAATTGCATCTTCATAAGGGTTGCAACTACTTCAACAGGATTATTATTTTCACATAGTTCATTTGCAAGTATTAGATACTTACCAAAGTTACCATCGTTAAGTTCTTTTAATATTTCTTTAGACTTACTATTGAACTTTGAGTCAATAATTTGTTGAACTGTAGGAATTGGTAACTTAGGAATAGATCCTTTAGTTACATTCTTTATTTGCTTAATCATTGAATGTTCTCTTGGAGTAACAAAAGAATAAGCTGTACCTTCTCTATTAGCTCTACCAGTTCTTCCTATTCTATGAACATATGATTCAACATCTTGTGGTAAATCATAGTTAAATACGTGAGTAACACCATCTACGTCAATTCCTCTTGCAGCAACATCAGTTGCAACTAAGAAGTTTAATGAACCTTCTTTAAATCTCTTTAAAGTTCTCATTCTGTGCATTTGAGACATATCTCCATGCATACCTTCAGCAACGTAGCTCTTAGATTGAAGTGCTTCAACTAATTCATCAACACCTCTTTTAGTTTTACAGAATATGATTGATGATGCTGGAGTTTCTAAATCTAACACTCTGCAGAAGGCTTCAAACTTAGTTTTTGGATTAACTTCAAAGAAACCTTGAGTAATCTTTGAAACAGTCATTGAAACTTTCTTTATATTTACTACTTTATAGTCCTTCTTTAAATAGTTTTGAGCTAACTTTTTAATTTGTTGTGGCATTGTAGCTGAGAATAATAAAGTTTGTCTTTCCTCTTGAGATGGTAATTCCTTTATTATTTCTTCAATATCATCAATGAATCCCATATTTAACATTTCATCAGCTTCATCAAGAACTAAGAATTGTACATGTGATAGTGGAAGAGCCTTTCTGCCAATCAAGTCTAATACTCTTCCTGGAGTACCAACAACTATATCTACTCCTCTTTTTAAGTCTTTAATTTGTCTTGTGATTGAATCTCCACCATATATAGGAAGAACTTTTAACTTATCGTATTTAGAAAGTTTGTTTAATTCTTCATATATTTGGATAGCTAATTCTCTTGTAGGAGTTAATATTATAGAAGATATATCTTTTCCTCTTTTAATATTATTAATTATTGAGCATCCAAAAGCTGCTGTCTTTCCTGTACCTGTTTGAGCTTGCCCTATTATGTCATATCCTTCTATTGCTAAAGGAATAGCCTCAGCTTGAATTTGAGAAGGATTAATATATCCTAAGTCATCAATTGCGCTTAATAATGTTTCTTTTAATTTTAAATCTCTGAATGTAATTTCTTTCATGTAATTTTCCCTTCATGTATATATTTAAATAAATTTATTGTATCGACACTAACTTTCTAAGTATAGCTTACTTTGAACAATAATGCAAAGTATTTTAATTAGTAAATCTTTCTCTTGACTAAGGAAGAGTAACTTTGTATTCTTATAAATGAATTAAAGATAAAGTAAGGATAGGTGAATCATGGTGATAGTTGTTGGAGGGATGATAGGCTTAGGAAAAAGCTCAGTATCAAAGGTTTTAGGGGAACATTTTAATTCGGAAGTATTCTATGAAAGTGTAGATGATAATCCATTACTACCCCTTTTTTATAGTGAATCAGAAGAGGAAATTCAAAAAAAGAGATATCCTTTTTTGCTACAACTTTATTTCTTAAATACTAGATTTAAGAGTATTAAGGAAGCATTATACGCTGATAATAATGTTTTAGATAGATCTATTTATGAAGATTGGTATTTTGCTAAAAAGAATATGGAACTTGGTAGAATATCAGAATTAGAAATGAAGATATATGAAGATCTTTTAGAAAATATGATGGAGGAGTTAAAGGAAATACCAAAGAAAGCTCCAGACTTAATGGTTTATTTAAAGGGGTCATTTGATACTGTAATAAATAGAATAAAGCTTAGAGGTAGAGAATTTGAAGTAGATGATTCCCTAATGGAATATTACAAGTTCCTTTGGGAAGGGTATGATTACTGGGTTAATAATTGTTATAGTGCTTCAGATGTTGTAATTATAGATATGGATAAGTTAGATATAGTAAATAGTGAAGAAGATAAGAAAGAACTTATTAGATTAGTAGAAGAAAAATTAAAGAATAGGCAATAGTAGCAAAAGAGAAAAAAGTTAAATTTGTTATTATTTATTTAATATTATGTAAAAAAAAGTATTGGATTCAATACTTTTTTTTATTTACTTTTATATCCTAAGTCATAATAAAAATGTTAAAATGATATCATCGAGTTTTCAAAGTATAGAGGGATGGTGTGGGAATGTTATCAAAATTCAGTGTAAAAAAGCCACTAACAATTATAGTATCAGCAATATTAGTAAGTATATTAGGATTTATTTCATTTTCGAAAATGACTACTGATTTACTTCCAAGCATGGATTTGCCATATGTTATTGTTATGACTACTTATACGGGTGCAAGTCCTGAAAAGGTAGAGTTATCAGTTACAAAACCACTAGAACAAGCCTTAGCAACTACAAGTGGAATCAAGGGGATAAACAGTATATCTAGAGAAAATTCTAGTATGATCATGTTAGAATTTGAGCAAGGTATAAATATGGACAGCATCATAATTGAGATGAATAGTAAACTTGATATGGTAAAGGGACAATTAGGAGATGAAATTGGAACTCCTATGTTCATGAAGATGAATCCAGATATGATGCCAATTATGGTTGCTAGTGTAGACTATAATGGTAAAGATGTAAAAGATTTATCTGAGTATGTAAGCAATGATGTTATTCCAGAATTTGAGAGAATTGAGGGAGTAGCATCAGTAAGTGGAACAGGATTAGTTGAAGAAAGCATAAAAGTTCAATTGAATGAAGATAAAATAAACCAGATAAATAATAAGGTTTTAGCTACAGTTGATAGTTCATTAGCAGAAGCTCAAGCCAAGTTAGACCAAGGTAAAAAGCAAATTGCAGAAAGTAAAAAATTATTAGAAAAAGAAACACAATTAAAGACAGAAGAGTTAGTGGAAGGTAGCTTAGCTATTCAGGATGGAAAGTTAAAGTTAGAAGATGCACTAGAGAATTTACCCAAAACTAAGGAAGAGTTAATAAGTCAAAAAGAACAATTAATAAAACAAAAGGAAGTTTTAGATAAACTAATAGAATTTTTTAATGGGTTAAATATTCCTGTTAGCGATGAAATAAAAGCTTTCTTAAATCAAATATCAGCTGGAGTAGATACTATTGATAAAGCAATAGCTTCAATTAATGAAAAAACTCCAGATTTAGAAAAACAATTAGAGAATTTAGCAGAAACTCAAAAGCAAATTGAAGTGGGGAAATTAACTTTAACAAGAGAATTAACAAAAGCTTCAATTACTTTAGATAACGCTGAAGTTGAATTAAATAAAGCCTATGAAGAATTTGAAAAATCAAGAGATGAAGCATATAAAAAGGCTGGCATAGGTAGTGCAATAACAAAGGATACTATAAGTAAGATATTAATGGCAGAAAACTTTAGTATGCCTGCAGGTTATTTAGTAGAAGGGGACGAACAAATTCTTGTAAAAGTAGGAGATACATTTACAAGTTTAGATGAATTAGAGAATTTGGTATTATTTAATGTTCCAGTAGATAATGTTGGAAACATTAAGTTAAAGGATATTGCAAAGGTTGAAATGGTAGATAACTCTAGTGATATGTATGCAAAGATAAATGGGAATGATGGAGTTATTCTTGCATTTCAAAAGCAAAGCACTTCATCCACAGCAGAGGTATCAGACAAAGTAAATGAAAAAATAGAACAACTTCAAGAAAAGGATAGCAATTTACATATTACTCCTCTTCAAGACCAGGGGGTATATATTAATATAGTAATTAGTTCTGTATTAAATAATCTTGTTTTAGGTGGATTATTAGCAGTAGTAATACTATTTGTATTCTTAAAAAATATAAAACCAACAATAATAATAGCTTTAAGTATTCCAATAAGTTTATTATTTGCAGTTGCAATGATGTACTTTAGTGGAGTTACAATGAATGTTATATCATTAGCTGGACTAGCTCTAGGCGTTGGTATGTTAGTAGATAATAGTATTGTAGTTATAGAGAATATTTATAGATTAAGAAATGAAGGCATGGGTATAAAAAAGGCGGCAGTACAAGGAGCATCACAAGTAGCAGGTGCAATAGTAGCATCAACCCTTACAACAATCTGCGTATTCTTACCTATAGTTTTTACTGATGGATTATCAAGACAGTTATTTACTGATATGGGGCTTACAATTGCATATTCATTAATAGCAAGCTTAATAGTAGCTTTAACTTTAGTACCTACAATATCTTCAAAGGTATTAACTAATCTTGATGAGAAAGAGCATGGGTTATTTGATAGATTTGTGAATTTTTATGAAGGGTTACTTAGAAAAGCTCTTAGATATAAGTGGGGGGTATTAGGTGCAGTAGCTATATTGCTGGTTATAAGTTTTATTGGTGTTATGACAAAGGGAATGATATTAATGCCAGAAATGGATAGTCTTCAAATTTCAGTTACTATGAGTATGGAGAAAGATACTTCTCAAAGTGATTTGAGAGAAATGAGTAACAAGGTAATTGAAAGAATTACAGAAATAGATGACGTAGAAACTGTTGGGGCTATGGAATCTGGAGCAGGAAGCTTGATGGGAGGACAAAGTAAATCTATTTCTTATTATGTTCTTTTAAATGAAGATAAAAAAGCAACAAGTAAGGAAGTTTCAAAAGAAATTGCAGAAAAAACTAAAGATTTAAATTGTGACTTAAAAATAAATTCCTCTACTATGGATATGTCTGCTTTAGGGGGCTCTGGTGTTGAGGTGAAAATAAAGGGAGACAACTTGGATACATTAAAATCCATGGCTAAAGATATAGCTGGAATTCTAGAAAGTGTAGAAGGAACTAAGGAAATTCAAAATGGATTAGATGAAGGTTCTATGGAAACTAAGATTACTGTAGACAAGAATAAAGCTATGGAACATGGACTTACAGTAGCACAAGTATATCAAGATATAGCTTCTGCAATAAAGAGTGAATCAAATTCCACAACTTTAAATTTAAATTCTAAAGAATATCCTGTGGTATTGGTTAATGATGATGCAAAATCATTAACTAAAGAAAAGCTAAATAATTATGAAATAATTTCAACTGTTAATGGCGAAGAGAAGAAGATAAAACTAACTGATATTGCAGTTATAAGTGAAGAGGAAAGTTTATCAAGCATAAATAGAGAAAATCAAGTTAGAAATATATCTGTAAAAGCTGGGGTTGATAGTGATCATAACGTTGGATTAGTTAGTGATGATGTAGAGAAAAAATTAAGTACTTATAATGTTCCAGAAGGATATACAGTAGAAATGGGTGGAGAAAAAGAATCAATGGATAGCACATATTCAGACTTAGTAAGTATGTTATTACTTGCAATAGTATTTATTTATGCTATCATGGTTGCTCAGTTCCAATCATTCCTATCACCATTTATAGTTCTATTTACAATACCATTAGCATTTACAGGTGGATTACTTGCATTATTATTAACAGGTTTCAATTTAAGTATGATAGCAATGCTTGGATTCTTAGTTCTTGCAGGTGTTGTAGTTAATAATGGTATAGTGTTCGTAGATTATGTAAATCAATTAAGATTAGAGGGAGTAGATAAGAAGGAGGCTCTAATAATTGCTGGTAGAACAAGAATTAGACCTATTCTTATGACAGCATTAACAACAATACTTGGATTATCAACTTTAGCTATGGGAATTGGAATGGGATCAGATATGATTCAACCTATGGCAATAGTAACTATAGGTGGATTAACATATGCTACTATATTAACATTGTTTGTGGTTCCAATAATGTATGATATTCTTCATAGAAAAGAGTTGAAACCTATAGAAGTAGATTAAGGATAAGAAAGATAATATAAATAAGGAAGTCACTCCAATCTGGAGTAACTTCCTTATTGTATTTTTAAAACCATTTGCTATGCTGGTGGTTCTAAAGAGCTTTTAGTGGTAAGTAGAAAATAGAAAACCTCAGTTGTAAAGTTATGGTAGGTTTAGCGACCAAAACTATAATACAAGGAGGTGTGTCCATAATGGACAATAGTAGTTTAACGCATAGCAAATGCATGCAAAGATCATATAAATATGCTTGTTAGTATACCACCGAAATTGAGCGTAGCTCAATTTATGTGATATCTAAAAGGTAAGAGTTCATTGATGATATTTGATAGACATGCAAACTTGAAATATAGATATTGCATATGAGCAATTGAGTTTAAAACAATATATTGACCAGTTTACGGGTGAGGTGGTAAAAGGAAGCAAAAAAAGCACCTTTTAGGTGCAGCATGTAAAAGTATGCGGTTGGCAAACTGTTTCAGTGTGCGAGTAGCACAGCCTTATAGGTGCAGAACAAACCACCCGTTTTACGGGTGGTCCTGATTATCTTTATTAACTTTTTTATCTATATTATCTTAAACTTATTTCCATGGTGCTGCATCTGATGGCATTCTCCAATCACCTCTAGGAGAAAGTGATATACTACCAACCTTTGGTCCATCAGGAAGAGCGCTTCTCTTAAATTGTTGAGTGAAGAATCTCCACATAAATTTGTCTAACCATTTTTGAATTTCTTCATCACTATAATCATTTTTAAATGCTTCTTTTGCTAGGAAGTATATTCTTTCCTTTGAAGATCCATGTTTAATAAAATGATATAGGAAGAAATCATGTAGTTCATATGGTCCAACTATATCTTCTGTCTTCTGGGCGATTTCACCCTTGGCATCCTTTGGTAAAAGTTCTGGGCTTACAGGGGTATCTAAAATATCAAGTAAAGTTTCAGAAACTTCTTTGGAAACTTCCTTTTCAGCAACATATCTAACAAGATATCTTACTAATGTTTTTGGGATAGAAGGATTTACTGAGTACATTGACATATGATCACCATTATAAGTACACCATCCTAATGCAAGCTCTGATAAATCACCAGTACCAATTAGTAACCCACCTTCTTTATTGGCAATATCCATAAGTATTTGAGTTCTTTCTCTTGCTTGAACATTTTCATAAGTTACATCATGGATATCCTTATCATGGCCAATATCTTCAAAATGTTGAAGAGCAGCTTTTACTATATTTATTTCTTTTAAATCACAACCAAGTTCCTTGCATAGAGTAAGGGCATTATTATAAGTTCTATCTGTAGTTCCAAAACCAGGCATTGTAATAGAAACTATATTTTCCATAGGTAGATTCAATAATTTAAATGTTTTAACAACTACAAGTAAAGCTAAGGTTGAATCCAGACCACCTGAAATTCCAATAACAGCTTTCTTTAAACCAACATGTTCAAATCTTTTTGCTAATGCAGCAGACTGAATGTCAAATATTTCCTTGCATCTTGTTTCTCTTTCGTGCTCATTAGAAGGAACAAAAGGATGCTTATCTACAAATCTATCAAAAGATTTTAGCTTTGTATCATCATAATTAAATTTTATGATTTTAGGTTCAATATTAACTTGTTTTGAAGAGTCTCTAAAGCTTAAGTTCTTCATTCTTTCGGCTTTTAATCTGAATAAATCGATTGTTCCATAAATTACGTCATTATCTCTTTGGAATCTTTTATTCTCTTTTAATAAGGTACCATTTTCACTAATTAGTAAATGTCCACTAAATAAAAGGTCAGTAGATGATTCATGAACACCTGCAGAGGAGTATACATAGGAACATAAAGCTCTAGCACTTTGATTAGAAATAAGAGATTTTCTATATTCCATCTTACTAACTAATTCATTTGATGCTGAGAGATTACCTATTATATTAGCACCCATTAAAGCTAAATATGAGCTTGGTGGTATGGTAACCCACAAATCTTCACATATTTCAAAAGCATAATTAAAATCTTTACATGAGAATATTAAATTAGTTCCAAATGGAATATCTTCTTGGAAAGGAAGAGATACAACCTTATCTCTAACACCTACTCCTTCTGAGAACCATCGTTTTTCGTAAAATTCACTATAATTAGGAATAAATGATTTAGGCACTATTCCTAATACCTTACCTTTAAATAAGACAAAAGCACAATTGTACAGTGTAGCTTTGTGCAAGAATGGTGCACCAACAGCTATTAAGATATCTAAGTCTTTTGTAGAAGAAAGTAAGTTCTCTATACCTTTTAGAGAGTTATTTAGCAAAGTGTCTTGAAGAAAAAGGTCTCCACAGCTATAAGAAGTAATAGATAGTTCGGGAAAAACTATCATTTTTGCATTATTCGATACGGCGTCATTAATGCAAGTCAGTATGTTTTTAATATTAAATTCAACATCACTTACTCTAGTAACAGGGCAAGCTGATGCAACTTTTATGAAATCCATAATAATTCAACTCCAATTAATATATTCTTACTAGTGTATTATTTGAAAAAATCTAATTATATAAACATAATAAGATGAAAATATTAGAAAATCAATGAAAACAAAAGAAAGGGAGAGAGATATTCTATAATACAGTATTAAATAACTTATAAAGGGTAAAAATAAACTTTGTATAAGGTTATTTGTTCTTGTATAATAAAAGCATAAAGTAAATAATATATAAATAAAATAGTAAAAGTGGTATAATAATATCATGTATGGGAGTAAATCCCAGAGGAGGAGGGAAAAATAATGATACCTGCTATTATATTATGGTTGGTTATTGGCGTAGGGGTAATACTACTTGATATTGGTACAAGTTTATTCTTATTTGTATGGTTTGCAATAGGATCTGTAGTTGCAATTATTGCTGCTTTAGTTGGTTTAAGTTTTGCATGGCAGCTAATATTGTTTGGAATTTCAAGTATAATTGCAATTTCAATAGGTTATCCTTGGTCAAGGAAAAAGTTTAAGAATACTGTTAATCGTACTAAGCTTATGGAAGAAGAGTATATAGGAAAAACTTTTATCGCCTCAGAGGATATAGATTATAGATATAGATTCAAGGTCAGTGGAATCTATTGGACAGGCGAAAATAAAGGAGAAAAAATATTAAAAGGCCAAAAGTTCCAAGTAGTTGGAATTGAAGGAAATAAATTAGTTATTGAAGGAATAAGGGAGGAATAATAATGGTTGGATTAATATTATTAGGGGTAGGATTATTAATAGTTCTTATAATAATTCTATCATCAATTAAAATTGTTAATACTGGATACTTATATGTAGTTGAACGTTTTGGTCAATTCCATAGGATATTAGAACCAGGTTGGCATTTTACTATACCTTTTGTAGACTTCGTTAGAAAAAGAGTATCTACAAAGCAACAAATTTTAGATGTACCACCTCAATCAGTTATTACTAAGGATAATGTTAAGATATCTGTTGATAATGTAATATTCTATAAATTACTTAATGCAAAAGATGCAGTATATAATATTGAAGATTATAAATCAGGTATAGTTTATTCTGCTACAACAAATATGAGAAATATACTAGGTAATATGAGTCTTGATGAAATTCTATCAGGTAGAGATAAGATTAACCAAGATCTATTAAGTATTATTGATGAAGTTACAGATGCTTATGGTATAAAGATACTTTCAGTTGAAATTAAGAATATAATTCCACCAGCTGAAATTCAAAATGCTATGGAAAAGCAAATGAAGGCTGAAAGAGATAAGAGAGCTATGATTCTTCAAGCAGAAGGTCAAAGACAATCTCAAATAGAGAAAGCAAATGGTGAAAAGCAAGCTAAGATTCTTCAAGCAGAAGCTGAGAAAGAAGCTAATATTAGAAGAGCTGAAGGTTTAAAAGAATCTCAATTATTAGAGGCTGAAGGTAAAGCTAAGGCTATAGAACAAATAGCTATTGCAGAATCAGAAGCTATAAGAAAGGTGAACCAAGCGATTATTGAATCTGGAACTGATGAAAGAGTAATTGCATTAAAGCAAGTTGAAGCTCTTAAAGAAATGGCTAATAATCCAGCTAATAAGCTTATTTTACCAAATGAAACATTATCATCTCTTGGTAGCATAGCAGCAATAGGCGAAATGCTTAAGGGAGAAAAATAAGAATTATTTAAAAGTACTGTAGTTTCTACAGTACTTTTATTAAAATTAGGGAAGTAGAGAGGAAGTTCATATGTTTATTTATAAATATGAAAAGTCAACTGGAGGTACATTATTTTTAAATGCAAATCATAGAGAAATAATAGATAGATGTGCAAAGGAAGGGTGGAGGTTTGTTAGTGCAATACCTACATACCAAAATGGTGAAGGAAAAGTAAGAGAATTTGATTTGGTTTTTGAGAAAGAAATAAAATAAAAATTAATTGTAATCACAAATTTTGTGGTTACAATTTTTTTTGTTAAAAATGTTGATTTTATTGCTTTAGTATGATAAAGTAATAAATAGATAAAGAAAATAAATTGGGGGTATAAATATGAGTTTAAAAAAAATAGTTAAAAAAGGTTTGTTACTTACAATGATAGGGGCTATGGCTTTAGGGCTAGTGGCTTGTGGCGATAATAAGGAAAGTGAAACAAGTTCCTTAGATAAGGAAGAATTAGTATTGGGATTTGATGATACTTTTGTTCCAATGGGATTTAAGGATAATAATGGGGAATATACAGGTTTTGATATTGAAATGGCAAAGGAAATATCAAATGTTATGGGTAAAAAAATAAAGTTCCAACCTATAAATTGGAATATGAAAGAATCAGAACTTAACAATGGTAATATAGATTTTATATGGAATGGTTTTTCTATTACTGATGAAAGAAAGGAACAAGTTGAATTTTCAAAACCTTATTTAAGAAATAGACAAGTTATTGTAACTTTAGTTGGATCATCTATAAAAACTAAGGAGGATTTAAAGGGTAAGGTTGTTGTAGCTCAAAGTGAATCTAGTGCTATTAATGCTATTGGAGATTATAAGAACAATTTTAAGGAGTTAGTTACATTTGATACTAATGAGCAAGCTTTAAGAGACCTAGAGGCGGGAAGAGCTGATGCTATTGTAGCAGATGAAATTTTATTGAAATATTATACAAATAAAAAAGGTTCAGATAAATTTAATTTTCTAGAAGACAACTTTGGTGAAGAAGATTATGCGGTAGGTATGAAAAAAGGCGACACAAAGCTTGTGGAAGCATTTAATAAGGCTTATGACCAAGTTGTAGAGTCTGGAAAGGCATCAGAAATTTCAAAGAAATGGTTTGGTGATGATATAGTGGTAAAATAATTAATTTAAGGAGGAGTACTCTATGGAGACTATGATAGTAGAACTTATGCCACAGTTAGTTCAAGGCTTTGGAACGACATTAAAAATATTTATATTAACCTTAATTATGTCTATTCCGTTAGGGTTAATAATTGCATTAGGAAGAATATCAAAGTTAGGTTTTATAAGATGGATAACTGGAATTTACGTTCTTATAATGAGAGGTACTCCTCTAATGCTTCAAATTATATTTATATTTTTTGGATTACCTTTATTAGATATAGGAATATCAAGGTTTCCAGCAGCTATATTAGCATTAGTATTAAATTATGGGGCATACTTTGCAGAAATATTTAGATCTGGAATTCAATCTATAGATAAAGGACAGTATGAAGGAGCATATGTATTAGGATTATCAAATAAACATATATTCTTTAGGATAATACTTCCTCAAGCTTTTAAGAGAATATTACCGCCAGTGTCGAATGAGATAATAACTTTAGTTAAGGATACTGCTTTAATTTATGTTGTAGGGTTGGACGAGCTACTAAAGGTAGGGACTATAGCTTTAAATAGAACAGCATCATTATTTCCACTAGTAATAGTGGGGGCAATTTATCTATTATTTATTGGATTATTAACTAAGATATTATCAAATGTAGAAAAGAAATTTAGTTATTATGAATAGAGGTGATATTTATGCTAAAAGTTAGTGGGTTAACTAAGAGCTTTGGAAAAGTAGAGGTTTTAAAAGGGGTAGACTTAGAAATTAAATCAGGAGAAATATTAGTTGTTGTGGGGCCTTCTGGTGGAGGTAAGACTACTCTTTTAAGGTGTATTAATGCACTAGAGGAAGCAGATTCTGGGAATATAGAAATTAATGGCAAAGAATTATGCCATAGTGGTAAGTATATAGATAAAAAGGGGCTTAAAGATATAAGAAGATATATAGGGTTAGTTTTTCAGGGATTTAATTTATTTCCTCATATGAGTGTTTTAGAAAATTTAATAGAGGCACCTCAAAAGGTATTGGGGATAAAAAAAGAGGTTGCTATAAATAAGGCTAAGGAAATTTTAGGATTTTTAGGACTTGAGGATAAAATTAATAGCTATCCATTTCAGTTGTCAGGTGGGCAAAAGCAGAGGGTTGCAATAGGAAGAGCATTAGCATTAGAACCTAAGCTTATATGCTTTGATGAACCAACTTCAGCTTTAGATCCAGGGTTAACAGATGAGGTGGCAAAGCTTATAAAAAATTTGAGTTTAACTGGAATGGCTACCCTTATAATAACACATGATATGGATTTTGCTAAAAAGGTAGCACACAGGATTGTATCTATGGATAAAGGAAAGTTAATTGAAGGTTTAATTTTTGAACAAATTAATTAGGGGTAAGGGGAGATTTGTAATATAATCTTCTCTTTTTTTATAAAATAAATTTTGGGTAACAACTTATTAGTTGAAGCAAGTTGGTATAAAAAAGTGAGAAAAATATATGAAAAATCGACAAAATGATATGTAATTATATAATTTATTTATAAAATGAGAATTGTAATCGTGGAAAAAGGTCGAAAAATTAGTTATAATAAATTAAATTAAGCTTGTACAAAAGAGAAGGGATTGATTAAAAGTGGCTTTAATTGGAATATTAATTATTATTGTAGGGTTCGCATTAAAACTTAACACAATTGCAGTAGTTATATCGGCAGGGGTTGTAACGGGGGTAGTAGCTGATATGAGCATTGTAGAAATACTTAGAACCTTAGGCGAAACTTTTGTAGCAAAAAGAGAAATGTGTTTATTTCTTTTAACATTACCAGTAATAGGTTTGTGTGAAAGATATGGATTAAAAGAAAAGGCAATTATGTTAATAAAAAAGGCAAAAGGATTATCTACTGGTAAGATAATTAGTGGGTATTTATTTGTAAGAGAAATTGCTATTACACTATCAGTTAAATTAGGTGGACATCCTCAGTTTGTAAGACCTCTTATAAATCCAATGGCTCAAGGAGCAGCTATAGCAGAGTATGGAGAAATTGATAAAAAGGACGAAGATAAGATAAAAGCTTATTCTGCAGCATCAGATAATATAGCAAACTTTTTTGGACAAAACGTATTTATGGCTAACTCAGGAGTTTTATTAATTGCAAGTACACTTGGTACTTTAAATTTACCAGGGCTTGGAGAAACTGTTGATACACTAGCAATAGCTAAGGCATCTATTCCGGTTGCAATAATAGCCTTTATATTAGGTGTATTACAAAATTATTTATTAGATAGAAGCTTAAAGAGAAAGTACGGAATAAAGAAATAAACTAAGGAGGAAAATCTAGATGGATATAAAAGCACTTTCAGATATATTATTGAACATATTCTATGTCATGGTTGGATTAATGATGATATTAACTATGATATATACATTAAAAGATAAAAAACATAAAACTAGATATGGTACAGCGGCATTTTGGGGAATATTAGCAGTTATATTTATATTTGGACAGTTTATTCCAGCTGAAGTGGTTGGAGGGTTGATAATAGTTATAGCTATATTATCAGGATTTAATCAAGTTAATATGGGTACAATTAAGCAGTTAGATAATACTTTTTCTAGGGTTAAGGCTGAAAAGATAGGGTTAAAAATATTCTTACCATCACTAGTTATAGCTTTCGTTGCACTTGCAATTGCTCAATTTACACCTATATCTGGTGTGGCAGCTATAGGTATTTCAGCAGTAGCAGCTCTTATATTAACGCTTATAATTACAAGATGTTCAGTTTCTGAAGTAGTGGAAGATAGTGATAGAATGCTTCAATCAGTAAGCTCTACAGCAATTTTACCTCAGTTACTAGCAGCATTAGGTGCATTATTTACAGCAGCAGGTGTTGGAGATATTATATCTAATATGATTTCAAATGTTATTCCAGAAGGTAATATTTGGCTTGGGATAACAGCATACTGTGTAGGTATGGCATTATTTACAGCAATAATGGGAAATGCTTTTGCAGCATTTACTGTAATAACAGTTGGTATAGGTGTTCCTTTTGTATTTATGCAAGGTGGAGATCCAATAGTAGCCTCAGCTCTTGCAATGACAGCAGGGTTCTGTGGTACATTAATGACTCCTATGGCAGCAAACTTTAATGTTTTACCAGTGGCACTATTAGAAATAGAAGATAAAAATGCAGTTATAAAAGTACAATCTGTATATGCCATAGTTTTACTTGCAATACATATTCCATTAATGTATTTCTTAGCATTCTAAAGATAAAGGAGAGATAGATATGAAAGTTTTAATAACAGGATTTGATCCATTTGGTGGAGAAAAAATAAACCCTGCATTAGAAGCAGTTAAAAAGTTACCTAATGAAATTTCAGGAGCTGAAGTTATTAAGTTAGAAATACCTACAGTTTTTAGAAAGGCATTAGAAAAGATAGAAGAGGCAATACAAGAACATAATCCAGATATAATAATATCTATAGGTCAAGCAGGTGGAAGATTTGGAGTTACTCCTGAAAGAGTAGCAATTAATATGGATGATGCTAGAATAGAGGATAACGAAGGGAATCAACCAATTGATATAGCTATATTTGAAGATGGAGAAAATGCATATTTTTCTAACTTACCTATTAAGGCTATGGTTAAGGAAATGCAAGAAGGTGGAATTCCATCATCTGTTTCAAACTCAGCGGGAACATTTGTATGTAATCATGTAATGTACGGTGTATTATATATGATTCATAAGAAGTATACAGGTAAGAAGGGTGGATTTATACATGTACCATATATTCCATCACAAGTAGTTACAAAGCCAAATACTCCAGCAATGTCCCTAGATGACATAGCTAAGGGAGTAGAATTATGCATTAAGGCAGCTGTTGAAAATGACACGGATTTAAAAGCTGTTGGAGGGACTATCTGCTAATGAGTCAAATAAAAATGTTTGCTTATGGAAGTTTAAGAGAAGGCTTTTTCAATTATGATAAATACTTAAAAGGGAATGTCATATCTAATAGAAGGGCTAAGATTAAGGATGTAGTATTATATCATATGCCCTATAAAGGATATCCAGCTGTTTTAAGTGGTTTAGGTGAAGTAGTTGGGGAAGTTATGGAATTTTCTAATTATGATGAAGTAATGGAGGCAGTTGACAAGATGGAGGGAGTTCTTGGAGAAGGCAATCCTAACAATGAATATAATAAAGTCTTGGTTGAAGTAGAATTTGAAGATGGTACAAAAGAAAAGTGTTATTCATATTTTTATAATAAAAGTATTGATACAAGATTCCATGATGAAGCAGTTCTAGTTGAACATGGGGATTGGAAAAAGCATATGACAAAATAGGAAGAACTTAAAAACTCTTTCTTTACTAAGAATATTCGTAAGAAAAAAATCTTACGAATATTCTTTTTTTGAAGTAATTTAGCTAAATGCTAAATTCATATATAATTTACAACAATAAAATGAAAAAAAATACAAAATAGTATAAAATGTATAGTGGACTATTGTAACAGCTTGGGGGGAGCAAAATGAGTAATAAAAAAAATGGAATATCAGAAATAATTAATCACAGACATAGTTTAAGGTTTAAGTTGGTTGGAGAAGCCACCATTATAGGAGCTTTAGTTGGAATAGTAATTGTATTAAATAGAATATTAATTACTAAATTATCTCCTTTATTTAAAACTTTATATAGTGATGCTAGTAGTAGTTTCTTGAACTTATTAAAAGTTTTTTGTGTTGTAATTTTAGTTGGAATAATAGTAGGAATTATGGTGAAGAAGGAGCCTATGATATCTGGAAGTGGAATACCACAATTAGAAGGTATTTTAGGAAAAAAAATAAAGATAAATTGGTTGAAGGTATTATTTTATAAATTCTTCGGAGGAATTCTTAGTTTGTCTGCTGGACTTTCAGTTGGAAGAGAAGGTCCATCTGTACAAATGGGGGGAGCTGTAGGAGAAGGGTTTTCTAAGGTTTTTAAGAGAATAAATATTGAAGAAAAGTTTTTAATAACAAGTGGTGCAAGCGCTGGACTATCAGCAGCATTTAATGCTCCACTATCAGGAGTAATATTTGCATTAGAAGAGGTGCATAAAAATTTTTCTCCGTTAGTTTTATTGTCAGCTATGGCATCATCTCTAGCAGCAGATTTTGTTTGTAAACAGTTCTTAGGCTTAGAACCAGCTATGAGTTTTAAAAATGTAGATGTTTTTCCATTGAAATATTATTGGCTTTTATTGATTATGGGAGTTTTTGTGGGTATTTCAGGAATGATATTTAATAAGGGATTGCTTAAATCTCAAGATATATACGGAAAACTAAAAAAAGTACCTGTAGAAATTAAGGTTGCTATTCCTTTTCTTTGTGCAGCAGTGGTTGGAATAATGTCCCCTATATTATTAGGTGGAGGACATGATTTAATAATATCTTTAGTTAATGAAGGTTTTACACTTAAAATCTTAATCATATTTCTTTTGATAAAGTTTATTTTCACCTTTGTTAGTTTTGGATCAGGAGCACCTGGAGGAATTTTCTTTCCATTATTAGTATTAGGGGCTTTGGTAGGAAATATATTTGGAGTTATTGTTTGTAATGCCTTTGGATTACCAAGTGAATATATTGTAAATTTTATTATATTGGCTATGGCTGGGCATTTTGCTGCAATAGTTAAAGCACCAATAACAGGGATAATTTTAATTACAGAAATGACAGGGTCATTTGAGCATATGTTAGCGCTAGCTTTTGTAGTTATTATTTCTTACTTAACAGCTGATATACTTAAATCAGAGCCAATATACGAAAGTCTTTTAGAAAGAGTATTAAAAAATAATAAAAGAGAAGCAGTTCTTCAAAAAGGAAATAAAACCTTAATAGAAGTGGCTGTATTCATGGGAAGTATTATTGAAGGTAAATACTTAAAAGAGGTAGATTGGCCTGAAGATTGTTTATTAGTGGCTATTAAACGAGGTGATAAAGAAATAATACCTAAAGGTAATACAAAGATAGAAGGTGGAGATTTTCTTGTGGTTTTAGTTGCTGAAGATAGAGTAAGTCAAGTTTTAGAGGAAATAGAAAGAATAGCTACTAAGGTTGTTGGCTAAAGAGTGGAGAGAGAGATGGGGAATGTGCTTAGTTTAGAAGGTATTAGTAGAGAATTTAATAATAAGGAAGTATTAAATAATGTTAATTTAAGTATTAAGGCTGGAGAAGTATATGGATTAGTAGGAGTTAATGGCTCTGGAAAGAGTACACTGATGAAAATTATCATGAATACTTTAAAAGCAACTAAAGGAAATGTTTATTTATTTGGTAATAAGGTTACTGAATATGATAAAGATGTTTACAAAAGGATAAGTGCAATTATTGAAACACCAATATTTTATGAGGAGCTTACCATAGAAAAAAATCTTGAAATAGTATGTAGATATATGGACTTAAATCATAAAGAAAGAATAGAGGAAGTTAAAAAGCTTGTTGGATTACATGGAGTATTAAAGAAGAAACCAAAGGAGCTTTCTTTAGGCATGAGAGAAAGGGTAGCAATAGGAAGAGGTTTATTAAATAGGCCGGATTTAGTTATTTTAGATGAGCCTACTAATGGGTTGGACATTATTAAAATTAAAGAGATTATAGATTTAATAACTAATTTAAAAAGAGAAAGGAAAACCTCATTTTTAATATCTACACATATGCTTGATAAACTAGAGGTGTTAGCTGATAGGGTGGGATTCTTATATAATGGTTCTATTGGCTATGAGTTAGGTGGATATGATTTAATTGATGAGAAGAGAGATTATGTAAAGCTTGTTTGTGATGATGTATCTAAAGCTGCATTTGTAATTGAAGGAAAGCTGGGGATAAAAGGATATAAGGTCATAAATAATAATGTTATTAGGCTGTATGATTTAAAGGAAGATTATAATAAAGTAATTTTTGAATTAATAAAATCCGGCGTTTTTGTTGAGAGCTTCAATAGGAATAAGAGAAAATTACAAGAATTTTTTATGGATATTATATCGGGGGGCAATATTCATGATTAAATATATAAGAATAGAACTGGACAAAATAAAAAAGAAAAATTGTACATGTATAATGTTAGCTATTGTGTCAGTAATAACAATATTAGGAATTTACTTTTACTATAGCATAAATGTATCTAACAAAACTTTAGGAATTAGTGTTAATCCTTTTTCTTATGATGGAGTTCCAGGAATAATCGAGGTTTTGTACAGAGGTGTAATGATAATAATTGGGGGACAATTATTAAATAGGGCTATTATAGATGAATACGAAAAGGGAACTATTAATATACCATTTACTTGCGGAGTTAATAAGGTGAAATTTTTGGTGAGTAAGATTATATTAGTTTGGCTTTCTATTTTAGCGGCAACTATCTTGGGACAAGTAATATCAATAATTGTTTCTTCATTTATAGCTGTAAGTTTTAATTTTGCAAGTGCTTCTTTAATGTTTTCAGAATTAAAAGAATGTATTGTTATGACTATCTATAATGATTTATGTTTTTCATTTATAGCCTTTATTCCACTATATGTAGGAATGGTTAAAAAATCTACAAAGGCTTTAACTGGATTTTCAATAGTAATATTTTTAGTTACAACAACAGGGTATGAACAAGATTATTTAAAGATGTTTTCTATAGGAATACCTGCTATTCCTTTAATAATAGGTATAATTGGTATTGTATCCATAATATTATCAGTAAGAAGAGGAATAAAAATATAAAAATATTTAGGGCAGTCAGAAATGGCTGGCCTTTTTTGTATTATTTTTATTTAAATATCCATACTAAGTTGGTAAGGATGGTGTATATAATGGGAAAGAAAAGTTTAAAAGAATGTAAATGGGGAGAAAAAATAGAAGTTTCCCTTATGATAAACAAAATTTTAGATAGAAATGAGAATATGCTTTGGGCCTATGCAGGTGATAAATATAAAGAGATAAAATGTTTGTTTTCTTCAGATGTTTTATTAAATGAAGGGGATGTTGTTCTATTAAAGGGGCATTACGGAGAGCCCTTTAAACCTGATAAAGTTGAATGTGTTAAAGAATATAACATTGAAGATTATTTACCTACAGTAAAAAGACCTATTAATGACATAATGAATGAATTAGAAAATATGACAAAAGAAGAAGTAACATCAGAAGAAGGTAAGGCGTTAAATGATTATTTCTTTAAGAATGAGAATTTTGTAAGTAAATTTAAAAAAGCAATAGGAGGAGTATATAATCATCATAACTATTTAGGAGGTTTAGCTGAACATACATTAAACGTTATGTATTTAGCTAAAACTTTAGCTTATAGATATGATATAAAATACAAAGAGATTGCAATATTAGGGGCAAAGCTACATGATATAGGGAAAGTCTATGAGATGAATTATGATGGACCATTTTCATATACAACAACAGGAAGTCTTCAAGGACATATTGTAATGGGAGTAACCATGATTGAAAAAGCTTTTGTAGAAAGTGAATTAGATTTTAGTGAGGATTTTAAGAATAGAATAAAAGGAATTATTGTACAACATCATGGTAAATTGGAGTTTGGTTCCCCTGTTCAACCAAGAACTGTAGAATCTTATGTAGTACATTATGCTGATTATGTTGATGCAACTATGAATAAGTTAGATATAATTGGAGAAGGAATTGGAAAAGGTGAATGGAGTAGGTTTGACAAGAGGATTGAGGGAAGAGTACTCTATTAAAGCAAGAGAGGATGGATTAATATTAAAAATATAGGCGAAAATATAAGTTCTTAAGTTTTTAAGAACTTAAGAACTTAAGAACTTAAGAAGTTATAGTAAAAATGCGGTGTTCAATGAGTTTTGCTTTAGATAAAGTATAATTTGAAATACACAATAACTTTTAATGAAATACATAAAAGGAGCTATCGCTAGCTAATTTTTTTAATTGCTAATGCGATAGCTCCAATATTATTTTAATAACTCTTTAACGTAGTTTGGTAAAGCGAAGGATGCTTTATGTACGTCTTTGTTATAATATCTATCTTTTAAGTTTAAGCTGTTATAAAATTCTTCATCAAAATCATTAACTGGATGAAGCTTTTTTGAAGCAAATCCAAAGAACCAATAGCCAGAAGGATAAGTTGGAATCATATATTGATATACTTCACAGATTGGAAATATATCTTTCAACTTCTCGTTGGATCTTTTCATTTCCTTCTTATTCATATCATAATATGGACTTTCTCCTTGATTAACAAGAATACCTTTATCTGTTAATGACTCATAGCAATTTTTATAGAATTCTCTTGTAAACAAACCTTCACCAGGTCCTATAGGGTCTGTAGAATCAACTATTATTAAGTCATAAAGATTTTTTTTGTTTTCTACAAACTTTATTCCATCTTGAAAATATAGGTTAACTCTAGGATCATCTAATTTACAAGAAGTAAAAGGTAAATATTCCCTTGCGGCTTTAACCACTTCTTCATCAAGTTCAACCATATCTATTCTTTCGATTGAATTAAATCTAGTAAGTTCACGAACTGTACCACCATCTCCGGCTCCTATTACTAAAACATTTTTTATATCTTTATTTACCATTATAGGAACATGAGTTATCATTTCGTGATATATAAATTCATCTTTTTCAGTAATCATAGTCCATCCATCAATTACAAGGACTCTTCCAAAATCATAGGTGTCTATTACATCAATTTGTTGAAATTGACTCTTTTTAGAATAAAGAGTTTTCTTTACTCTCATTGAAAATTTAACATTATCTGTTTGATTCTCTGTGTACCAAAGTTCCATATTGTTCTCCTTTCTAAGCTGTTGGTTTATGAGTTACTTGTTCAAAAGTTGTGTGGGAAAAATTTTTGATTTTTTCTACCATGCCTCTTGCAACTTCTGTTGACTCACTTCTCTCAGAGCATAATTCTTTTTCGAGATAATCAAAGCCTATCCATGGATTAACTGAATCTCCACAAGTGTATAGATCTACTGATGCATATCCATATTCAGGCCATGTATGGATTGTTAAGTGTGACTCTTGTATAATTACAGCTCCACTTACTCCCCAAGGATTAAATTTGTGAAAACAACTAGTTACTATGGTTGCGTTTGACTTAATTGCTGCTTCACACATAATTTTTTCAATTTTTTCGTGATTCCCTAAAATATTAGAATCACAATTATAAAACTCTACTAAGATATGTCTTCCTAACTGTTCAAGTTTCAATTTAAAACCCCCTTAATTTTATATTTCCCTTAGGATAGGTAAGAAAAATTATGAAAAAATTTCGCAAAAGTTTAGTTAAACTAAACTTAAAGTTAAATAATATTAAACTTCACAAGATATAGTATACATAGATGGTTTGTTTTGTCAATAAATATTTATTCATAATGTGAATATGTATTAGATTCTTAGATAATAATATAAATGACCTTTTAGGTTGCGTAGGTTTCTTTGCCGGTAGTTGTAGCTATCGGTATTTTTTTGTACATAAAGGTTATGTCTTTATAAAAATATAGAAGTAAACATTCGTATATACGTATATTAAAAAGTAATATATATATAAATATACGGATATATACGAATGTTGTTATTTATAACTATAGTTAATATTGACAATAGATACAAGGAGTGTTAATCTTAAAATATAAATACGAAGGATAAAATAAAATTTAGATGTAACATTCGGTATGACAATTAATGGGTGGAGGTATTTAAATGATGAATATCAGATGTGTATTCGTTGAAAAGAAAAAAGGTTTTGACGTAGAAGCACAAAGTTTATTAAGTGACTTTAAGAGCAATTTAAGAATGGACAACCTACAAGAAGTAAGAGTTATTAACAAATATATTTTAGGGGCAGTTTCAGAAGAGTATTATAAAAAAGCATTAAATACTATATTTTCTGAATTAACTGTAGATAGGGTATATGAAGAAACATTACCACTTGAAAAAGGAGATATTGCTTTTGGAGTAGAGTATCTACCAGGTCAATACGATCAAAGAGCAGATTCAGCATCTCAATGTTTTCAATTATTAACTAGTGGAGATAGAGTAGAAGTAAAATCTTCAAAGGTTATAATTTTAAAGGGAGATTTATCAGAAAATGATATAGAAAGAGTTAAAAACTATTATATAAATTCTGTTGATTCTAAAGAAGTTGCTATAGATGATAGAACTATAGATACACAACTTAGCATTCCTAATGATGTTCAAATCTTAGAAGGGTTTAATGAAAGAAATCTTGAAGCTTTAAAAGAGTTCCATAGTGAACAAGGCCTTGCAATGAGCATTGATGATTTAAAGATGATTCAAGAATACTTTAAAAATGAAGAAAAGAGAGACCCTAGCATTACTGAAGTAAAGGTTATTGATACTTATTGGTCAGACCATTGCAGACATACAACATTCTCAACAAAAATAGAAAAAGTAGAAATTGAAGAAAATAAATATACAACTCCTATAGTAAAAGCTTATGATGCTTACATTAAGTCAAGAAATTTTGTATATGGAGAAAATACAGATAGAAATGAAACCCTTATGGATATAGCATGTATCCTAGTTAAGGAAATGAGAAAGAAGGGCATGTTAGAGGATTTAGATGTATCTGAAGAAATAAATGCATGCTCAATAAATATAGATGTTGAAACAGATAAAGGAATTGAAAAATATCTTTTAATGTTTAAAAACGAAACACATAACCATCCAACTGAAATAGAACCTTTTGGTGGAGCTGCTACTTGTTTAGGTGGAGCAATAAGAGATCCATTATCAGGAAGAACTTATGTATACCAAGCAATGAGGGTTACAGGTTCAGCAGATCCAACAGTTCCTGTAGAAAAAACTTTAAAGGGAAAATTACCACAAAGAACTATTACACTAGGAGCAGCACATGGATATAGCTCATATGGTAACCAAATAGGTCTTGCAACAGGAGAAGTTGCAGAGGTTTATCATCCAGACTATGTAGCAAAGAGAATGGAAGTTGGTGCAGTAATTGCAGCAGCACCTAAGGAAAATGTAGTTAGAGAAGAACCTACCTTAGGAGATGTTGTTATCCTATTAGGTGGTAGAACTGGTAGAGATGGTGTTGGTGGAGCAACAGGTTCATCAAAGGAACATACTACAGAATCAATAAATACTTGTGGGGCAGAGGTTCAAAAAGGTAATGCACCTACAGAAAGAAAGCTTCAAAGGTTATTTAGAATTCCAGAAGCAGCAAAGATGATTAAGAGATGTAATGACTTTGGTGCAGGTGGAGTATCAGTTGCAATTGGAGAATTATGCAGAGGGTTAGATATAGATTTAGATAAGGTTCCAAAGAAATATGAAGGGTTAGATGGAACAGAACTTGCAGTATCAGAATCTCAAGAAAGAATGGCTGTTGTAGTAGAAGCTAAGGATGTAGAAAGATTTATGAAGTTTGCTGAAGAGGAAAACTTAGAATCTACAGTCGTTGCAGAGGTTACTGATAATGAAAGGTTAAGAATGTACTGGAGAGGCAATAAAATAGTAGATATTCATAGAAGCTTCTTAGACACAAATGGAGCAACTCAAGTTACAGATGTAAAGGTAGTAGCACCAGAAAATTACCCATACAATGTTGGAACAGTTAACGTTAAAGATAAGTGGCTTGAAAATTTAAAGGATTTAAATATTGCATCACAACAAGGATTAGTTGAAAGATTTGACTCAACAATAGGGGCAAGATCAGTACTTATGCCATTTGGAGGTAAGTATTCAAAAACTCCTTCAGAAGGTATGGCAGCTAAGATTCCAGTTATGAATGGAGAGTCAAAGGATGCTTCACTTATGACATTTGGATATAATCCTAACTTAGGTACTTGGAGTCCTTTCCACATGGCATTCTATTCAGTAATTGAATCAATTACTAAGATAGCAGCTATGGGTGGAGATTACAGAAAAGTTAGACTTACATTCCAAGAATATTTTGAGAGATTAGGTAAGAAGGCTGAAAGATGGGGAAAACCATTTGCAGCATTGTTAGGGGCATATAAAGCACAAGTAGATTTAGGAATACCAGCAATAGGTGGTAAGGACTCAATGTCAGGAACATTTGATGATATAGATGTACCACCAACATTAGTATCTTTCGCTGTGGGTTATGAAAAGGCAGAGAGAATTATTTCACCAGAATTTAAGAAGATTGGGTCAAAATTAGTTCTTCTTATGAGTGAAAAATTAAGTGATGGAACAATAGATATGGATAAGTTCAAAAAGAACTTAGAAGTATTATATTCACTAATAGGAGATAAAAAGGTTATATCAGCTTCTTCATTAAAGTTTGGTGGAGCAGCAGAAGCACTTACAAAGATGTCTTTAGGAAATAGAATAGGTGCTAAGTTCTCTAATTTAACTGTAGAAGAGTTGTTTGGATTAAACTATGGAACACTTTTACTAGAAGTAGAGGGAAATGTTGATGTACCAACTGAATTTGCTGGTACAAGCTTTAAGGTTGTAGGTGAAACAATTAGTGAAGAAAGAATAGTTTCAGGAGATTATGATATAGACTTCACAATTGAGGAACTAGAAAAGTCCATAGAAGAAAAATTAAATGGAGTATTTAAGATAAGTACTGAGAAGAAGGAAGAAAAGGTTGAATCAAAGCTTTATACTGAAAGAAATACTTCTAAACCAAGGGAAAGAATAGAACATCCAAAGGTTGTTATTCCAGTATTCCCAGGAACAAACTGTGAAGATGATTGTACAAGAGCCTTTAGAAAAGAAGGAGCAGAAGTTGTACAAGTTCTAATTAGAAATTTAAATAAAGAAGCATTAATAGAATCAGTTGATAGATTAGAAAAAGAAATTAGAACAGCTCAAATAATTATGCTTCCAGGTGGATTCTCAGCAGGGGATGAGCCAGATGGATCAGCTAAATTCATAGCTACAGTATTTAGAAATGAAAAGATAAAAGATGCTGTAATGGATCTTTTAAATAATAGAGATGGATTAATGTTAGGTATCTGTAATGGCTTCCAAGCATTAATTAAGTTAGGTTTAGTACCTTATGGTGAAATCAGAGATATCGAAGAAGATATGGCTACATTAACTTATAACAATATTAATAGACATATGTCTTCAATAATAAGAACAAGAATTTCTTCAGTTAAATCACCTTGGTTCAGTGAAGTAAATGCAGGAGATATTCACAATGTAGCAATTTCACATGGTGAAGGAAGATTTGTAGCACCAGAAAGTTTATTAAAGGAACTTGAAGAGAATGGACAGATAGCAACTCAATATGTTGACTTTAATGGAGAAGTATCATTAGATATGCCATACAATCCAAATGGATCAATGTTAGGAGTTGAAGGTATTACAAGCAGAGATGGAAGAATCTTAGGTAAGATGGGTCACTCTGAAAGAATTGGAGAAAATTTATATAGAAATGTTCCAGGAGAATTTGATCAAAAGATATTTAAATCAGGAGTTAATTACTTTAGAAAATAAAGTGGTTAAAAATATATAAATATAAAAATAAAACAATATATAAATATACCAATATATATTTATATAAATATGTAAGAAAAATTATGGTTGAAGGTAATAGATTATTAATTAGCTTAAGGAGGGAATTTTAAATGAAGGTAGCAATATTTTTTGGTAGTAAGTCAGATACTGATGTAATGAAGGGTGCAGCTAATGCCTTAAAAGAATTTGGAGTAGATTACAAGGCTTATATATTATCAGCTCATAGAGTTCCAGAAAAGTTAGCAGAAACAATTGAAAAGATTGAAAAGGATGGTTGCGAAGTAATAATAGCAGGAGCAGGTCTTGCAGCACATTTACCAGGAGTTATAGCATCACAAACTACTTTACCTGTAATAGGAGTTCCTGTTAAGGCAGCAGTTGAAGGTATGGATGCATTATTATCAATTGTACAGATGCCAAAGTCAATTCCAGTAGCAACTGTTGGAATTAATAATAGCTACAATGCAGGGATGCTTGCAGTGCAAATACTATCATTAAAATATCCAGAGATTAAAGAAAAATTAGTTGATTTTAGAATGAATATGAAAAGAAAGTTTATAGAAGAAAATGGAGAAGGAGTGGAACTATAATGGAAAAGTTAGAAATGATGTATGAAGGAAAAGCAAAGAAGATTTATGCTACAGGAAAAGCAGAAGAGGTTATTGTATATTACAAAGATGATGCAACGGCATTTAATGGAGAAAAGAAAGATCAAATAAATAACAAGGGTATCTTAAACAATGCAATAACTTCAATGATATTTGAAATGTTAAATGAAAATGGTATAAAGACTCACTTTGTTAAGAAGCTAAATGACAGAGAACAACTTTGTAAGAAAGTTGAAATAGTACCACTAGAAGTTATAGTAAGAAATGTAGCAGCAGGAAGCATGGCTAAGAGATTAGGACTTGAAGAAGGGTACAAGCTAAAGACTACAGTGTTTGAATTCTCTTATAAAGATGATGAACTAGGAGATCCATTAATAAACTCTTATCATGCAGTAGCAATTGGGGCTGCAACTTTTGAAGAAATCAAAACAATTTTAGATATGACAGCTAAGATAAATGACTTACTTAAGGAATTCTTCTCTAAGTTAAATATTAACTTAATAGACTTTAAAATTGAATTTGGTAAACTTCCAAATGGAGAAATTGTTTTAGCAGATGAAATTTCACCAGACACATGTAGATTCTGGGATGCAACTACAGGAGAAAAGTTAGATAAAGATAGATTTAGAAGAGATATGGGTAACGTAGAAGAAGCTTACATTGAAATTTTAAACAGAATTAAAGGGGAATAGTTGGGATGAAAAAAGCTGACTTTCAATTAATACTAGATCCAAGTCTGGATAAATTTAAAGATGAGTGTGGTGTGTTTGGGGTATACTCAAACTCACCTATGGATGTAGCAGGTATGACCTACTATGGATTATATGCTCTTCAACATAGAGGACAAGAATCTGCAGGTATTGCAGTAGGAAATGGTGAAGAAGTAGACATTCATAAGGGTTTAGGTTTAATAACTGAAGCTTTTACAAAGGATGACTTAAACAAATTAAAGGGGTATATAGCAATTGGACATGTTAGATATTCAACAACAGGCTCAACTAAGGTAGAAAATGCACAACCACTTTTAGCATCATCAAAGCTTGGTCCTATAGCAATGGCTCATAATGGTAACCTTGTTAATGCAGATGTTATAAGAGATTTATTAGAAGATGGTGGTCATGTATTCCATACAACAATTGATTCAGAGGTTATAGCAACATTAATAGCAAGAGGTGCTAAGAGAGGTATTGAAAGAGCTGTTGTGGATGCTATACAGGCTGTTAGAGGAAGCTTTGCTATGGTTATAGCAACAAAGGATAAGCTTATTGGAGCTAGAGATCCACATGGTATAAGACCTCTTTGTATAGGTAAGGTTGATGATGCATATGTAATGTCATCAGAAAGTTGTGCTTTAGATGCAGTAGGAGCTGAATTTGTTAGAGATGTTGAACCAGGGGAAGTTGTAGTTATTGATGAAAATGGAATAAGATCTATAAAATACTCTGAAAACACATTATGTCAAACTTGTGCCTTTGAATACATCTACTTTGCAAGACCTGATTCAATAATTGATGGTCTAGATGTTCAAGTAACAAGAGTTAAGGCTGGAGAAGAGTTATATAGAGAACATCCTATAGAAGCAGATATAGTATCAGCAGTACCAGATTCAGGTATACCAGCAGCTATAGGGTATGCAAGAGCATCAGGAATTCCATATGACACAGCCTTTGTAAAGAATAGATATGTAGGAAGAACATTTATTACACCTTCTCAAGAAATACGAGAAAAGGCTGTAGCAGTTAAGTTAAATCCTTTAAAGGTAAATGTAAAAGGTAAAAGAGTTATCTTAATAGATGACTCAATAGTTAGAGGAACTACTTCAAAGCATTTAGTTGATTCTTTAAGAAAAGCTGGAGCTAAAGAAGTACATTTCCTTGTAGCATCACCAGTGGTTAAGTTCCCTTGTTATTTTGGAATTGATACTCCATATAGAAGTGAACTTATAGGTGCAAATCATTCTATAGAAGAAATGGCAGATATGATAGGGGCAGATTCATTAGGATACTTAAGCATGGATGGAATGTATAACACATTTAAAGGTAAAGAAGGATTCTGTGTTGGGTGCTTTAATGGAGTATATCCAGTATCAACACCAATAGAAACTTCAAAAGATCATCTTGAAAGGTAGTGGAGAGAAAATGATAACTTACAAAGAATCAGGGGTTAATATAGAAGAAGGTTATAAATCAGTTAAGCTTATAAAAGACTATGCAGCAAGAACAATGAGTAATTATGTTTTAAATGGTCTTGGAAGCTTTGCAGGAATGGTTGAACTTCCAGAAGGGTACAAGAAACCAGTTTTAGTTTCTGGAACTGATGGAGTTGGAACAAAGCTTGATATAGCTTGCAAAAAGAAAAAATATGATACAGTTGGAATTGACTGTGTTGCAATGTGTGTTAATGATATTCTTTGTCATGGAGCAAAGCCACTATTTTTCTTAGATTATATAGCTTGTGGAAAGCTTGAAGCAGAAGTAGCTGCAGATTTAGTTAAAGGTGTATCAGAAGGATGCATTCAATCAGATTGCGCTTTAGTAGGTGGAGAAACAGCAGAAATGCCAGGTTTCTATAAAGAGGGGGACTATGATATAGCAGGATTTGCTGTGGGGATAGCAGATAAGGACGAAATAATAGATGGTTCAAAAATTGAAGATGGAGATGCTTTAGTGGGGATAGCAGCTTCAGGAATTCATTCAAATGGTTTTTCTTTAGTTAGAAAGCTATTTACAAACTTAGATGAAGAATTTAATGGAGAAGAAGTTTGGAAAACATTAATTACTCCAACTAAGATTTATGTTAAACCAGTTTTAAAGCTTATGGAAAGCTTTGAAATTAAAGGAATGGCTCATGTAACTGGTGGAGGATTTATAGAAAATGTTCCAAGGATGTTTAATGGCAGAGAGTTAACAGCTGTTATTAACAAGGGTAGTTACCCAATACCAGCTATTTTTGATAGAATGGTTGAACTTGGAGTTGATAAAGACCATATGTATAACACATTTAATATGGGCATCGGATTTGTTTTATGTGTTAAAAAAGAGGATGCTGAATCAGTAACAAAAGCTCTTATAGAAATGGGAGAAAAGGCTTATGTAATTGGTCATGTAACCTCTGGAGGTGAAGGTATTTGTTTAAGATAGCAGTTCTTGTATCAGGGGGAGGAACAAACCTTCAGTCCATAATAGATGCAGTTAAAGTTGGGGAATTAGACTGCAAAGTAGAAATGGTCATAAGTAGTAAAGATGGTGTCTATGCCTTAGAGAGAGCAAAGAAAGCAGGAATAGATACATACGTAGTTAGCAAGAAGGAATATGGGGAAAATCAATCAAATAGAATTTTAGAATTAACAGAAGGAAAGGTAGATTTAATAGTCCTTGCAGGCTATTTATCAATACTGGATGGGGAAATTTTAGATAAGTTTAAAAATAGGATCATTAATATACATCCTTCCTTAATACCTTCATTTTGTGGCCCTAAAATGTATGGACTTCATGTACATGAGGCTGCAATTAAGAAGGGAGTTAAAGTTTCTGGCTGTACAGTTCATTTTGTAAATAATGAAGTAGATGGGGGAGCAATTATTTTACAAGAAGCTGTACCAGTATATTTTGAAGATAGTGCGGAAGATCTTCAAAAAAGAATATTAGTAAAAGAACACCTGTTATTACCAAAAGCAATAAAGTTGATTTCAGAAGGTAAAGTTAATGTTATAGATGGAAGAAGTAAAATTTATTAAATTGGAGGCCAAGTTAATGAAAAAGAGAGCGTTAATTAGCGTATTTTACAAAGATGGCGTATTAGAATTTGCTAAGTTTTTAGAAAAAAGAGGAGTTGAAATTCTTTCAACTGGTGGAACTTACAAACATTTAAAGGAAAATGGAGTTAATGTTATTGAAGTAAATGAAGTTACTAACTTCCCAGAAATGTTAGATGGAAGAGTAAAAACATTACATCCATTAGTTCATGCAGGAATCTTGGCGATAAGAGATAATGAAGAACATATGAACACTTTAAAGGAAAGAAACATAAACACAATAGATTACGTTGTAGTTAATTTGTATCCATTCTTTGAAAAGGTTAAAGAAGACTTGACATTTGAAGAAAAGGTTGAGTTTATTGATATTGGTGGCCCAACAATGTTAAGAGCAGCAGCTAAGAATTTCCAAGACGTAGTTGTAATTTCAGATAAGAATGACTATGGTAAGGTAATGGAAGAAATAGAGGCAGAAGGTGAAGTTTCTTACAATACAAAGAAGAGATTAGCTGGTAAAGTATTTAACTTAATGGGAGCATATGATGCTGCTATTGCTAACTTTATGTTAGAAGGAGTTGAAGAATATCCAGAATATCTATCAGTTTCATTTAAGAAAAAGCAAGGATTAAGATATGGAGAAAACTCTCATCAAAGTGCAGCTTTCTATGAATCCACAACAGTAGAAGGTGCTATGAACACATTTGATGTATTAAATGGTAAAGAGTTATCATACAACAATTTTAAGGATATGGATATTGCTTGGAAATGTGCAAATGAATTTGATGAACCGACTTGTTGTGCATTAAAGCATAATACTCCATGTGGTGTTGCAACTGGTAAGGATGCTTATGAAGCATATATGAAGGCTTACGAAGTTGACCCAACATCAATCTTTGGTGGAATAGTTGCTTTTAATAGAAAAGTAGATAAGAAAACTGCTGAAGAAATGGTTAAAATATTCTTAGAAGTAATAGCAGCTCCAGAATATGACGAAGATGCTTTAGAAGTATTAAAAACTAAGAAGAATTTAAGAGTTCTTAGAATGCATAACACTCCAAAGGATGAAAGATACATGGTTACAGTTGATGGTGGTATCTTAGTTCAAGAAGAAGATAAAAAGTTAATTGAGGAAATAAAGGTTGTTACAGAAAAGGCTCCTACTGAAGAAGAAATGAAGGATTTAATCTTTGGTATGAAGGTAGTTAAGTATGTTAAGTCTAATGCTATAGTGGTAGCACATGATGGAATTGCACTAGGAATTGGTGGAGGACAAGTTAATAGAATTTGGCCAACAGAAGATGCATTAAAGAGAGGTAAAGGAGCTACAATTTTAGCTTCAGATGCATTCTTCCCATTTAGAGATGTAGTAGATCAAGCAGCTAAAGCTGGAATTAAGGCTATAATTCAACCAGGTGGGTCATTAAGAGACAAAGAATCAATAGATGCATGTAATGAACATGGAATAGCTATGGTATTTACAGGGCTAAGGCACTTCAAACACTAATTAGTGAAGAATTAATAGTTTTTGGGAGGATAAATATGAAGTTATTATTAGTTGGGTCAGGTGGAAGAGAACATGCTATTGCTTGGAAGCTTGCACAAAGTCCAAAGGTAGATAAAATATATGTAGCACCAGGGAATGGTGGAACAGCTTTAGAAAATAAATGTGAAAATATCAATATAACAGATATAGATAAATTAGTAGAGTTTGCAAAAAATAATGATATACATCTAACAGTGGTTGGACCTGAGGACCCTCTTACTAAAGGAATAACTGATAAGTTTAAGGCAGAAGGATTAAGATGTTTTGGACCAGATTTTGAAGGTGCAAAACTTGAAGGAAGTAAGAGTTTTTCAAAGTTCTTTATGAAAAAGTATGGAGTTAAAACTGCTGAATATGAAGTATTTACAAACCCAGAAGAGGCTCTATCATATCTTTATGATTGTCAATATCCAATAGTTATAAAGGCAGATGGACTTGCGGCTGGAAAGGGTGTAGTTATTTGCGAAAGCAAAAAAGATGCTATGAAGGCTGTGCAAAACCTTATGATTGATGATGCTTTTAATGGAGCAGGGCAAAAGATAGTAGTGGAAGAATTCTTAGAAGGTGTTGAAGCTTCAATCCTTTCTATATGTGATGGAAAAAGAATAATCCCATTTATATCCGCTAAAGATCATAAGCAAATATATGATGGTGGTAAGGGGCCTAATACTGGTGGTATGGGAGTTCTTGCACCAAATCCATATGTTACTAGTGAAGTGATGAGAGACTTTGAAGATAACATTATGGCTAATACTTTAAGGGGAATACAAGAAGAAGGCTTTGACTTTAAGGGGATTATTTTCTTTGGTCTTATGATAACTAAAAAGGGAGTATACCTACTAGAGTACAATGTTAGAATGGGTGATCCAGAAACTCAATCAGTGCTTCATTTAATGGAAAGTGACTTATATGAAGTTATTGAGGCTGCCATGGATGAAAGATTAAATGAAATTCAAGTAGAGTGGAAGGATGAAGTTTGTATAAACGTAGTTCTTGCATCTAGTGGATATCCAGGAGACTTTCCAAAAGGATTCCCAATTACAATAGATGAAAGTATAAAGGATAATGTCTTTTTAGCAGGAGCAAAGCTTGAAAAGGGAGTTTTAAAGACTAGTGGAGGAAGAGTTCTTTCTGTAATTGGTACAGGTAAGACTTTAGAGGAAGCTAGGGAAGAAGCTTATAGAAATGTTGAGCTTGTTGATTTTATGGGAGCTTACTGTAGAAAAGATATTGGGATATTTGAATAGGTAGTGGAGATTAAGAGGAAATCCAGTGATTGCTGGATTTCTTTTTTTGGATTAAAATAAGAAGATAAAAAGAGTGATAGGGTTTGATAATAGGATAATAAAGTTTTTGTAGAGTTATGGTAATGCTTTGAATCCGCCAATGAATCCATGACTGAAATATCGTGGATTTTTTTATAAGAAAAAAGCATCAAGTATATATATTTATTATTTAATTTAGAAAAACATATAATTAATATGATTTATAAATACTATTAGGATAAAAAGATTTTGATGGAAGATTTTGCTGCTCTTTAATGAGTTTTTTTATTTATTGGAACATCAAAATCAAAATATTTCAAGTTAGATTTTTTATTACATTACTTCTAAAGTTTACACAGACTATTTTATATTCTCTCTATATCTTATCTAGTACGTATATAGTTTAATTGATATTTAGGTGAGTTTAGATATAGTTCTGTATAATCTAAAATACTACCATCTTCTAGGTAAGTTGTATTTCCAATCTTTATTATTGGCGTATTATCATCAAGATTAAATAATTCTGCAATGCTCTTTGGTGGCATTATAGGATATGTTTGATGATAACTATAATCTATTTTTTTATTTCTTACATGTTCAAAATAATAATATTTTGACTCCTCTAAAACCCTAATAGATATATCAGGATTGTCTTCGACGGACATATAAGTCTTTTCAAAAACAAAGATATCATCATTACCATATCTAATTCTTTCAATATAGTAAATCATATCGTTTGGCTTAACTCCAATCATACGAGCTATTTTTGAGTCTGCTTCAATTATAGAAAAGCTATTTATTTTTGTGTAAGCCTTAAGTCCCAATTCTTCCATTTCTTCAGTAAAACTCTTTAAGGTAGCTATTTTTTGAGTAGCCGGATTATGATTGACAAATGTTCCTACACCAGCAGTTCTATATAATAACCCTTGAGCAACTAAGTTATCAGTAGCTCTTCTAACTGTAACTCTTGATACATTATATGTTTTTGAAAGTTCAAGTTCAGTTGGAATCATGTCGTTCTGTTTAAAGTATCCAGTTTGAATCTTATCTAATATATCTTTTTCAATCTGCTTATATTGAGCAATTCTTTTCTTTTTACCTTTCATTTAAAACCTCTCTAAAAGTATTCATATAAAAGTATTCATATATTAGTATACATTAAATTTAAAAAAAATCAAATACAATTAAAAACGAATGTGTTATCATATAATTGTATTTGTGTTTACATTTAAAATGAAAGTAAAGGAGAATTTATATGGAGAGTAAAAGAAAGCTAATAGAAAGAATAAAAGGAGGTTTGATTGTATCTTGTCAGGCAAAGGAAACAGATCCTCATTATTGGGATGATTACACCATTCATATGGCAAAAGCAGCTATTTGGGGCGGAGCAATAGCATTAAGATTAGATACCCCAAATGATATTAGAAAAATAAAAAAAATAAGTACAATTCCTATAATAGGTTTATGGAAGGTGTTTAATGAAAAGTATGATGTATTTATAACTCCTGGTATGAAGTATGTAAGAGAGTGTATAAAAGCAGGAGCAGATATTATAGCTGTAGATGCTACTAATAGATTAGTTAGTGAAGAGAAATACGCTTATGAAATAATTAAAGAAATAAAAAGTGAATTTCCTGAAGTCCCAATTTTAGCGGATATACGAAATGTTGATGATGCGAACATAGCCTTAGAGGAAGGCGCAGATATGATAGCGCCAACACTATGTAGATTTGATAAGAATTATAAGAGTACATCAAAACCAGATTTTGAATTGCTTTGTAGGTTAGTCCAGCTTTGCAATGAAAAGAAAATAGGGAAAGTTATTATGGAAAGCAAGATAAGTACACCAGAAGAAGCAATAATATCTTTATATCATGGGGCTTATAGTGTAGTTGTTGGAAATGCTATAACTAGACCACATATAACTACCCAAAAATTCTGTGATGCCATAAATGGGTATAAAGAAAAAAGAAGTTTATTCTATTGGGAAAATAGATAATGTAAACATATTATATCTAAATGTATTGACATTTGAAAAGCAATTGTTTACAATTGAGATAACAAGATAGAAGGAGGGATTTTATGAAGTACAAATATTTGATTACAGATTTTCATACAAATATTCATCATGAACAAATGAATCAACTAGAAGAATGGTATGAACAAGCAAAGGAAATGTTAGATTTTTGGCCTATAGCATATTATCCATATTATTTGAGAAAAGATGAAACAGGGATTTTCCTAGAAGATATTCATACCATGGATAAGGTTCAAGAAGATTGGAAAAAGATTAATGAATTTGTAAAGATGAAGAATAAGGAGAATAAAGATTTTCCAATATTTAATGGTTATGAATGGCAAGGTGCAGGATTAGACGGGGATCACAATGTGTTTTTTAAGAATGAAGGACCATTAGTAAATCCTATGAGATATAGTCAATTATATGAAGAACTAAAAGAAAAAGATGCAATTGCAATTCCACATCATTTAGCATATAGCTTATCTCATAGGGGGAAGAATTGGGAAACTCATATAGAAGAGTTTTCACCATTTGCTGAGATATATTCATCTCATGGCTCTTCGGAAAGTGGAGATACAGATATTCATATGAGTCGTCATATACATATGGGACCAAGAACAGGAGGAACTTCTGTATTTGATGGACTAAAGAAAGGAAACAAGGTAGGGATAATTGCTTCAGGAGATAACCATGTTGTTGCAGCACAGTATGGACACGGATTTGCTGGGGTTTTAGCAGAAAATAATACTCCTGAAAGTATATGGGATGCTATATTAAAAAGAAGAGTTTATGGAATGACAAGTGGAAGAGTTGAGCTTCTTTATGAAATCAATGAAAACGTTATGGGGAGTGAATTCCAAACTGTTGAGGACAAATTAAAGCATCATATAAAAGTAGAAACACAAGAAGCTATTGATAGAATTGTAATTTACAAAAATGGAAAGCCTCATTTTACATATAATCATGGTGAAAAATGGATGAATGAAGAATTAGATGGTATGGTGAAATTTAAATTCAAGGTTGAATTTGGATGGGGACCTGACTTAAAGATTTATCCAGATATACAGAAGAAAGAATGGATTGGAAAGCTAAATACATCAGGAAAAATATGTTCAATAGAAAAATGTTGGACATCAAGAGGACAATGGATTAATGAAGTAGGTGATAATTCATGTAAATTTGGTCTTACAACAAGAAAAACTACTCAGTCAGGTAAATGGATGGGACCATCACCAGTAACAACAGAAGGCTTTGTTTTTGAAATAGAAGCTGATATTAATTCCAAAGTTATTTTAGAAGTAGATGGACAAAAATTTGAAAAAAGCGTAAGAGAGTTATTAGATAATACAAGTCTTATAGTATTCTTAGATGAAGCAAAAGCTTTAGCAAAAGAAAGATTTGGATTTGATGATTATTATAGAAGTGATCCATTCTATCACAATGCATATAAGGTTAGACTTATGAAAGCTAAGCCAGAAATAGCTTATAAAATTGATAAAGAAGTTATGTTAGATTTTGATAATGATTCATATTACTTGACAAAGGTTTATTGTACAGATGGATCAGTAGCATGGTCATCACCTATATGGGTAAAGAGATAAAATATTAATTTTTATAAAATTACTTAGGAGGTTCATTATGAGTATCAAAGAGAATAGTTTAGTAAACAAATCTTTTGGACTAGCGCAAAAATTAGGTAAGGCAATATTACTACCAATTGCAATTTTACCAGTTACAGGTTTATTTTTAGGAGTAGCAGCTGCCTTGACCAATGCTTCTGTTCTTGAAGCATATCCAATACTTGCAAACACAGGGTTACAAGCTTTTCTGCAAATTCTAAATGCTATTGGTAAAAGTGTATTCGATGCACTACCACTTATATTTGCAGTAGGTATAGCAGTAGGTCTGGCTAAGACTGATAAGGGAACAGCAGGCTTAGCAGCTGTTGTAGGTTATTTTGTACTAATCACTACTATTAATGCTTTATTAAAGGTTACTAATCAACTACCTGGGCAAGGGGTAGATCCAAAATCACTTGGACAAGGGGCTCAATTTGGTATTATGACACTTCAGATGGGAGTTTTTGGTGGTGTACTAGCAGGTCTATATACATCATGGGTACACAATAGATTTTATAAGTTAAAGTTACCTGAAGTTTTATCATTCTTTGGTGGTTCAAGAAGTGTTCCTATAATTACAACAGTAGTTGGTGGAATATTTGGTGTTATCATGTTCTTTGTATGGCCAGCAATAGGTAATGCAATAGCAGCATTTGGTCAATTAGCTTCACAATTAGGTGTATTTGGATCTTTTATTTATGGATTAATGTTAAGAACTTTATATGTTTGCGGATTACATCACGTATTCTATTTACCGTTCTGGACTACAGCAGCAGGTGGTGTTGCTGAAGTTGGTGGAGTAATGATAGAAGGATGGCAAAATATATTCTTAGCTCAATTAGCAGATCCTAACACAACACATTTCTTCGGAAATATCGCACTTTATAACAGCGGACGTTATATACACATGTTATTTACAATGCCAGCTATTTGTTTAGCGATGTATCATGCAATTCCAGATAAGAAGAGACGTAAGAAAACTCTTGGATTTTTATTATCTTTAGCATTAACTTGTTTTATAACAGGTGTTACAGAGCCAATTTCATTTGCACTATTATTTGCAAATCCAATACTATTTATAGCTGAAGCATTGATATTTGCATTAGGTTTCGTAGCTTGCGCAGTAACAGGGGTAACAATTGGTTCAACATTCTCAGCAGGATTAATTGAATTTTTATTATTTGGTGTATTTCAAGGTAATGCAAAGACAGGATTTGTATGGATAATAATTTTAGGTATTCCATTTGCAATAGCTAGTTATTTTATATATAGATTCTTAATAGCTAAATTAGATGCAAAAACACCAGGACGTGAAGATGATAATGAAGAAGCAGAATCATCATTAAAAACTGCTTACAAGAGTGGACAAGCAAAAGCTATTATTGAAGCTTTAGGTGGAATTAAGAATATAGAAGATATAGATAACTGTGCAACTAGGCTTAGAGTTAACATAAAGAAAATTGCTGATGTAAACTTAGATTCATTAAAAGAAACAGGTGCCCATAATACATTAGTAAGAGGAAAGAATCTTCAAGTTATTTATGGACCGTCAGTTAATATAGTTCGTGTAGAAATAGATGAATATCTTGAATCATTAAATAATTAGGATATTAAAAAAGGCATGGATAAGATAGCAAGTATTATATATAGCTAGTTTATTCTTGCCTTATATATGATGAAAAGAGGAAATAGTATGTTTTCAATATTTAAAAAAGATAAGCTTAAGTTTGTTTCTCCTGTTAAAGGTAAGCTTAAGAGTTTAGATAATGTAGAAGATGAAGTAATTGTAAATAGAGATTTAGGAGATGGTTTTGCTATAGAACCAATGGATACTAAGATAGTATCTCCAATAGATGGGAAGGTAACTTTAGTTTTTAAAACACTTCATGCAATAGCTATTGAAAATGAAGATGGTCCAGATATTTTAATTCATATTGGATTGGATACAGTAAGACTTAAGGGAGAAGGTTTTAAGTCATTCTGTGAAGTAGGTCAAACTGTTAAGAAAGGCGATTTATTAATGGAGGTTGACTTTGAAGGAATAAAAGACAGGGTATCTTCTTGTGATGTCATTGTGCTAGCTCAAGAGAATGTTGACTTTAAGATATTAAAGGAAAATCAGATTGTTCAATGTGGTGAAAAAGAGATTGTAGAAGTAAAGTAGGAGGATTTTAAGATGAGTAAGGTATTAAATGCAAAGAAAAGTAAGTTTACAAGAATAATTGCCTATATAATAGATTGTTTAATAATTATTTTAACGACAAGTGTAGTATCATTTTATGCAATCAACATTAGACTTGGTATAAACTACATAGTTTTAAATGAGTTACCGAAGGATTTTAGATTATTGTATGATATTATAGCTATTTTTGTATCTATAGTAGCAATAGTAGTTGTACCATTATTTAATAAAGGAAGAACTATAGGTAAAACAATTATGCATTTAGAACTTACTAGTAAAGATAACAATTCAGTTTCTCATCTTAAAATATTTGTAAGACAAGGATTAGTGATTTTCCTATTAGGAGGAATATTAAATCCTAATCATTTAAATTTAATAGATTTTTTAAATTTAAGTGTTAGTAACTTTTTTGGAAGTGTTCAAATAATAGTTAATGGATTAAGTATTTTTTGTGGTTTCATGTTTCTTTTTAACAAAGGAGGAGCTACATTATATGATAAATATCTAAATCTAAAAGTAGAAGTAAATATGTAATAGTGGAAGGAGCAAAAAAATGAACATTTTATATATACATACACATGATTCAGGGAGAATATTATCACCCTATGGTTATGATGTACCTACACCAAATATAAAAAAATTTGCAGAGGATGCTACTTTGTTTACTCAAAGTTATTGTGCATCCCCTACATGCTCTCCATCGAGAGCAGCATTGCTTACAAGTACATATCCACATCAAAGTGGTATGTTAGGTCTTGCACAACGAGGATTTTCCATAGATTACAGTAAGCATTTAGTTAATTTTTTAAATAATCATGGATATCGTACAGTATTATCTGGAATTCAACATGAAGCAGGTTGGTATTTGGATCACGAATCTGGAGCTAAAATGATTGGATATAAGGAAAATTTAACTTGTGATAACAGCAATTATAGGCAGGAAGATCTAACAATTTGGGATAGTAAAAATGCACATGAAGTAACTAAGTGGTTAGATAATTATGATAAGAAGGAGCCATTCTTTCTTTCTTATGGAATGTATGCAACCCATAGAAGATATCCAGATGTTATTGATAAAGATATTAATGAGAATATGGTAAATCCTCCATACCCTATACCTAACAATCCTGAAACTAGAAGAGATCAGGCTCGTTATATGACTAGTGCAAAGAGTGCAGATAGATGCTTTGAAGAGGTAATACAAAGCTTGAAAAATAATGGATTATATGAAGATACAATAATTCTATTTACGACTGACCATGGATTAGCAAATCCATTTAGTAAATGTACCCTATTTGATAGTGGAATAGCAGTAAGTTTAATAATGAGAGTTCCAAATTCTAAAACTAAAGGGCAAGTTGTTGATAACTTAGTTTCACATATTGATGTATTTCCTACAATATGTGATTTGTTAGGATTAGAAAAACCAGAATATCTAGAAGGAAAATCATTTGTTAAGTCATTTGAGGATACAATGGCCCCAACCAGAGACGAGATATTTGCAGAAGTAAGTTTTCATACTTCATATGAACCAATCCGTTGTATAAGGACAAAAAGATATAAATATATAAGATACTATGATGAAGAGTATTTAAAAATAAATCAATCTAACATAGATGAATCGCTTTCGAAGGATTATCTATTAAGAAATGATTTGGATAAGCAAGTTAAGTATAAAGAAGCATTATATGACTTATATTATGACATTGGAGAAAGAAATAACCTTATTGATAATGAGGAGCTATCAGAAATTAAGAATGCTTTAGCAGAAAAGCTAGAAAATCATCTTAATGCTACTGAGGATATTATTTTACAAGGTGAAATTCCAATAAAAAAGAAGTGGAAAGTTAACAAGAAGGAATGTAAACAAGCGAGTTCTAAAGACGAGAATGATTATGTAAGTTTAGGTAGATAAAATCAATTAAAAGGAGTATGAATTTACTATACTCCTTTATTTGTGGTTGAGAATGTATAAAAATTTTATTTACAAACTTAGGAGGATATAAATGAAAATAATTCATTTTTTTGTTGCTTTAGTGTCATCTTTAGTTGGAGCTATTAGTGGAATAGGTGGAGGAGTTATAATTAAGCCTATATTAGATTCTATAGGTGTCATGAGTGTATCTACTATAAGCTTTTTATCTGGCTGTACTGTTTTAGCAATGACTATAACTTCATTAATAAGAAATAAGAAAAATGAAAGCGGGATAAATATTAATTATAGTGTTACAATTTATCTAGCATTAGGTTCTGCTTTAGGTGGAGCAATAGGAAAAGCACTATTTGATATTATAAGGGATAATATATTTAGTGAGAATATAATTGGAGTGATTCAATCTATAATATTATTAATTATAAATGTTGTAATAATCTTTTATATGAAAAATAAAAGTAGCATTAGAACTTTAAAGATAAATAATAGAGATATTTGTATTTTAATTGGACTTAGTTTAGGGATAATATCTTCCTTTTTAGGGATTGGTGGTGGTCCTTTAAATATTGTGGTATTATATTATTTTTTATCTATGAGTGCAAAAGAGTCCACTATAAATTCATTGTTTATAATTTTCTTTTCTCAAGTTACGAGTTTAGTAACTACATTATTGACATGGGATATAACAAAATTTGATTTTATATTTCTAATTTTAATGTGTATTGGAGGAGTTATTGGGGCAATGGCTGGAAGTAATATTGCTAAAAAAATGGATGATTGCAAAACAGAGAAATTCTTTATGATAGTGCTTTTTATGCTTAACTTTATAAATATATTTAATATTATAAAGTATATTTTGTATTAATTCTTATTACAAAAGCTATTTTATGCATGAAAAAGGTGGAAATCCAGCGTTGCTGGATTTCTTTTTTTAAAGTTAAAATGTATAAAATCAATAATAAAAATTGTAAAGATTACTAAAGTGTGGAATGAGATAATTGTAAATAATGGGATAGGTTTTATTTAATTAAAATCTATTATTTGTAGAAAGGGGAAATTTTATATAAAAGGAGGGATGTAGTAAATTACAATCAAATTTATATACTTTAAAAGAAAGGAGAAATTATGAGAAAGAGATTTTTTAAGATTTCAATTGGATTACTTGTTACGTTTATCATGAGCATAATGCCAGTAAATATACAATATATATTTGCTGCAGAGAATGAAATGCTTGTTGATGATACTGTGACAACTGGTGTACATTATTTTACGTATACTGAAGAAACAGATACTAGCGGAAAAAATGGATGGGCATCAGATAAGAAATCATCAATTAAAGGTGAAGAGTATGCGCAGACACAGCACTGGGTATGGAATAATGATTCTAAAGAGGCTGCAAAGCATACTTATACATTTACCTTTGAGGGGACTGGAGTAGAGTTATGGGGTGTAAAAAGTGATGACTACAACATGTTCCAGTTAGATAATGGTCAAATAGAGAAGGTAAAAATTGAAGGTGAAGCGGATACACCAACAAAATTATATAGTAAGACAGGACTAACAAAAGGAAGGCATACAGTAAAGGTTACTTTAGCAGAAAATGGTAAAGGTTTACAGGTGAGTTATGCAAAAGTAATTGGAGCATCTCAAGATAATCCTGATAATCAAATAGAGAAAATAATACCTACTAAAGTAGAAGGAACAACAAATAAGTTTACTTATAATAATCCAAATGGTTTTAAGTGGAGTTTTTCTAGCAGCGAAGCGTATATAGATACAAAAGGTGATGTATCTAAGGCAGAAGAATGTTACTATGAGATCCCATTCTATGGAAATGGAATTGAGATATTTGCTAATAAAAATCATAACCATGGGATTGTGAAATTTACTATAGATGGTAAATACGACAAAGAAGTAGATCTTTATAATTCTACTAGAACACAAGCACAATCTGTATATAAAATTAGTGGTTTAGAAGAAGGAAATCATACATTAAAAGCTGTTATGCAAACTAAAAAGAATTCAGGTAGCAGTAACTATGTTAATCAAGTAGCATATGCAGAGGTTTCTCATGCTCCTTATGTTATAAAAGATATTATATTAGCAGAAAAAAGCTATGAAATGTCAGAGGGAGCAACTCAAAAAATAGAGTATACATTAACACCAGAGTATGTAACAGTAAATGATATAGTTTTTGAAAGCCAAAATAAAGATATTGCTACAGTTAACAGTAAAGGTGTTATTACAGCTGTAAAAGAAGGAACTGCAAAAATAACTGTATCTAGTGAAAAAGCAAATATTAAGAAAGAAATAACAGTAAATGTAAAGAAAGCTGTTCCAGGAATTGGAGGAAGTATTGTTGATGTAAATACTCAGTATACACAAGATCGCTATGAAGAGGTTAAGAAACTAGGAACTACATCTGCAACTCTTACAGCATGGAAAAATGATAAGGCAATTAGTGAAATATCATTATATTCAAAAGACAGCAAATTAAGTAATGTAAGTATTTCAGTTAGTGATTTTAAAAATGGTGAAAAGGTTTTAAAATCAGATAATATAAAAGCTACATTTATTAAGTCTGTAAAAGCGTATAATGGTGAATATTTAGGATATGGTGATAAAAATCGTGAGGTACCAGCAGAAACTGAAACAAATCGTAGTGAATCTAATGATGTGTTATACCAAACAACACCAATAGAAATTGGATTTAATAAATTACAAAATGTTTGGGTTGAAGTTAATGTACCAAAAGGAACAGAACCAGGAACATATACTGGAAAATTAAAAGTAACTGCAGATGGAATTAAAGAACCATTAGAATTTACTTATACATTAAATGTACAAGATGCAGAACTTCCTGATGCAAAAGAGTTTGAAAATGGATTTGATATTGAATTATGGCAATATCCATATAGTAGTGCAGAGTACTATAATGTAGAACCATTTTCAGAAAAGCATTTAGAAATAATGAAATCAAGTATGTTAAAATACAAAGAAATTGGTGGACATGCTATTACAACATCAATTGTAGAAGATGCATGGAATGCGCAGACATATAGTAAAAATGATGTGCATTATCCATCAATGATAAAGTGGACTAAGAAGGCAGATGGAACGTTTGAATATGACTATACTCATTTTGATAAATGGGTAAAATTTAATAAAGAGCTTGGAATTGGAGATAAAATTGTATTATATAGTATTGCTCCATGGCATAATAGCTTTGCTTATTGGGAAGGTGATAAGCTAGTATATGAAAAATATAAGGTTGGGGATGCTAGATATACAAAGGTTTGGAAAGACTTTTTGCAAGATTTAGTGGATCATTTAACTAATATGGGGTGGTTTGAAGAATCGTATATTGGTATTGATGAAAGAGGCTTTAGTAATGCGGCTTTTGATATTGTAGACTCTGTGAAAAATATTCATGGAAAATCTTTAAAGACAGCTGGAGCAATGGATGGATTTGTTGATAAGCCAGATTTAGCACTTAGAGTATATGACTTAAATGTTGGAGATACAGCTGCTGCAAAACATCCAAAAGAGTTTGAAAAATTGTTAGAAAATCGTAATGAATTAGGATTACGTACAACTTTATATTCTTGTACAGAGCACCAACCAGGAAATTTCTCATTAAGTGCACCAGTAGAAAGCTATTGGTCAATTATTAATGCTGGAAAAAGTGAAACAGCAGGATTCTTAAGATGGGCATATGATGCATGGGTAGAAGATCCATTACGTGATACAACTCATAATGCATTTGAACCAGGAGATTGTTTCTTGATTTATCCAGATGAAAAAGATGCGGAAAATCCTACAAGTAAAAGTTCAGTTCGTTTAGAAATTATGGCAAAGGGTGTTCGTGATGTAAACAAACTTCTAATTATGGAAAAAGAAGTTGCTTCTTTAGAAAGTGAAATTGATGCTTTATATGGTAATATAACAATTACTCCAGTTACAAGTCGTTCATATTTAAGTGAAGATAAAGTAAATCAATTATCACAAGAAGTAGAAAAATTTACTGAAGGAATTAATAAATTAACAGAACGTTATATTAACTTAAAGGAAAATGGAGCTAATGAAGTTGAATCTGTTACAATTGATGGCAATGAAAAAGAAATCATGTTAGGTAGTACAGTTCAATTAAAAGCAGTTGTAAAACCAGATAACCTATTAAATAATCGTGTAACTTGGACATCTTCTAATGAAGGAATTGCATCTGTTAATGATAAAGGTGTAGTTACAGCAAATAAGCTAGGTAGTGTAACTATTACTGCTATATCAGTTCAAGATGAAAGCAAAAAAGCAACTATTAAAGTTACAGTATCACCAGTTACAATTGATAAATCAGCACAAGTTTCTTATTATTCTTTTGATAAGGATAAAGATGGGAAAGTAGTTGATGAATGGGGTTCTAGAAATGGAATTAATGAAGGAACTATTGCAAAAGGTAAGTCTAATAATGCATTAAAAGTAACAGAAGATGGAAAGAGTGTGACTTTAGAAGGAGATTCTCAAATTGCTGCTGATGATGCATGGAGTATTGCTTATTGGGTAAATACAGATGCTGAGTTTAATAAAGAAATATCTGTTATTAGTGATAAGGATAAGGCTTTTGCAGCATCATTAAAAATGGCAGAGAATCGTGATAGTGGATTCCGTGTAGGAAAAGGAAATGGAGATGTATTAACATTCCAATATGATTTTAAGCCTGATAATTGGTATCATATAGCATGGACTCAAAGTAAAACAGATGGATTAAGCATGTATATAAATGGTCAATTAATACAAAAAAATGACTGGACAAAAAAGAATACAGTAAAATTCCCAATGGATATTATAGGTAGTACAGGATTTACTGGATTAATTGATGAAGTTAAGGTTTATAACAAGGTATTAAATCCTAGTGAAATAGCTTCTACAATGTTAGTTAAAGGATTAAATATTACAGAAAACTATAAGAGGTTGTATATTGGTGAAACTTATACAGTTGAAACAAATCTACTTAGTGATAATGAGGATAAAACAATTACTTACACATCTAGTAATCCAAATATTGCAAGTGTAGATGAAAATGGTGTAGTAACAGCTAAAGAACGTGGATTAACTACTATTATAGTAGAGAATAAAGCAGGTGGATATAAGGAAGAGGTAACTATTGAAGTAAGTAAGAAACTAACAATTTCAAATACTTTAGAAACCTATGAATTACCAGTAAATAGATTAACTGATATTGAAAGATCACCTGGTGGAGACCGTCAATATCTTGGACAACCAGATATGGTACGCACTAGCACTGGTCGTTTAATTACTGCATATCCAAAAGGACATGGAAAAGGTCCTATTATAATGCAAATTAGTGATGATAATGGAGAAACATGGACGGAAAATAATAATATTCCTAGTAGTTGGATAGGTTCTCAAGAAACTCCTACATTATATGTTTTACCATTAGGAAATGGAAAAGAGCGTATTATGATGATTACAGCATGTCCTGGATGGGGAACAGATTCAAATGGAAATAAAACTGGATGGAATACTTCATATTCTGATGATAATGGAGAAACGTGGACAGAATACAAGCATTGGTACTCTAATCATGAAAATGGAAAAGAAAATAATGTTATTGTAGGTATGGCATCTTTAGTACAATTAAAAGATGAAAGTGGAAATTACATTCAAAAGTGGATGGGAGTATACCATGACTATGATTATGTAAACTACAAAACTTACCTAACATTTAATGAAAATGGTGAAGAACAATGGAGTGAACCAGAGCCATATTTAAGTGATTATCGTAATATTGAAAGTACGTATAAAATGTGTGAAATTGGTATGTTCAGATCACCAGATGGAAAACGTATTGTTGGATTAGCACGTAGCCAATCTCATAATAATCCTGCAACTATGATTTATTCTGATGATGAAGGAAATTCATGGAGTAAACCAATGGATTTACCAGGTTCTCTTGCAGGAGAACGCCATAAAGCAGCATATGATCCAATTAGTGGTCGGTTAGTGATATCATTCCGTGAAATTCAATATGATTTAAATGGAAATAACACTTTTGATGGTGATGCTGATTGGACTGCTGGAGAGTGGGTTGCATGGGTTGGAACTTATGAAGATCTTATGGAACAAAGAGATGGACAATATCGTATTGAAATATGTAAAGATTATTCTAAGAGCGCTAAATCAGGAGATACTGGATATGCAGGTGTTGTTGTTTTAGATGATGGTACATTTATTATGGATTCTTATGGACATTGGGATGAAGAGTTCTCTAATAATTGGACAGGTGGAGTAACCACAGACTTATGTTATATAAAACAAGCAAAATTTAAGCTAAGTGAAATTGATAATATGGCTGGATTAATTGATAGAAGTGAACTAGAAGAATTAATTGATAAAGTATCAGGTCTTAATAAGGATGAATATACACCTGAAAGTTGGAGTGACTTTGAAATAGCATTAAATAAAGCAATTAATGTGAAAGATAATGTGGAAAGTACTCAAGATGAAATTGATGAAGCAAAGGAAAAATTAAGTAAGTCTTTTGATAATTTAAAGAAAAACAAAACTGATACTGGAGGATCTGAAGATACATCAGATAATGATGTAGATGATTCTAACAGTGTTAAAACTGGTGATACAACAAATACAGCAATGCTATATTTAGTAGCACTAATGAGTTTATCAGTAATGTTCATATTTAAAAGAAAAAGAAGAAGTATTTAATATTATTTGAAAAGATAGAAGGTATAGAGTTTATATAAAAATATATAACTCTATACCTTTTTTTGTATGTGCAATTATGAACTTAATTATATATAATAGAATCATACTGAAGTTATGGAAAGGTATAAAGTATTATGAAAAGGATAAATGAAGTTTTTAGTGATTTTAATACTGGAAGCAACATAAGTACTGCCTTGGTTGAAAGTGCAGTTTTAAAGAAAAAATCTAAAACTTTAGAGTTAGCAATAAGTTCAGATAGATACATAGAAATACAGGAAATTGAAGAACTTAATAACTTCATTAAAAGAAGGTTTTATTTAGAGCATTCAAAGATTGCTGTAAATTATACTGAAGAAGTTAAGATGAAGCCTATAGAAGAGGAAATTAAGAATATAATATCTTATGTTTCTAATAAACATCCTTTTCTTAGGGTAGCTGTTAACAATTGTGATTATGAAATAAGTGGTAATACAATAACATTAAAGTTTAGAGTGCCTGTATCAACAATGTTTAGAGACTTAAAGTATGATAGGGAAATTAGGGAAGGCATAAAAAGCTTCTATGGTAAATCCTATAGTATAAAGTTTGTTGATAATGTAGATGCAGATGAATTAATTAGGCTTCAAGTAGAAGAAGAAAAGAAGAGAATGTCTATGATTAGGAATGAAATTAGGTCTACTGGACCATCTATTCCTAAGGATACTACCCCAACTGTTCCTAGTGAAGGGGATAAGGGTAAAGATGATAAGAAGTCTGGAAAGATGAATAATCCTTTCTTAATATTAGGTAGAAATTCTAATATTAAAGAATCATTAATAAGAATATCTGATGCCTCTCCTGAAGAGGGAAGAGTTGCCTTATATGGTGAACTATCTAATATGGAAACAAAGGAATTAAGAAGTGGTAAGATATTAGTTTCTTTTGATTTATATGATGGAACAGGTTCTCTTACTTGTAAGTCATTCCTTAAGCCAGAGCAAGCTGATGATGTAATATCTAAGCTTAAAAAGGCTAGGGGAGTTAAGCTTTGTGGTAACTTAGGTTTTAGTAATTTCTCTGGGGAAGTTGAGATGATTGCAAATACCATAGTTGAAACAAAGGGACTTGAAAGGGTAGTAAGAAGAGATGAGTCAGAAGTTAAGAGAGTTGAGCTTCATCTTCATACTAAAATGAGTCAAATGGATGGTATGAGCAGTGCAGCTGACTTAATAAAGAGAGCAATGAGTTGGGGAATGAAGTCTATAGCTATAACTGACCATGGTGTTGTTCAATCTTTCCCTGAAGCACATAAGCTATTAGGAAGAAATAATCCGGATATGAAGGTTATTTATGGGGTGGAGGCTTACCTTGCTCCAGATAAAAAGCCTTCTGTGAGAAATATTAAGGGGCAAAGTCTTGATACTACTTATTGTGTATTAGATTTAGAAACTACAGGTTTTTCACCTAGGTTAGAAAAAATAACTGAAATAGGTGTAATGAAGTACCAAGATGGTAAGGTCATTGATAAGTTTAGCTGTTTTGTTAATCCAGAGAAATCAATACCTCCAAGAGTTGTTGAAGTAACTGGCATAACTGATGATATGGTTAGAAATGCTGAAACTATAGATAAGGTTTTTCCTAAGCTTTTAGAATTTATAAAAGATAGCGTTTTAGTTGCTCATAATGCTGAATTTGATGTTGGATTCTTAAGGCATGTTGCAAAAGAATTGGGTTATGAATTTGACTTTACATATTTAGATACCTTATCACTAGCTTATGAGCTATTCCCAGAGTATAAAACTTATAAGCTAGGAAGAATAGCTAAAAACCTTGGAATAAAGGTTGATGTTGCTCATAGAGCTTTAGATGATGTTGATACAACAGTTAAGGTATTTAAGGTAATGCTTGATATGTTAAAGGAAAGAGGAGTAAATACCTTAGAAGATATAGAAATTTATGCTTCTGATGAAACTGCTAAAAAGGAAGCTTTTAAGAAGTTAAGAACTCATCATGCTATTATTCTTGCAAAGGATTATGTGGGCTTAAAGAATTTATATAAGTTAGTATCTTATTCACATTTAGATTATTTCTATAAGAAACCTCGTATATTAAGAAGTATGTTTAAGAAGTATTCTGAAGGTTTAATTATAGGTAGTGCTTGTAGTGATGGAGAGCTTTATCAATCAATTCTACTTGGAAAGTCTGATGAAGAAATTGAAGCTATAGCAAGAGAATATGATTATTTAGAAATTCAACCTTTAGGTAACAATGATTATCTTATAAGAAATGGTGAAGTACCTGATAAAGAATATTTAAGAGAAATTAATAGAAAGATTGTAGCCCTTGGGGAAAAGCTAAATAAACCTGTTGTTGCAACTGGTGATGTTCATTTTATGGACCCAGAGGATGAAATTTACAGACGTATTTTAGAAGCAGGTCAAGGTTTTAAGGATGCAGATAATCAAGCGCCTTTATATTTAAGAACTACTGAAGAGATGCTTGAAGAATTCTCTTATCTAGGAAGAGATAAGGCTTATGAAGTGGTAGTTACAAATACAAATTTAATTGCAGATATGTGTGACAAAATAAGTCCAATATCTCCTGAAAAATGTCCTCCTCACATTGAAGGGTGTGAGCAAGAAATAAAGGATATAGCTTATGGTAAGGCACATGAGCTATATGGAGAAGAACTACCTGATATTGTACAGGAAAGATTGGATAAGGAACTTAATTCTATTATTCAAAATGGTTTCTCAGTAATGTATATAATTGCTCAAAAACTAGTTTGGAAATCTAATGATGATGGATATTTAGTTGGTTCAAGAGGATCTGTAGGTTCTTCTGTTGTTGCTTATATGACTGGTATTACAGAGGTTAATGCATTACCTCCACATTATAGATGCCCTAAATGCAAACATTCAGATTTTAATGATTATGGGGCTAAGAATGGTTTCGATTTACCTGATAAAGCTTGTCCTGTTTGTGGAGAAATGATGGATAAGGATGGAATGGATATACCTTTTGAAACCTTCCTTGGATTTAATGGGGATAAGGAGCCTGATATTGACTTAAACTTCTCTGGAGAATATCAAGCAAAGGCTCATAGATATACAGAAGTTATATTTGGTAAGGGTACAACATTTAAGGCAGGAACAATAGGTACAATAGCTGAAAAAACTGCCTTTGGATATGTTAAGAAATATTTTGAAGAGAGAAATACTCAAGCTAATAAAGCAGAGATTACTAGAATATCAAAGGGATGTACTGGAATAAAAAGAACAACTGGTCAGCACCCTGGTGGAATAATAGTTGTTCCTAAGGGAAGAGAAATATTTGAGTTTTGTCCAGTTCAGCATCCAGCTGATGACCCTAATTCAGATATTATAACAACACATTTTGATTATCACTCAATAGATTCAAACTTACTTAAGCTTGATATACTAGGACATGATGATCCTACAGTAATTAGAATGCTTCAAGATATTACAGGAGTAGACCCTCAAAAAATACCTTTAGATGATAAAGAAACTATGTCTATTTTCTCATCAACTAAAGCCCTTGGGGTTACACCTGAACAAATTAATTCTAAGGTTGGTACCTTTGGTATACCTGAATTTGGAACAAAGTTTGTTAGAGGAATGCTTTTAGATACACTTCCTAAGAGTTTCTCAGACTTATTATGTATATCTGGGTTATCCCATGGTACTGATGTATGGCTTGGAAATGCTAAGGATTTAATTGATGGAGGAGTAATTACAAGTATAAGTGATGCTGTATGTTGTAGAGATGATATTATGGTTTACTTAATTAAAATGGGTCTTGAACCTAATACATCCTTCAAGATAATGGAGCTTGTTCGTAAAGGTAAGGCTTTAAAGGATCCAGAAAAGTGGGCGGAGTATGAAAAAATGATGAGAGATCATGATGTACCTGAATGGTATATAGATTCTTGTAGAAAGATAAAATACATGTTCCCTAAGGCCCATGCAGCAGCTTATGTTATGATGGCATTTAGAATTGCATGGTTTAAGGTACATATTCCTTTAGCATATTATGCAGCATATTTCTCTATAAGAGCTAAGGCCTTTGATGCAGAGTATATGATTTTTGGAAAAGAAAAGGTTAGAGAAAAAATGAAGGAAATAAGCTTACAAGGAAATGATGCAGCTCCAAAGGATAAGGATATGTATGATGATTTGGAAATTGTACTAGAGATGTATGAAAGAGGCTTTAAGTTCTTACCAATAGATTTATATAAATCAGATTGGGATAAATTTAAAGTAGAGGATGATGCCCTTAGACCTCCTTTAAATAGTATTTCGGGAATGGGTAATGTGGCAGCTGAAGCTATATTTAATGCTGTTCATGAAGAAACTCCAATTAGTTCAATTGATAATTTAAAGAAACGTGCTAAAATAGGTAATTCTGCAGTAGATTTACTTAGAAAGTTTGGTTGCTTAAATGGATTATCAGAAAGTGATCAGGTAAGTTTCTTTGATGTAATTTAAGTTAGTAATATGATAGAAAAGCTATAGAATTTGGTTTTAATGAATTTTATAGCTTTTATTATATTTAATAAATAATATCTCTCTATTTTGTTCAACCTATTTTAGATAGGTTAAATAGAGGTGATAGAATGAACAATAATACAAAAAAACTAACATTAATGGCTTTAATACTTATGATTTTTACATCTGTATTTGGATTTGCTAATATGCCAAGGTCATTCTTACTAATGGGATATGCAGCTATTCCGTGGTATATAATAAGTGCAATAGCATTTTTTATACCATATGCTTTTATTATGGCTGAATATGGTTCTGCATTTAAGAAAGAAAGTGGTGGAATATATTCTTGGATGGAAGGGTCTATAGGGCCTAAGTATGCATTTATTGGTACCTTCATGTGGTATGCATCTTATATAGTATGGATGGTAAATGTGGCATCATCTATATGGATTCCTTTATCAAATGCATTTTTTGGAAAGGATTTAACATCTACATGGTCATTATTAGGATTAAATTCAACTCAAACATTAGGAATACTAGGAGCACTATGGATAATTTTTGTCACATTTATATCTACTAAGGGTATAGAGAAAATAACTAAGATTACATCTGTAGGAGGAACTTTTATAGCAATATTAAATGTAGTTTTAATTATAGGAGCTATTGTAGTATTCGCTTTAAATGGTGGAGAGTTTTCAGAACCAATTACTAATGGAGCAAAAGCATTTTTTGTTTCGCCAAATCCAGACTATCAATCAATACTACAAATCTTGTCTTTTGTAACCTTTGCTATTTTTGCATTTGGAGGTCTTGAAGTATTAGGTGGATTAGTTGACCAAACTGAGGATGCAGAAAGGAATTTTCCTAAGGCAATAATTGTTTCTGCTCTTGTTATTTCAGTAGGATATGCTATAGGAATATTTGCTTGTGGAGTTTTTACTAATTGGAATGATGTATTATCATCTCAAGATGTTAATTTAAGTAATGTAGCTTATGTTCTAATGAATAATTTTGGAGTTCAAATTGGAAATGCAATGGGATTAAGTGAGATAGTTTCTTTACAAATTGGCATTTGGGTTGCTAGATTTGTTGGTTTATCAATGTTGTTGGCGTTAAGTGGAGCATTTTTCACATTAACCTATTCCCCATTAAAAACATTGATTTCAGGAGCACCAAAAGAAATTTGGCCAGGAAAAATTGGAGAAATAAAAAATGGAATGCCTATAAATGCTATGCGTGTTCAAGCTGTTATAGTAATTTTTATAATACTTTTAGTATCATTTGGAGGAAAAGGTGCAAAAGAATTCTTTAGAGTATTAGTTTTAATGACCAATGTTGCCATGACTATACCATATTTATTTTTAGCGGGAGCTTTTCCTAAGTTTAAAAAGAAGCAATTAGAAGGAAAGGTTCCAAAAGCTTATGAATTTTATAAATCCTATGGAGCTTCAATTTTTGTAGCAGTTATTATATGTATAATAGTGGGCTTTGCTAACATATTTACAATAATAGAGCCAGCAATGTCAGGAAAAACATTTGATACTATAATGATGCTAGCAGGACCAATAAGCTTTTCTGTGGTTGCATTAATTTTATATAGTATTTATGAAAAAAAGTATAAGAATAACTAAGTATAGTTAAAAGTTTTGTAGGAGTACTAACATTGTAATGATTTTGAAACTTTTCAAAGTGAAAAATATGTGATACATTGTAAAGGAATACAAAAGATGACGGAGGGGTATTATGAAAAAGAAATTATCAATTTTATTAGCTACTTTAATGGTAGGAGCAACATTTATAGGTTGTGGAGCAAAGGAAGAAGCTAAAAATGTTCCAACAAGTGAAATTGTTAAAAGCATTAAAGAAAAAGTGGAAATGAGAGCATTAGGAACAGTTGAAGGAGAACTTTTAAAAGAAAAATTCCATTTAAGTCTTGATGATGTAGAAGAGCAAACTGTAGAAAATGGTATGATTAATACCGGATTAGAAGTAGTTGCAGTTGTTAAAGCTAAAGAGGGAAAGGTTGATGCCGTAAAGGATTCATTAGAAAAGGTTATTGAGGATAAGAAGGCGTCAGCATTTTATCCAGGAGAGCCTGAAGCAGTTGAAGCAGCACAATTAAAGGTAAATGGAAATTATGTAGGACTTTTCATTATCCCAGATTACGAAGAAGGACAAAACAATGCTGAAAAGGCAGCAAAAGTTTTTGAAGAAGCTCTAAAATAGTCAAATATGCTTTAGGAATGGAAACATTCTTAAAGCATTAATTTTTTACTGTCTAGTAAATTATAAAATTTCAATTAGCTATAAATCAAAGGTATTATTACATTTTCATATTAAAAAATATAAAATAAAGGATAGTAATTTTATAATTTACTTACCTTTAGTACGCGTGGGGGGATATTTGTTTCTATGTGACTTGGAGCTTACGACGGAACAAGGGAAATAAATATCAGCCACACCTTTTTTATCTTTATAAAGAGCAAGATGGATAATTAGTTAAAAAGGAGAAAAGTTTTGATATTTAGTAGTATTTTATTTATATTTAGGTTTCTACCTATTGCACTAATACTATATTATATAACTCCTCAGAAATATAAAAACTTAATTTTAACTCTATTAAGTTTAGTGTTTTATTCTTGGGGGGAAGGCAAATATTTTTTAATAATGATTGCCTCAATTATTATTGATTACACAGCTGGAAGGCTTATTTATAGATATAAAAATGAAATTAAGAAAAAAACTATAGTTTTGTGTATTTCCTTAGTATTTAATCTTGGTCTATTATTCTTCTTTAAGTATTTTAATTTCTTTATAGACAACATAAATAATATTTTTAATTTAGCTATAAAAGGAGTAAAGATAACTTTACCTTTAGGAATAAGCTTTTATACCTTTCAAACAATGTCCTATAGTATAGATGTTTATAGGGGCAAGATAGTTCCTGAAAAGAACATTATTAATTTTGCAGCATTTGTAACCTTATTTCCACAGCTTATAGCTGGTCCAATTGTAAAGTATACCGATATAAATAAGGAGATAAGTAGGAGAGTTATTACTAAGGATAATGTTGAAGTAGGAATTGAAAAGTTTATTTTAGGTCTTGGTAGAAAGGTTCTAATAGCAAATAATATAGGAATGCTTTGGACAGAAGTTGAAGGAATAGGGTTTGAAAATATTTCAACACCGCTAGCCTGGCTTGGGATTATATCCTTTGGCTTACAAATTTATTTTGATTTTAGTGGATATTCTTTAATGGCTATTGGATTAGGTAAAATGTTAGGATTTAATTTTCCAGAAAACTTTAATTACCCTTATATATCAAGAAGCATATCTGAATTTTGGAGAAGATGGCACATTACTCTAGGTTCATGGTTTAAGGAGTATGTTTATATACCTTTAGGTGGTAATAGAAAGGGTAAAGTTAGGGTTACGTTTAATCTATTTATTGTATGGGCTTTAACTGGTTTATGGCATGGAGCAAGTTATAATTTTTTACTTTGGGGATTATTCTTTTTCTTACTTATTAGTATTGAAAAGTTAGGGCTTATAAATTTTTTAAATAAGCATAGAGTATTTTCCCACATATACACAATAGTTTTACTTTTAATTGGATGGACTTTATTTGCTATAACCGATTTTAATGGTATCTGTGAATACCTTAGTAAGTTGTTTTTATATTCAAATGGAGAAGAGTGGATTTATTATCTTAGAAACTATGGAGTTTCACTAATTATTGCAATTATTTTTTCTTTACCATTAGTTTCGATGTTTTATAAAAAGATAGACAACTTTAAATGGATAAAGACAATAATTTTAATGGGTATTTTTATAATATCTGTTGCTTATTTAGTTGATGCAACATATAATCCATTCCTTTATTTTAGATTCTAGGAGGTATTAAATATGAGAAGAAATCCTTTATTATATACTTTTTTTATTTTCCTTCTAGGAATTATTATTATAGATATATGTAAAGAGGATAAGAGATTTTCAGAGTTAGAAAATAGAAATTTAAGAGGAAAGGTTGAGTTTTCCTTAGAAAATTATTTTGATGGAACTTATCCTAAAAAGTATGAGGAGTATATGAGTGATCAATTTATTTTAAGAGATAACTGGATAGATTTAAAATCAAGAAGCGAGTACTTATTAGGAAAGTTAGAAAACAATAATATTATTTATGGAAAAGATGGATATCTTTTTGAAAAGTTTACAGAGTTAGATGAAAGAAGAGTTACTATTAATATAGATTCTATTAATAAGCTCATAGAGAATAGCAAAACACCTGTAAGTGTATTAATAGCGCCAAATTCATATGAAGTATATAAAGAAAAATTGCCCTTAGGTGCTCCTGTAATTAATCAAAGGGATGAACTAGAGAAGATATATATAGGTATTAACGGTGGTAATAAGATTAATCTTACTGAAAAGTTTATAGAGAAAAGCGAAGAAAATTTATATTATAAAACCGACCATCACTGGACTACAAAGGGAGCCTACTTAGCTTATAGAGATTTTATAGAAAGTATAGGTTACAAAGCTATAAATTTAGATGAGTATAATAAGAATGAGGTGGAAGGTTTTTTTGGAACTTATTTTTCAAAGGCAAAACCTTTTAATGTTGCCTCGGATCTGTTAACTTATTATGACTTTTCAGGAATAACAATGAAGATAGATGATAAATTATATAAATCTTTATATGATTATTCTAAGTTAGATATAAGAGATAAATATTCATTGTTTTTATATGGAAATAATCCATTGACTATAATTAATAATTCTAATTTGAAAAATGGAAAGAAGTTAGTTATCTTTAAGGACTCTTATGCGAATTCTTTTGTTCCATTTTTAACTGAAAATTTTGAAGAAATTCATGTTATAGATTTAAGAAGTTTCTCTGAATCTGTTAGTGAATATATAAATAATAATAGCTTTGATAATGTATTAGTATTGTATAATTTTATTAATTTTACTAGAGATACTAATATAATAAAGCTTAAGTCTTAAGGAAATTAAATAGGATTACATTTATCTTAATAAGTTTAAAATGTTAAAGCAGGATTTCATTAAATTAGGTAGAAATCCTGTTTTCATATATAGAGTTAATTTGTTATAATAATGAATAATAAGATGAATAAAGAGTACAGGTGATGAGATATGGCAAAACATGAGTTTGGAATAATAGATAAGCTTGATAAAGAAAAAGATTATAGCAATTATGATCCTAAAGAATATAATTGTATAGAAGTAGATGATGAATTAGTAACTGAGATGCTAAAGTACCTTAAGAGATTAAGAACATATCATCATAATTATAGCAACCCAAGTTTTGGACTTGCATATACTGGAGTAACGTTGATACCAGATACTTCTTTAATGTTTTTGCATGATATAGCATCAACACTAAATAGGTTTAAGAAGTCACAAGAGCTTACAGACTTAACTTGTCTTCTTATGGAGGCAAAGGTTAAGGGAAAATGTATAATTCATTATGGAATATAAAATAAAGTATTTATAAATATAGGGGGAATTATGAAAATAGGATTAGTACTTTCTGGTGGTGGCGGAAAAGGCGCTTATGAGTTAGGCGTTTGGAGAGCCCTAAAGGAATTAGGAATAAGTAAATACATATCTGTCTTTTCAGGTACATCTATAGGTGCATTTAATTCAGTGCTATTTGCTATGGATAATATGGAAAAAGCAGATAAGCTATGGGAAGAAGTAACAATGGATAAATTAGTCCCTCTTAGTAAGGTGGAATTAATAAAAAGAGGAATAGGGTTATATTTAGGGGGGAAAAATCTTCAGTTAGCTAAGAGATTTCTTAGTGATAAGATAGAACATGGAGCAATAAGTAATGAAGGGGCTGTAGAGGTTATAGAAAAATATCTAGATTGTAGTGTTTTTGACAATACTAATAAGGTTTGTTTTGCAGCTTGTACAGAATTACCTAATTATAATGTTAAGTATTTTAGATTGAACGATTATGATGAAGAGACAAGGAAGAAAATTGTGTTAGCATCTGCATCTCTTCCTCTTATATATGATAGTACAGAGGTTGTAGGAGAAAAATATATTGATGGTGGTATTGCTGATAATACACCTATACAGCCCGTTTATGGTGAAAAGTGCGATGTTATAATCGTTGTTTTACTTTCAAAAGAAGCAACTATTGATAGAGATTTATATCCTCATTCTAAGTTAATTATAATAGCACCTGAAAATCTAGATGAAAATACTATTAATGGTACTTTGAATTTAGATACTGATGCTAAAAGAGTTAGAATTAATGAAGGATATAAGGATACAATGAATAGACTTAAGCCTGTTATGGAGCTTACAAAGTTTATTAATGAAAAAGAAGAAGAAGAAGAAAATCCAATGCTTTATAAAATGTATGGAAAGCTAAAGTCTGTTTCTTTTAAAAGGAAAGAAAAATAAATAGTATAAAGATTAAATCCACATGGAGATAAAAGTCCATGTGGATTTTTATGTTATCATAATATGTAAAATATAAAACCATTTTAATGTTTACTTAGTCTAATGGATGTAAGGATAAATTATCGATAATTTAGACACTTAAGGAGGAGTAAAATGGATGAAAAAGTCACTATGGCTATAGAAGGGGATGTACAAGCATTTTCATCTTTAATTGATAGTATAAAAGATAACTTATATAGAACGGCATATGCATATGTAAAGTGTAAAGAAGATGCTTTAGATATTGTTGGAGATACTGTTTATAAAGCATTTATATCTATTGATAAGTTAAGAAATCCAAAGCTTTTTAAAACATGGATAACTAGAATTTTAATTAACAATGCAATAACTTTTAATAAAAAGAGAGGGAGAGTTATTTATTTAGAAGAAGAAGCTTTAGGTAATATGGAAGCAAAGAAAGAGGATAATGATGAAAAATTAGACCTTTTATGTGCCATAGATAAATTAGATGAAAGATATAAGGAAGTAATAATATTAAAGTATTTTGATGATTTAACTATAAATGAGATTTCAAAGGTTTTAGATAAGCCAGAAGGTACAATTAAAACATATTTAAATAAAGGGTTAAATGCATTAAGACTTTATATTGGAAGGGAGATCGTTTGAGTTATGGATATTAATAATTTGAAAAATTCTATAGATGTTCCAACAAATGAATTAAATAATATTATAAAAGATTCAATAAAAAGGGGAGAAAAATATAAATATAGAAGAAAGAACGTAAGATTAAAAAAGATTGGGGGAGGGATAGCTGCTGTATTTGTATTAGTAAGTGTAATAGGTATAATGAATCCAAAGGCAGTTAGTGCAATTCCATTAATAGGGTCAATTTTTAGCCATTTTAGTGATGTAGATAAAATTGATAAGTTTGAAGATTTTTCTCAAAGTGTAAATAAAACTGTTGAAAGCAATGGCGTAAAGGTTACAGTAAATGATATTGCTCTAGATAATAATATATTAGCTATTACTACAACTATAGTAGGTGAAGATATAGATGGAGCTAAGGGAATAATGGGTAATATATATTTAGATGGTCATTTAATGAAAAGTAGAAATAATAAATATGTAAAAATAGATGATAAAACAACAGAGTATATTTTGTATGGTAATGTTTCTGATATAAAATTAGGTGATGAAGTAAATATTGAGATCGACTTTAAGTATATAGATGATATTAAAGGAGATTGGAATCTTAAATTCTCTACAAATAAGGAAAAGGCAAATAGTCTATCAAAAACTATAGAAGTAAATGAAAAGATTAAATTACCAACAAGTGAATTGAAAATCGAAAATGTAGTAATTAGTCCTTTCGGAAGCTCTATTAATTATTCGGGTACTTACTATGAGAAGAGTAAAAGTAGAAACCCTGAAATTAAAGGATTTAGGGTAACTGATAATAATGGGAAAGTTTTAGGAGTAAAGTTTGCTGGTAGTACATCAAGTGATATTGAGTATAGTGGAAAATTTGAAATATTAAATAATCTATGGAGTGTTGATGGTATTTCTATAGTGCCTATCCTTGACTATGAAGATAATGAAATATATAAAAAAATAGGTGAATATAGAGCAAGTATATATCAATGTAATGTAAATGATATAGATAAAAAACAAAGTATTATAGAGAATCGTAGAAAAGCTACAGCAGAAGAAAAGAAAGCTGGTTATGCCTATGATGAGGTAGTAAAGGTATTTAGTATGGATAATAAACCATACTTATATCTTAATGATTTATTAGGTGAAAATATTCAGCTAAATAGAGCAACAAATGTTAAAGTAGATTCTATTAAAACATTAGAAGATAGGACATTAATAACTATGAAGATAGAGGGAAACTATTCATATTGTTTGTTAAATGGTGTGTTCTCTAGTTTCTTATTGTTAGATGAGGATGGCAACTACTATGAAATTGATTTAAACAATGGAAAAGAAGCTATAATTGATGCTGAAAACAATCTTGTATTGATAGAATTGCCAGTAGTAGATAATAATAAGAAATATAAGATTGCTATGCCAAAAGTTCAAAATCCAATAGTAGAGGATTCTTACAAAATAAATGTATCCATTAAATAATTAGGTAAAAGAAGTGCATATGCTTTATGCACTTCTTTTATTTTGTATAGCAAATAATTTTAGGAAATATAAAGATGAAAATTAAAAAGAAGTATTTGTATATATCTCATAATATGGTTGAAATTAACATACAATAGTGTTAAGATTTAATTAAGTAATCACTTAATTAAAAAACGGAGGAGCAATGGAAGAGTTTATAAAGATTTTTAAGGCACTAGGGGATGAAACCAGAGTAAATATATTGCTTTTAATTTCAAATAGAGGAATGTGTGCTAAAGGTATAGCAAGACATCTTGAAATAAGTGAAGCAGCAGTATCTCAACAAATAAAAATACTTAAAGATATTGACTTAATTCAAGGATATAAAATAGGTTATCATATTATCTACGACTTAAATGAAGAAAAAATAAATTCTTCAATTAAGTTTTTAGAATTAATAATAGATAATGAAAAAACTAGTACAACAAATATTGCAAACTTAAAATGTCTAAATGGATGCAAGCATATGAAATGTGCTAGTAATAATAAAATCAAGGAGGAACCTATAATGAAAATTTGTTTTCCAGTTGAATCAAATGAAGGAGTAAAAAGTATACCATATGGCCATTTTGGTACAGCACCACTTTTTGTAATATGTGATTTAGAGACTAATAAGGTTAAGTCAGTAGGCAATGGAGATTTAGGTCACGAACATGGTAAATGTCAACCAATGAAAGCATTATCGGGTGAAGAAGTTGATGCAGTAGTAGTTGGAGGCATTGGTGCAGGAGCTATTAATAAATTAAATTCTATGGGAATAAAAGTTTTTCAAGCAATCCAAGGAGATTTAGAAAAAAATCTAGAGGCATTTAAGGAAAATAAGTTAAAAGAGTTTCCTAGTACTCATGTATGTAATCATGATGGATGTTCTCACTAAAAATTAAATACTTGTGTATAAAAGTCTACAGATCTTTCTGTAGGCTTTTTCTAAGTATAGAATAATTTGTATTTTGTTACTAATTTTAATTTTCTGAATAAATAATGTAATAACTGGAAAAGGAGTACAATGAAAATAGACGTGTAATATAACTATACATAATAAGGTGGGGATTAAAATGAATTTTATAAAGGTACATAATATTAATGAGAGCAAAATATTAAAAAAAGAGATTTGGGAAGAAAAGAAAAGAGAAAAGGTTACATTATGTTCTTGCAAGGGATGTATACAAAAGGCAGATGTAATATCAAATGTAAAAATAAATGATGTGGAAGAAGGAAAAATTGTTTATAGCATTCCAGTATGTAATGAGTGCAGTAACAAAGCAGAAAATTATTACGTAGATATAAATAGTTTGGTTATATAAGAGTTAGAACTCACAGTGATGAAAATTACTGTGAGTTTTTTATTGACTTTAACCTAAGACTAAGGTTTAAACTTAGTTGTGAAGGGGGAAAGAACATGAGTAAAAAATATAATATAAAGGAAGTAGCGAAGTTATTTAATATAACAACCAATAAAATTAGATATTATGAAAAACAGGAATTAATTAAACCTATAAGAGATGAGGAAAATGATTATAGAATTTATAGTGGGAAAGATATTATGCAACTTCAAGCAGTATTATTATACAGGTCTATAGGACTCTCAATTAAAACTATAAAGGAAATAATTAAAAGGAATGATGGTATAGATTATTTAGAGCACTTTAATAGGCAATGGATCATGGTAAATGATGAGATTCATAGATTAAATACTATTAGAGAATCACTTGAGAAAATAATAGATACCTTATATGAAGATGAGAAAATGAACTCTGATAAAATCTTTCCTATTATTGAGGAAGGAAATAAGGTAGCGTCTATTAGAGAGGGATGGAAGGATAAGTGGAACTTTAATAGTTGGGCAGATAGTTATGATGAAGATGTGAAGGTTGACAGGGGAGCCTTAAAGATTTATGAAAACTATAATAAAGTTTTGAATAAGGTGTATGAAAAATCTACTATAACAGGAGAGAATATATCAGTGTTAGACATTGGGGTAGGAACAGGAAATTTAGCTAAAAAGTTTTTAGAAAATAACTATAGAGTAGTTGGAATAGACCAATCTAGAGAAATGTTAAGAGTAGCAAAACATAAATATCCTAATTTAAAAGTAAGATTAGGAGAATTTCTAAAGATACCTTTTAATGATAAAGTATTTGATATAATTGTATCAACTTATGCATTTCACCACTTAAATTCTGAAGAAAAATCATTGGCTATTAAAGAGATGATAAGAGTTTTAAAAGATAATGGGAAGATAGTAATAGGAGATTTAATGTTTAAAAATAGAGTTGAAGAAGAATGGGTATTAAAAGAGTTAACAGAAGTACAGGTAGATGAAATAAAAGATGAATATTACTCATATATAGATGAGCTTGAAAGTGAATTTATGAAGTATAATAAAAAGCTTAACTATGAAAAGATAGATAGATTCATAAGTGTAATTGAAGTAAATTAGAAAATTAAAAAAATATTACAAATATCAAAAATCAAGTATTTTAATAGATTATTAGGATATAATTACCATGAGATTGGAAGTGGTGATTGTGAAGAAAAAAAGGGTATTAAAGTTCATTATTATATTTCTATTTTTATGTTGTGGTATAGGATATACATCATATAAAGGTTATAAAAAATATGAAGATAAGAAAAATGGAATTGGAGAAACAATTGATGTATTTAATGGGGTAGAGGTATACTATAATGGTTCAGAATATGGCAATGTTCATGGAAAACATTATAGTAAGGATGGATATTATTATGGATATGAGTGGCAGTGTGTTGAGTTTATAAAAAGATATTATTATGATTATTTAGGGCATGAGATGCCAGATGGCTATGGTAACGCAAAGGACTTTTTTGATGATAGTATTCCACAGGGAGAAGTAAATGAGAAAAGAGGTCTTATTCAATATAGGAATGGCGACAATGTAATGCCTAAGGTAAATGATATATTAATATTTAATGATACAACATATGGTCATATAGCAATTATTTCAGAAGTTGAAGATGACTATATTGAAGTAATACAACAAAATATGGGCACTCAGACAAGAGATAAGTTTGAACTTAAGAAGGATGGAAATAATTATTATATTGGAGGCCATAGAACTCCAGCTGGATGGCTTAGAAAAGAGTAGAAATTTAATAATATGTGTAAGTAAAAGAAATATTGCTACAGCAGTATTTCTTTTTTGTATGAATTATTTAGTATTTTGAGAGAATAATACTATTATCTATTTAGTTTAGAGGAGTGATTTATTGTGGATGAAAATCCAATGTTCTGTTATCAATGTGAACAAACAGCAGGGGGAAAAGGGTGTACTAAAATGGGTGTATGTGGTAAGACACCGGAAATAGCTAACCTTCAAGATTTACTAGTTTATCAATGTAAAGGAATAAGCGCTTATGCAGTGGATCTAATTGAGAAGGGCGAAATTATAGATAAGAGTATTGTTAGTTTTGTTGAAAATTCATTATTTACTACATTAACTAATGTGAATTTTGATGCAGAAGTACACGTTGAGATGCTTAAGGAATCTCAAAAGATAAAAGAGGCTTTAAGAGAAAAAGCGTCTAATAATAAAGAATATCCTGAACAAGCTACATATAATCTTAGTTCTACAAAAGAAGAAATGCTTGAAGATTCAGTAAGGGCAGGAATAATGTTTGATCAAACACTAGATGCAGATATCAGATCTTTAAGGCAGACAATTATTTATGGATTGAAAGGGATAAGTGCCTATGGACACCAAGCTAGATTCTTAGGATACTTTGATGATCAAGTTGATAACTTTTATTTTAGGGGACTAGAGTGTACTACTAATGATAATTTAAGTGTAGAAGAAATGATTCGTATGACTATGAGAACTGGAGATATGAGTGTTGCTGTAATGAAAAAACTTGATGAAGCAAATACAAATACTTATAAAAATCCAACAGTACATAAGGTTAATGTTAAGAGAGAAAAAGGACCTTTTATTATAGTTTCAGGACATGATTTAAGGGATTTAGAGATGTTATTACAACAAACAGAAGGGAAAGGAATAAATATATATACTCATGGTGAAATGATACCATCTCATGGTTATCCAGAATTAAAAAAATATAAGCATCTTGTAGGAAATTATGGTGGAGCATGGCAAGATCAACAAAAAGAATTTGATGGAATACCAGGATGTATTTTAATGACAACTAATTGTTTAATGAGACCAAGGGAAACTTATAAAGATAGAATATTTACAACAAGTGTAGTAGGATGGGATGGTGTTAAGTATATTCCTGCTGATAAAGATGGACATAAAGATTTTACTCCAATAATTGAAAAAGCTCTAGAACTTGGTGGTTTCACTGAATCAGAAGAACCACATGAAATTTTAGTAGGTTTTGGCCATAATGAAACTCTAAGTCATGCTGGAGAAATTGTTAATGCAGTAAAGGATGGAAAGATAAGACACTTCTTTTTAATTGGTGGATGCGATGGAGCAAGACCTGGAAGAAATTATTATACAGAATTTGCTCAAAAGGTTCCAGAAGACTGTGTTATATTAACTTTAGCCTGTGGTAAATATAGATTTAATAAATTAGATTTTGGTGAGGTGGCAGGTTTACCAAGATTATTAGATGTAGGCCAATGTAATGATGCCTATTCTGCTGTTAGAATTGCAACTGCACTTGCAGATGCCTTTGATACTGATGTAAATGGATTACCTTTATCCATTATTTTATCATGGTATGAACAAAAAGCAGTTGCAGACCTTTTAGCTTTACTTTCTTTAGGTATAAAAGGTGTTTTTTTAGGACCAACTTTACCAGCATTTTTAAGTCCTAATGTACTTCAATATTTAGTTGATACATTTAATTTACAACAAATAAGTCAACCAGATGATGATTTAAAAACTTGTTTACAACAAGGAATTGGATTATAAAATTGTAAAAAGATAAGTTGAATATTCAACTTATCTTTTTATTTCACGTCTATTTATCTTAAAACCTATTTTTTCTTCTATTTCTTTTAGCTGATTTTCATCCTTTGGAGCAACAAACATGCATGTATATCCATCTTCACCTGCACGTCCTGTTCTACCAATACGGTGAATATAGCTTTCAGGAGTTTCAGGAGTATCGTAGTTATATATGTGAGTTACACCTGAAATATCAATACCTCTAGCAGCTACATCAGTTGCAATTAAATATTGAATATCTGCATTTCTAAAAGCCTTTATTATTCTTTCGCGTTTTGGTTGAGGAACATCACTATGTATCTTTTGACAATTGTAACCTTTTTGATGAAGAGCTAATTCTAAAGCATCAGCTCTACGCTTAGTTCTGCAGAAAATAATAGCCATAAATGGATTATCTTCATTTAATGTAGAACAAAGGGCTTCTTGTTTCCATCTATCACTTACTTCTACAACTTCTTGTTTAATTTTATCTACTGCTATAGTTGGAGATTGTATATCTATAAATACTGGTTCCTTCATATATCTGTAGGCTAACTTTTTAACTTGGGAATCCATAGTAGCTGAGAAACAAAGTGTTTGGTGGTTTTTAGAACACACCTTCATAATTTTTTCTATTTCATTTTTGAATCCCATAAGAAGCATTTGGTCAGCTTCATCAATTACAATAGTTTTTAATTTAGATAAATCAACAGATTTTCTCTCAATATGATCTAAAAGTCTTCCAGGGGTAGCTATTATCATATGAATATTATTTTTCAGCTTCTTTAGTTGGCTTCCGATATCCTTACCTCCATATGCAGCTAAAATATTAATTTCTTCATTCACATTTAACTTATTAGCTTCTTCAGTAATTTGTATTGCTAATTCTCTAGTAGGAGATAATATAAGCACCTGTGTAGCATTAGATTTTGGTGATAGGTTTTGGAATATTGGTATCAAGAAAGCTAGAGTTTTACCAGTACCAGTTTTTGCTTCACCTATTAAATCTTTACCTAGTAGAATATGAGGAATACTTTCCTCTTGTATAGGAGTTGGAGTTTTAATTCCATTTTTATTTAATTTATTAACTATATTTTCATTTATTCCTAAGCTTTTAAAAGCCATAATTAATCATCCTTCCATATAAAGCAAATAAGAGCTTGGTATCAGCTGACAGACACTCAAACTCTATCCTAATTGGAATAGGGATTCCAATTGCTTAGTAATGATACCATTTAATAAGGTTATAGTCAAATGTATAGAGATTAAAAATGAGCATACGGATTGTTTGAAATATGTCGAATTCTTTGATATATTAGAATAATATAGAAGCTTAATATATATTTTTTAATATTTATTTAATCGTATACATACTTTGTGCTTTATGGAAGGAGGAGGCTATGAAAATATTAATTTTGTGTGCAACAGGAACATCAAGTAATATAGTTGTAGAATCAGTAAAAAAGGCAGTAGGGGATTTAAACATTAAAATTGCTGCAAAGGGAATAGAGGAAATTGAAGATAATGTTGAATCTTGTGACTTAATCCTATTAGGACCTCAGATTAAATATAAATTAGAAACGGTACAAAAAGTTGTAGAAGATAAGAATATACCAGTTGGAATAATAGATAGTATGGACTATGGGTTATGTAGAGGAGAAGAAATACTTAATAAGGCCATACAGCTTATAAGTTTATTCAAAGGAGAATAATATGACTAGGGATAATAGATATGAAGAAATATATCATTTCATATTAGAAACAACTAAATTACAAAGAGAAAATAATGAGAGAATAGGTGTAACAACAAATGAGGTGGCAGAGGGAATTGGTATAAAGAGAACTAATGCAAGTAGTGAGTTAAACAAACTTGTAAGAGATGGGTTAATAAAGAAAGAAGAAGGAAGGCCTGTAGTATATAAATGTATTGAGGATGATGAAGAAGTTGAAGTCATAAGTAGAAATGAAGTTGATGCATTTAATAAGTTTATTGGTTGCGAGGGAAGTTTAAAGAAGCCAATAAAGCAGGCAAAAGCGGCTATTAGTTATCCGCCAAGAGGACTTCACACCTTATTACTTGGTCCAACAGGTGTTGGTAAAACAATGTTTGCAGAAAAAATGTATGAGTATGCTAAAGAGAAGGGACAATTAAATGAAGATGCCCCTTTTGTTACTTTAAATTGTGCAGATTATAGTAATAATCCTCAGCTCTTACTATCACAGCTTTTTGGATATGTAAAGGGAGCCTTTACTGGAGCTAATAAAGATTATTCTGGGCTTGTTGAGTCTGCAGATAATGGAATATTATTTTTAGATGAAGTACATAGATTACCGCCAGAGGGACAAGAAACTTTATTTTATCTAATGGATAAAGGAGTCTTTTCTCCGGTAGGATCAACGGAGAGAAAGCATGTAGATGTTCTTATTATTTGTGCAACTACGGCTAGGAAAGAGGATTCATTATTAGATACCTTCACAAGAAGAATTCCTATGTCTATAAAGATACCTTCATTAAAGGAGAGAAGTAAAAAAGAGCGATTTAAAATAGCTCAAGCTTTTATTGAGGAAGAGGCTAGTAGGATAAAGAAAGAAATAGTTGTTAACAATGCTGTTTTAAAAAATCTTTTAAACTATGAGTGCTTAGGGAATATAGGTCAACTAAAAAGTGATATAAAGCTAATATGTGCTAATGCTTTTTTAGATGCTATTCATTTAAATAGAGATAAGGTTGAAATTGAGGTTATACACCTTCCAGATCATATAAGAAAGTATGGTATTTATGAAAATGATTTCGAAAGTGAGATAGAAGTTATAGTAGGAAAAAGTGATTTTTTAGTCTTCACTGGTGATGGAGGAGGAAAGATAGGCCATTCTAAAAATAAGATTAAGTATGAGTCTTTTTATGACAAGATAGAAAAAAGATTAAAGGATTTAAGTACAAGATATGATAATCAGGATGATATTGATACAATCATTAGGTTTGAAATTAATGGACAATTTAAAAATTATATAGAGGGTGTAAACAATAATATTGAACTTGAAAAAGTAGTTAGTAAGAAAAGTATTATGTATATGGAAACTCTATTAGCATTGGCTGAAAAGGAGCTATGCAAAAAGTTTTCTAAAAAAGTCTTTTATGGACTTTGCATGCACTTTGATTCAAGCATAAAAAGACTGGGTGAAAATAAAACCGTAGTAAATAAGAACCTTCTTAATGTAATAGAAAATCACCATAGGGAGTTTGAGTTAGTTAGAAACTTTATAAAAGGAATTGAAGGAGAGTTAGAGGTTAGGGTGCCTCTTGATGAGATAGCCTTTATAGCGATGTTCTTATGTATAGATGCAATTGAGAGCGATCTTAAGAACCAATTACCTAAGGTAATAATAAGCATGCATGGAAAGAGTACAGCATCATCTATGGCGGAAACTGTGAATTCTTTATTAGGAATAGATACTGTACAAGCTTATGATATGGAGCTTGATAAAGATTCGAGAACTTGCTATGAGGAATTAAAGGAAGTAGTAAGGAAGAATAGTAATGATGCTGGAGTTCTATTATTAGTAGATATGGGATCATTAATTATGTTTGGTGATTTAATTGGAGAGGAACTTTTAGTTAAGGTAAGGGTAATAGATTGTGTAACAACAATTACAGCCTTAGAGGTTGCAAGACATGCTGAGTTTGAAAGAGATATTGATGTTATATATAATTCTATTTTAAATAAGCAAAGAATGACCTTAATGGGTAATAGGTATAAGGATGAAACTAAAACTAAGAAAGAAAATATAATTATTGCAGCTTGTACTACTGGCGAAGGAAGTGCTAAAAAGATTAAGAAATTAATAGAGGATAATATAAATATTTCAGGAACCAATACTGAAATAATTACAGCAGCAATTACAAGTCATGAAAACATAAGCAATATTATAGGTAAGCTAGGCAAGGATAAAAATATAATAGCTGTTGTAGGAAGTATTGATCCAATGTTATATGGTGTACCATTCATATCTATAACAGATTTAATTATGCTAAATAAATATGGTGAACTTGAGAAGATGATAAAAACAACTGTAGTACAGAAAAAAGTTGAGGAAAATGAAGATTTAAATTTAATAATTGAGCAGGTATTTAATAAGCTAAAAGATAAAATTAATGGCTTTAATATAAATATATTTAAAAAGGACTTTGGAGTTTTTAAGAGATGGATAGAAAGTGAATTAAGCTATCAGTTTGATAAGGATACATTAATAGCTGTAGTATTCCACTTGTTAGCAACAACAGAGAATTTAGTTTTAAAAAGGAAGTGTAAGGAGCATAAAAATAAAGAGTATCTATTGATTTATTATGCAAATGAAATAAAGCAGATTAAGTATGCACTTAAGAATATAGAGGATGACTTAGAAGTTGAGTTCAAATTAGATGAGCTTTGCTATATACTTACCATACTGTATAAATTATAGAGTGATTTAAAAAGTGGTGTATGAAATGAATGTTAGTGTATGATTTGAAAATTTAAATAGTGTATAAAAAAGGAGGGGGAACCCTCTTTTTTTATAGGTTTTTGATTTTGGCATGGAAATTGCTTTGAATTAATAGTGAGAAAAATATTTATATAGGAGAGATATATATGACAAAAATTATCTTAGCATGTGCAGCAGGAATGTCCACATCACTATTAGTAAATAAAATGAAGGAGGTAGCAGAGGCGGAAAATATTGAGGCTTCAATAAAAGCTATTCCAGAAGCAGAGATATCACAACATTTAAATGAATGTGATGTTATATTACTTGGACCACAAGTAAAGTTTATGATTGATGAAATTAGAGCAATAGCTGCTCCTCAAAGTATTCCAGTAGAGGTTGTTCCAATGCAACATTATGGAATGATGAATGGAAAGGCAGTTTTAGAATTAGCTTTAAGTTTAAAGGGAGGTAATTAATAATGAAAAAAATTATGGATTATATGGAAAGAAAGGTAATGCCTATAGCCAATAAAATTGGTAACCAAGTACATATCAGAGCAATATCTGCTGGTATGGTTAGCTTAGTAGGAATTATTATACTTGCTTCAATAGCTACATTAGTTCAAAATTTGCAAGTGGAATCATATCAAAACTTTATTACTAATACAGAAGCAGGACAAGTAATTTGGAATATAACTCAAAATATTTGGTGGGGATGTCTTGCTATGTATGGACTATTTGTTTGTGCAACAGTTGGACAATCACTTTGGAGAAACTATGGTCATAATGGACTTGATGGGTTATGTGTAGCATTGGCTTCATATTTTGTATTAATTCCATGGATGGCACAAGTTCCAAATGGAAAAGAAGCACCAATTAGAGCCTTTGGATTTATTAATTATACTAGTTTTAGTGCGGATGCGTTATTTGCTTGTATGATTATAGCTCTTGTATCAGTTGAAATATTGCATAGATTATCAAATGTTAAAGCATTTAAGATTAAGATGCCAGATGTAGTTCCAACAGCAGTAAGTGATTCATTTTCAAAATTAATACCAACTATGTTAACAGTTATTATATTTGCGGTAATATCATATTTAATTATGAGATTTGCTGATGGTAAATCATTTAATCAATTAATAACAATGGCTATAACAAAACCACTACAAGGATTTAGTGATAATTTAGTAACAGCTATAGTAGCACCATTTGTTATATCATTCTTATGGTTCTTTGGAATTCATGGTTCAAATATTGTGGGACCAATACTTGCAGCTGTTTTAGCACCGCTTGGAATGTCAAATATTGAAATATACGCTCAAGGTGTTACTGATTGGTCTCAATATAATGTATTAACTTACCAATTTATATCTTCATTTGTTAATATGGGTGGAGCAGCATGTACAATAGGTTTAATAGTTGCTATGTTTATTACAAACAGAAGAAGACATAAGGTATTATTATCTCTTGCAGGTCCTACAGGTGCATTTAATATAAATGAACCAATAATATTTGGATTCCCAATAGTTTTAAATCCATATTTATTTATACCGTTTGTAATAGGACCATCAATTATTAGTGCAATTTCATATTTAGCAATTAAATTCCAATTAGTTCACCCAGTTGTAGCGTCAGTTCCTTGGACAACACCTCCAATATTAAATGGATTCTTAGCAACAGGTATGCATTGGACAGGAGCAGCATTATCAGTAGTTAATATAGTAGTTGTTGTATTACTATATATACCATTCTTAAAATTAATAGAAAGAAATGAAGAAAAACAATTATTAAATAAATAAAAACATTCATTGGAGAGGAGATCATATGGGAATAGGAATTAGTATATATCCATTAAATAGTACTGTTGAAGAAAATAAAGCTTATATAGAAAAAGCAGCAAAACTTGGATACAGTAGAGTATTTACCTCTATGTTAGAATTAGATAGCCATAAGGAAAAAGCTTTAAATCAGGTTGAAAAATACAGAGAATTATTAAAATTTTCAAGGAATCTAGGGATGAGAGTATTTATAGATATAAATCCTGAAGTTCTTAAGATAATAGATATAAATCCTATGGATTTGAAATTCTTTAAAGATTTAGGAGCAACTGGACTTAGATTAGATGGAATGTTTAATGGATTCTATGAATCAATGGTTACATTTAATAAATTTGATTTAGATATTGAAATAAATGGCTCCTTTGATAGTGGATATGTTAATAATATTATGGATATAGGTTGTAAGAGGGGGAAGCTTGTGACTTGTCACAACTTCTACCCTGAAAAAGATACAGGTTTAGGATTAGAGTATTTTAAGGCTTGTCATATGAGGCATAAGTCATTAGGATTACATACAGCTGCTTTTGTTGATGCAACTAAAGGAGGAAGACTAGGACCATGGTTATCTAATGATGGCTTGTGTACATTAGAAAAGCATAGAGGAATAGATATAACGGTTCAAGCGCAAGAATTATTTGCTTTAGGAATAGATGATGTAATAATAGGTAATGCTTTTGCAACAAATGAAGAGTTAGAGTCTCTTGCAAAGCTAGATGAAAATATTATATCTTTAAAAGTTACTATGGAAGAAGTTACAGAGGTTGAGAAGTCAATATTTAATAAGGTGCTTCAAAACAGATGGGATTATAGTGACTCTGTCATAAGACATACAATGGGAAGAAAAGAATTTAAGGACAAAGAAATAAAATCAACAACTAAAGAAGATAGAATTGTTCCTATAGGAACTGTCTTAATTAATAATAATGATTATCTTAATTATAAAGGAGAGGTACTCGTAGCCTGCAAGGATATTGCGTTAGATAATAGAAGAAATGTAATAGCAACTGTATGCAACTCTCACATAGAATTACTAAAATATATTAAATCAGGGAAAAAGTTTAAGTTGGAGGAGTAGTATGGACGAAAGAACTTTAAATAGTGCAATGAACATAATTATGTATGCAGGAGATGCTAGAAGCTCAATTATAACAGCATTGAAGGTAGCAAGAGAAGGAAGTAAGGAAAAAGGCTTAGAGTTACTTGAGGAAGCAAAGAAAAATTTACTTGAAGCTCATAAGATTCAAACTGAGTTACTTCAAGGAGAAATGCAAGGTAATCCATGTGAATTTAGTTTATTATTAGTACATTCTCAAGATCATTTAATGAATGCTATGCTTGCAAAGGATTTAGCAGAACAAATTATTTTAATGATAGAATAGGAGGGATATTATGACTTTAGGGTTTAAAGAAAACTTCTTATGGGGAGGGGCTCTATCAGCTAATCAAGTTGAAGGGGCTTACCTAGAAGGGGGAAAGGGCTTATCCACAGCAGATGTACTTCCAAAAGGAATGATGAGTTCACCAGTTATACCACCAGAGGGAGACTATCCATCTCATACAGCAATCGATTTTTATCATAGATATAAAGAGGATATAAAACTTTTCAAAGAATTAGGTTTTAAATGTTTACGATTATCTATTGCTTGGAGTAGAATATTTCCTAATGGAGATGAAGAAACTCCAAATGAAGAAGGATTAAAGTTTTATGATGATGTATTTGATGAATTAATCTCAAATGGTATAGAACCTGTAGTAACCTTATCTCACTATGAAATGCCATTAGGTCTATGTAGCAAATATGGTGGGTTTACAAATAGAAAGCTTATAGGATTTTTTGAAAGATATGTAAGAACTGTTTTTATAAGATACAAGGATAAGGTAAAGTATTGGATGACTTTTAACGAAATCAATAGTATAACTGTAATGAGATTTACATGTGGTGGTATCATTCCTAAAGAAGGTGAGAATCCAAGGCAATTAAGCTATGAGGGAGCACATAATCAATTAGTTGCAAGTGCTTTAGCAGTTAAAGCATGTCATGAAATAGTAGATGGTGGAAAGATAGGGTGTATGATTAATTATGGATGTGTATATCCTATGACTTGTAATCCACTTGATGCATTAGATGCTTTAGATAAAGATAGAAGAACGTTATTCTTTGCTGACGTGCAAATTAGAGGAAAATATCCAAATTATCAAAAGAGATTTTTTAGAGAAAATAATATCTCCATAGGAATATCAGAAGAGGATGAAAAGATACTAAGAGAAAATACTGTAGATTTCCTTGGTATGAGTTATTACATGAGTAGGGTTGCAAGTACTGATGCTGAACATCTTGAAAAAGCAGAAGGGAATATATTTAAAATGGTTAAAAACCCTTATCTTAAATCATCAGAATGGGGATGGCAAATAGATCCAGAAGGATTAAGATTCTCATTAAATACATTATATGATAGATATGAAGTTCCTATATTTATAGTTGAAAATGGACTTGGAGCAGTAGATGTTGTTGAGGAAGATGGCTCAATTAATGATGATTATAGAATTGACTATTTAAGAAAACATATAAGTGCTATGAAAGAGGCTGTAAATGATGGTGTTGACCTTATAGGATATACATCTTGGGGACCAATAGACTTAGTGAGTGCATCTACAGGTGAAATGAAGAAACGTTATGGATTTATCTATGTAGATAAGGATGATGAGGGAAATGGAACTTTAGAGAGAAGAAAAAAGAAGAGTTTTAACTGGTACAAAGAAGTAATTGAAAGTAATGGGGAAAAACTTTAAACTAATATTATATATAGAAAGAAGTAGAATTTACAATTTAAATTCTACTTCTTTCTATATATTTATGTAAAAAGTGATGCTAAATAAGAAGTTAAAAATGAAGTTATAATTTAGATTTGCTAATAAGGATAATTATGGTAAAATGTATACAAACATTGGAATTTATCGAGGCTGGTGAGAATATGGAGAAACAAGAGATGAACTCAAATAAAAAGTTTTGGAATAGATTTGCTAGTAAATATGATTTTATAATAAAAAAAGATGAGCAAGCTTATGAAGAGATGATTAAACTTATTAGAAGAGATGTAAATTCTAAAATGGAAATGTTGGAGCTTGCAACAGGTACAGGATTAATTGCTTTAAGAATAGCAGATAAAGTGAAGTATTTGGAGGCTACTGATTTTTCTGAAGAAATGATAAAAGAAGCAAAACGTAAAGAGAGGCCTAATAATCTTAATTTTTCAGTAGAGGATGCATGTGATTTACCTTATGGTTCTAAAACATTTGATTGTGTACTTATATCTAATGCACTTCACATAATGCCAAAGCCTGAGGAAGCACTTAGTAATATTAAAAGAGTATTAAAGGATGAGGGGATCTTAATAGCACCAACTTTTACACATAAGAGTAGTATAAAAGCTAAAGTGTTATGGAAACTTATGTCTATTGTAGGTTTTAAGGCTTATAGCAAATGGACAACTGATGAGTATATTAAGTTTATAAAAAGTAATGGCTTTAAAATAAAGAAAAGTAAAAAAATAAAAGGAACTTTTGAGTTAGCATATATTGTAGCAATTAAAGAATGTAGGTAAAATAGTATCTAGATTCTTTTTTCTTTAGGAGGAAAATATGAGAAACATAAAAATGTTATTACAATATGATGGAACAAGATATAAGGGATGGCAAAAGCAGAATCAAAAAGGCAATTCTGTTGTAACAATACAAGGAAAAATCGAAAATGTTTTAAGTAAAATGACAGGGGAGGAAATAGAAGTAATAGGTTGTGGCAGAACAGATTCTGGAGTTCATGCAGATAATTATGTGGCAAACTTCTTTACTGATTCAAAAATGACTTTAGTGGAAATGATGAGTTATCTTGAAGAATATTTACCAGAGGATATTGTGGTTAAAGAACTTAAGATAGCAAGTGATAGGTTTCACTCTAGGTTAAATGTAAAGGGAAAAACCTATGTGTATTCAATTCAAAACACAAAATATCAAGATGTATTTTCCAAGAGATTTGCTTATCATATAAAAGAAGAATTAGATATAGAAAGTATGAGAGAAGGTGCAAAGTATCTTATAGGCACTCATGATTTTAAGAGTTTTACTAATTTAAAAGTAAAGAATGGTAAAAAGTCCACTATAAGAACTATAAGGGATATAAAAATAACAAATTATAATGGATTTGTACAAATAGAAGTAAGTGGAAATGGATTTCTGTTAAATATGGTAAGAATAATTGTAGGAACATTAGTAGAGGTTGGAGTTCATAAAAGGAATCCAGAAGATATTAAAGAGATATTAGAGTCTAAGAATAGAGAAAATTCAGGTCTAAAGGTTCCAGGGAAAGGATTAATGCTTAAAAATTTAGAATATTAATTCAAAAGTGTTGACTTATATCAAATAAAAGAATAGTATTAAGTAGGAAAATTTGTTAGGTGAGGCTCCTATAAAGATAGATGCTGCTACCCAGAAAAATCGAGAGATTCCAATGGGTTAACAATAATTATCGCCAAGGTAATTTTTAACGTAGCTGACAAGAAAAGGTCAAAGCTTTATAGTGCTAAAGCTCTACAATTAAATTGTGTTATATTTAAGGCTTTTTAACGTAGGGTTAAAAGGTCTTTTTTTATTCTTTAGGAAATTATAGCATCAATTAAATTGTGGATAACTTCAACAATTTAGCTAGATATTATTTCATTTCTTCCTAAAGAATAAAAAATAAAATATATGCCCCTGCAAGATTTTCTTCAGGCAAGCTTCGGAAATGCAGATGGGCAAAAAAATAAGGTGGTGAATTAAATGGAATCTGATGCCAGTAGGAGTATAAAAGTTAAGACGGAAAACAAAATAAAGGATGAGGATGAAGTTTGTTCGCCGTATAGGGTGTTTTATCCTCTTATATAAGGAGGAGTTATAATGAAGAAAGAATTAAATGAAAAGGATTTATTAGAAAAATTACTAAATTATACTCAGGAGGAGCTAGAAGAGAAGATTGAGGATATTCATCCTGCTGATGTATTAGATTTACTTCATGACAACGAAGATGATTTCTTTAAGATATTAAAAAGATTACCAGATTGGTTTATTGCAGCTATTCTTGAGGAAGAAGATGATGAAGAAAAGTATGAAATTTTAAAGAAGTTTTCTGAAAATAAGCAAAAGAAGATTTTAGGTGAGATGTCCTCTGATGAGTTAACAGATCTTGTTGGAGTCTTAGATGAAGAAGAAATTAAAGATGTTTTAAAGAAAATAAATGAAGAAGATAGAAAAGATGTTTATAAGCTTCTTTCATATGAGCCAGATACAGCTGGTGGTATTATGGCAACGGAGTTTGTATCAATAAGGGAAAATAAAACTATTGAAAAAACCCTAAAGTATTTACAAAAGGAAGCTCCAGATGCTGAATCTGCATATTATCTTTATGTTATTAATAAGGAAAATGTCTTAAAAGGTGTAGTTTCTTTAAGAGATATAGTATGCAATGACTTTGATACAAAGATATCTGAAATAACAAATACCAATGTAATATCAGTGCCGTACTATATGGATCAGGAAGAAGTGGCTAGCAAGTTTGAAAAGTATGGATTTATGACAATGCCAGTTGTAGATGAGAATAATAAGATTTTAGGAATAGTAACTGTAGATGATATAGTTGAGGTTATGCAGGAGGAAACTACAGAAGATATCCATCGTCTTGGTGGTGTGGATGAAGAGGAAAAAGTAGATGGTTCCTTTAGAGATTCTGTAAAAAGTAGATTACCGTGGCTTATAGTAAACTTAATTACTGCAATTCTTGCAGCTTCTGTTGTAGGAGCTTTCGAAGGCACAATAAGTCAAGTTGTAACTCTTGCAACCTTTATGCCTATTGTAGCAGGAATGGGAGGAAACGCAGGAACACAATCATTAACAATAGTAGTTCGTGGTATTGCATTAGGAGAATTAGATAAAGATAATGGGATGAGAATTTTTATAAAAGAGTTATTAGTAGGCCTTGTAACAGGTATAGTTATTGGAGCCATTATAGCAGTTTTAGGTTTTATATGGGAAAGGAACTTTGTATTTGGTATTGTAATTGGTGTTGCAATGATATTAAATATGATGGTAGCAACAATGTCGGGGTTTATAGTTCCAGTAATACTAAAGAAGCTTAAGGTAGACCCTGCACTAGCATCAGCAGTGTTTGTAACAACAGTTACTGATGTTTTAGGCTTTTTCTTTTTCCTTGGACTTGCAACTATGTTTATTAGTTATTTAATCTAGTTTAGATAAATGGAGGTTTTTATGGAGTGGTATTGTGCAGTATGGAATAGTGATAAGGTAAGTAATGTAATGGGAGCCCAGTTTTTATATGAGCAGTTATGTCAATGGGAAGATTCTCTAGTTGGAGACATTGGATTAATAGATGAGTTTTTTGAAGATTTAATATCTAATGGAGAAAAGTTAGATATAAACAAGGGTAAAGGCTTTATAATTATTGGATGTTTACTTGAAGATGCAGAAGAGATTGATAATCTAGTTAAGGGGTTAGCTAAACAACATGGATTATCTTATTATGAACCTCAAAATATGACTTATATTTTTTAAAAGTAAAGGACATGATATCTATAGGATATATTGTCCGTTTTCTTCTAATAATATATTTGTATCTAAGACAGTAAGTTTATTATTTATAGCAAATATTAAAAAAGTATCTCTAATAACCTTAGGGTAAAGTCGTCCTTCTTTAGCTATAGTAAGAGCTCTATCTGTTTCATCTAATGTAAGTTGTAGGGATAAGCAAAGCTTAATTATATTATTTCTACTAGGATTTTTACTTCCATTTAAAATTTGGTATCCATATGTACGATCAATATCTGCATTAGCAATTAAAGTACTTTTGCTTATATTTTTTTTATTACAAAGGTTAACTAAGTATTCAGAAATAGTTAGTTCCTTAACATCTAAATCCTTAGAAATATATGTTTTTAAATTTTTATAATTATCTATAGAATTAAGAGTATTTAATAATTCAGAAGTCTTTTTATCAATCATAGTTATTCCATCCTTAAATAAAAAATGAGATAATAATATTATATATTATATTATAGTTAAGTGAAAGTTTAGGTGGAACATGGAGATGAATTATAATGTTGGTTATAAATTATCATTGTATAAGGAACTAACGGTAATAAATGAATCGGATAAAAGTAAAATAGAGTTGGTTCAGAATATAGTAGATAATAAGATATATGTAAAAAAGACATTGTCAAATTATAAAAAAGGAGTTTTTAAAGAATTACAAAAGATTGATAACATAGGTATTCCGAAGGTTTATGAAGTTATTGAGGATGAGATGATACTTTATGTAATTGAAGAATTTATTAATGGTAAAACTCTAGAGGAAATCCAGGGGGAAGGAGTATTATCAGAGGATAGGGTTATAGAATATGGTATAAAGATTTGCGAAATATTAGATGTTTTACATAATTTAAGTAGTCCAATAATACATAGGGATATAAAGCCCTCTAATATTATTGTAGATAATAATGGTATAGTTAAATTAATAGACTTTGATGTGTCAAGAATACATAAAAGTGATGAAAATAGGGATACTCAGATATTAGGAACAGAAGGATATGCATCCCCAGAGCAATTTGGCTTTAATCAAACAGATAGTAGAAGTGATATTTATTCTATTGGGGTTTTAATGAATGTTTTAACAACAGGAAAACTACCAAGGGATAAAAAGAATGATGAAAAATTAGCTAAAGTAATTGAAAAATGTATTAAGATTTCTCCTAATGAAAGATATAAAACATGTCGTGAGCTTAAGGAAGATTTAGAGTTATGTAGTGGCAAACAAATAAAATATAGAAAGAGTAAAATGTTTATTAGAAACTTACCTGGATTTAGAAGAGGAAAGCCTTCTTATATTTTAGCTGCATCATTATGGTACATATTTTTAGTATTTGCTATTTTTATTGATATAGGTACAAAAAGTTTCTCTTATATTATTGGTGATATTAGTATGGTTATAGCATTATTCGGGTTGACTTTTCTTTATGGAAACTACAATAATATACAATCTATGTTACCTTTATTAAAGGGAAATAATAAAAGTATTAGAAAAGTAGGGGTTACTATTTATACTATATTAATTATAATCTTTGCTGGCATGATGTTAAACATATTTCAATAGGTGTATGCTGATAGCATACCAATGAAACTCTAAATATTTTTATAATGATACTAGTCCAAGAAAATGGACAAGTATCATTTTTTGTTTTAAAGGAGGAATAATAATGAAGAAGATTTTAATTGGGGTAGTAATAATACTTATTGTTTTAGTTGGAGGATGTACAGCATTAATGGGGGGGATGGCAAAATCAGCCTCTGACACAATAAATCAAATGGAAGATGACAAAAAATCTAAAGATGAATTATATAATGAGATGGCAAAGAAGGTTAATTGGGAGGTTAAAAAAGGGGAGTATTCAAGCGAAATAGTAGGGATATTTGAGAATACTTCAAATGAAACAATAGATTACATACAGTTTAATTATAAGTTATATGATGGTAATGGGGTTACTATTGAGAGTTCATTTACAAATGAAACTGATATAAAACCAGGAGAAAAAAGAGAAGTTAAGATTATGCTAATAAAGAAAGATTTTAGTAAATATGAGATAGATGTAGTATCAAGTGCTATATAGATAATATTGTAATCATGGACTAGCCATTCAATTAAAAGTAGGATAATTAGATGTTATTATTAGGGGATATAAATAATATATATTAAGTGATTAACTTTTTATATATTATGGGAGGAAGAAAGATGGTTTGTTCAAGTTGTGGTAATGAAATGGTAAAGGGAAATCTTTTTGGTGATAGATATGCACTAAAATGGCAAGCAGAAGATAAGAAGCTAGTGGCAGGTATATGGTCAAAAGGGGGCATAAAGTTAAAGACTAATTCAGCTTTTGGAAGACCTAGAAGTGAAGCTTATGTTTGCCAACAATGCAAAAAGCTAGTTATTGATCTTGAAACTCAAGCTGTATAGTAACATATATAAAATCAAGAATAATAGTTTTATAATTTCTTACTTTTAGTAGTGGGGGATATTTGTTTTGAGATGGAGCAAAATAAATATCCTCCACTTTTTTATTCTTCTATGTAAAACTTGTCTTTATTTACATTAAGGTATAAAATAGTTGATGTGTTTTAAAAAAGTATAAGAAATGGGGCAAAAAATGTTTACTAATTACAAAAATGATTTAATCAAAGAGTTTAAGAACTACAATGGAGGAAAGTTTAAAAAGGACCTAATGGCAGGGATAACTGTTACAGCAGTTGCACTTCCTTTAGCATTAGCCTTTGGTGTAAGTTGTGGAGCATCAGCTGGTGCAGGGATTATAACAGCAATAATCTCTGGTTTAGTAATTGGTGCTCTTTCTGGAGGTTCCTTTCAAATTTCAGGACCAACTGGAGCTATGAGTGCAATATTAATATTGCTTGGACAACAATATGGATTAGAAGGAATATGGGTAGCTAGTTTAATAGCTGGTCTTATTCTAATAGTTGCAGGTGTATTTAAGTTAGGAAAAGTGGTGTCTTATATTCCACTACCAGTAATTACAGGCTTTACATCTGGTATTGCATTAACTATTGCAATTGGACAACTAGATAATTTTTTGGGAGTAACTACAAAAACTTCTGATAGTGCAATTATAAAGGTGTTTAACTTTGTAAGAGGACCTATAAATCCTAATATGTATGCGTTATTAATTGGAATACTTGTAGTAGCTATAATGATTCTATGGCCTAAAAAGTGGAATGCAAAAGTTCCATCATCTTTAATTGGACTTATAGTTGCTTTAATAGTTAATATGTTATTTAATTTACCAGTTGATGTTATAGGAGATATCCCACAAAAATTGATTTTAGATGATAGATTAACTTTTGCAGGTATTAATTTAGAGTCTATTAAGGGATTAGTAGTTCCTGCTATTAGTATAGCTGCTTTAGCAATGATTGAAAGTTTACTTTGTGGTGAAGTTGGTAAGAAAATGAAGGGAGAATCCTTTGATCCTAATAGAGAACTTGTTGCTCAAGGGATTGGAAATATGATTATACCTTTCTTTGGAGGGGTACCTGCTACAGCTGCAATAGCAAGAACAAGTGTAGCTATAAAATCAGGTGCTCAAACTAGGTTGGTTAGTATTTTCCACTCTATATTTTTATTAATATCAATGTTTGTTTTAGCACCTATAATGTCAAAAATTCCTCTATCAGCATTAGCAGGAGTTTTGATGATTACTGCTTGGAGAATGAATGAGTGGGAAAATATTAAATATATGTTCACTAAAAGATTTAAGGGATCTATTATGAAATTCTTTATAACTATGATGGCAACAATAGTTTTTGACTTAACACAAGCTATATTAATAGGAGTGATTTTTGCAAGCCTATTATTTATGGTTAAAATATCAAATGCAGATATTTTTATTAGTGACGTTGATGAGGACAAATTAAATAGAAATATAAGTAAAAATAATACTTTAGGAAAAACAAAGGTAATTTATTTTACTGGGCCATTATTCTTTGGTACTGTGGACAAGTTGAGATCAGAAATTGAATCGTTAGAGGATGCTAAGGTTTTAATATTATCTATGAGAGGAGTACCTTTAATAGATATTACAGGGATTCAAGCACTGGAAGAAATAATGGAGGAACTTGTATCCAATGATTGTAGACTTCTTTTATGTGGATTACAGGAAGGAGTTAAGGATACGGTAGAAAAGTCAGGATTTAAAGATAAGATTGGAGAAGACAAAATATTTTGGAGCGCAGTGGAAGCAATTAACTATGTTGAAGATAATAGAGTTGCAATTTAATCTTATACATAAATATTTATATTAAAATGGACCCTGTTAAGTAGAAAATAAAAAATCTATTTAATAGGGTCATTTGTACAATAAATATATAAATATATAAATATATGTTTATATAAATATTCGTAGAATAAAGATTGTTACAACGCTTCGTTCTATTCTAAAATTATTTATTTAGCTTAACATGTATATATTTTGTTTTATCTACAATAACTTTTTTATTTTTTTCAAAATAATTTATTATAATTTCTGGCATTTCTATTTGAATTTCTTTTATGATTTTACAATACTTAAAGAATTCATATCCACCAGCACCACTAGCTCTGTAATTATTCATAACTAATGTGAATTTATCAGTATCACTTATCTCCTTTCCGTTAAATATAACTGAATCTACAGTATTTATTCCATTAGAATTTAAAGTAAATGTATATTCTATATTTGAAAAATAATCATAGTTATAATGTTCAACCTTTGGTTTTAAGAATGAGTCTGAAATTCTTACTTCTTCTCCGTCATAATAAAAATATTCAGCGCTTCTTGATAAGGATTTCTTTAATATTTCTCCAGTAACTTCATATACAACTAAAGTATTTGGATAAACATAAGTTGAAACAATATCACGGACAGTTACATCGGTATTAAACCCTTTTATGCTGTTAGCAAATGATGTGCAAGCTATATCAGCACCACTTGCATCTAATTGAATTTTATTTATAAAGTTAGCAAGATTTGATCCTGATAAAGCCATTTCTATGTGAGTAGAAGGATGAAGTGGAATATCTAAAAATCCTACAGGGCTATCTAACCATTTCTGAACTTCTTTTTCATAAGGTAATAATTCATTGAACATTTCTTTATTTGGATTTATTTCTGCAGTCTTTAATTCTGATTTAATTGAAATGATTTTTTCTTCATAATCTAAGCTTAATTCTATAAACTTAAATGCATTTTGTGGAGTTTGAACTATATAAGTTCCATTAACATATTGTCCGCCAATATCCATATGCTGATGTCCAGTTAATAGGATATCAAAGTTAAAGTCCTCACAAATTTTATAAGCTATATTCTCATTACTAGTGCTTAAAATTTTCTCTGTATCTAGATCCTTTTCAAAACCACCATGATAAACCCCAAGTAAAATATCAACTTGAGATCTTACTTCATCAAATACTTTTTTTACTGAAGTATAGGTATCATTTATATTAAAGTTTGTTAGGTTTTGTGGTTGTTCCCAAATGTTTATAAAGTCTGTTGTAAAACCTAATGTACCTATTTTCAATCCATTTCCTAGCGTTTTAATTGCATATGGAAGAATAGGGAGCTTACCTGTTTTATCTTCTACATTAGAACAAACACAAGTTGCATCTAGTGTATTTAGATATTTAGCAAGATAATCATATCCATAGTTAAAGTCATGATTACCTAATGTAATTAAATCATATTTACCTTGGTTTAAAACTTTCCCAATTGGATGAACTTGAAAATCTTTTTTTGATATAAAGGTTGTAAATGGAGAGCCCTGAATAGTATCTCCTCCATCAATTATCAAAGTGTTTTCGTCCTTTGTGAAAGAGTTAATTACATTTAGCATTCCTAGATGTTTATCATCATTATTAGTATAGTCTGTTGGATATACAAAGCCATGCATATCTGAAGTAAAATAAATCTTTAAAGTTTTCATATTAACACCTCAATTGAATTATATCAAAATTAATAAAATATAGCGTTTATTTGTAAAAAAAAATGATAACATATAAAACAAAAAATATGTTAAGAATAGAAGGTGATAATAGAGTGGTAAATTATTAAAATAAATGCATTATAATTATCAAAGTGTTAAAAAGTGACGAAAAAAATTGAGAGGTGTTTAACAGGGTGATATTTGACTATTTAAAGCAATTTGTTATAATGACAAATGCCCATGTTTAAAAATGGTTAAAAATGAAAAAAGTCTATTTGGAGGAATAATATGAACATAATAAGAAATACTAGTATATCAAAAAAGTTAATTGCAGTTTTTTCCGTAATAATATTATTGATGTTTTCCTTAACGATATTTAATAGTTATAATATGAAAGTATCAAATGATGAATTAATAGCTTTATATAATGAAGATACAAAGGGAATATTATATATAGGTAAGGTTAGTGAAATAGCATTAGAAAATGACTTGCTGACTAATCTTTTATGTACTGATGAAAGTAGTGGAAATAAGGAGAAAATAATAAATACTATTAAAGAAAATAGAGTTAAATGCAATGATTATATTGAAAAGTATAAAGAAACAATTTTTGGAGATGAGGAAGACACTCTATACACGAATATATTCTTAAATTCTTTTAGTGAGTATAATAAGATTGTTGATGAGATAATAGCGTTAACTATGAAAGGGGACAAAGAAGGTGCTAAAGCATTAATACCAGAGTTAGATAGACAAAAAGAAGGCTATACATGGGATTTAAATAATATTGTAAATATGAATGAAAGTTGGGCAGTTCAGTCTGTAGAAGAGAGTAAAGCAAGGTATAAAAGAAGTGTTTTTATATCTAACATATATTTAATTTTAGCAATTATTTTTTCTGTAGTATGCTCTTTTTTAATTATCAAGGAAATAAGAGGATATTTAAAGAAGATTGGACTATTATCAAATAGAATATCAGAATATAATTTATCAGAAGAAATAAATATAGAAAAAAATAATGAGTTTGGTATTATAGCTAATTCTTTAAATAAAGCTCAAGATAATATAAGAGAATTATTAAAAGTTTTAATTGAAAGCACAGAGGATATGAGTGCAGGTAGCGAGGAATTATATGCTACTGTTGAAGAAATGACATCGCAGCTTGAGGAAATAAGTGCTTCTGCAAACAATATTAGTTCTACGGTTCAAGAAACTAGTGCAACTGCAGAAGAGTTATATGCTTCAATATCAGAAGTATCTTCAAGGACTATAGTATTAGAAGAAAAGGCTAATGAGGGAAGAGGAAATGCAGAAAAAATAAGTAAGAAGGCCAATGATACTAAAGTAAGTACAAAGACATTATTAGATAATAATGAGAAAGTATTTTCAAGCGTTAAGGAAGAAATTATTGAAGCCATGAATAAGGCAAAAGTTGTCGATGAAATAATGATAATGGCTGATACTATAAATGAAATAGCAGAACAAACAAATCTGTTAGCCTTGAATGCAGCTATAGAAGCAGCTAGAGCAGGAGAACAAGGAAAAGGTTTTGCTGTTGTAGCTGATGAGGTAAGAACTTTAGCAGAGCAATCAAGGGAGGCTGTTAAAGATGTACAAGCTACAATAAAAGATGTACGTGAAGCATTTAATAAAATTGCTAGTAGTAGTAATAAGCTACTTGCTTTTATAAATGAAGATGTTTCTAAAGAAGGATATAAATTGTTAGAATTAGGAAAGGATTATGAAGAGGATGGAGTATTCATGAACAAAATGAGTAGTGATATTGCATCTATGAGTACAGAAATAAATGAAACAACTAAAGATATAAATTCTGCTGTAGAGGAAGTAGCAGGAATGGCACAAAAATCTGCTGAAAATGTATCATCTATAAAGGATTATATTTTAGAAGCAACTGAGGCTATGGAGCAAGTTGCAGTAACAGCTCAGACACAGGCTGAGTCAGCACAAAAATTAACTGAATTAGTGGCTAAGTTTAATATGTAAGAATTATTTTTATATTGTGTTCAAAAAAGGAAGTTGAAATGTCAATTTCCTTTTTTGTTTTAGGAAAATATAATAAAAAAAGCAAACTAAGTGATAAAAAGTTTATAAATAAATAGACAAAAGTGTAAATATAACTATAATTATAATTGAAGAAATAAATTTGAAAGGAAGAATTGCTATGGAGAAGGGGAAAGAAGAATTATTTTGGGAGGCATCAGTTGAAGATGTTAAAAAAGGATATATTGAAGAAAAAAACTGTTATATGTGCCTTGTTTGTGAAGATGAGTTTGAAAAGGGAAGAATATATAATGTAAAGGAAAATCTATATGATGCAAAAAGGGCAACAGAAATTCATATAGTAGATAAACATGGCTCTATGTTGCAATACTTGCTAAATATGAACAATAATTTTATTGGGATTTCTGAGGTACAAAGAGATTTAATAATATTAATGGCTAATGGTTTATCTGATAAAGAAATTGCTATAAAGATGGGGGTAGCTCAGTCTACTATAAGAAATCATAGATATAAGTTAAGAGAAAAGGAAAAACAAGCTAGATTATTTCTTGCTATGATGGAGTTATTATCTAGTAATACTAATAAAAAGATTACAAAGTTAGAGAATGAACAGCTTTGTGATGCCCATAAAACTGCAACAACTATAGATGATAGATATAATATAACAGAGAAGGAAAGAGAAACAGTTATAAAGAATTATATGGACGAAACAGGTGGTATAAAAACTTATCCATCTAAGGAGAAGAAGAAGATTATAATTCTTGGGGAAGTTACTAAGAATTTTATTAAGGGCAGAAAGTATACAGAAAAGGATATTAACAAAGTATTAAAGAGAGTATACGAGGATTATGTAACAATTAGAAGAGCATTAATAGAATATGGATTTATTGAACGTTCAAATGATTGTAGTGTTTACTGGGTGAAGGAGTAGGGAAATTATGCTTATAGATGATTTAGAGCTGGAATTAAATGATTATGTCATTAGAGAGATTAGGAAAGATCATTATCTGGAGCTGTTTCAATTATATAAATCTAATCCATACTATTTTTCTAAAATACAAGATCATGAAATAAGATATGAAGAGTGTATAAATGATTTGATAGAAATTCCACCCAATACTAGAAGAAATCAAAAACAATACATTGGATTTTTTCATGATGGAAAACTTTTGGCAGTGATGGATTTAATTGAAGGATATCCAAAAAGAGAGGTAGTTTTTATTGGTTTATTTATGATTCATGGAGAATATCATCGTTTAGGAATAGGTAAAAATATTGTGAATTCTTTAATTAGGTGTTCTAGGAAAAAAGGATTAAAAAGAATAAAATTAGCTTGTATAAAAGAAAATACTATAAGTCAAATATTTTGGAAGAGCCTTCAATTTATAGAGGTTGATAGATGTATTAATAAAAAAACAGATGAAAAGTATTGGAACCTGATAGTTATGGAAAAGGAATTGTAACAAACTCAAGCGTAATGTTTGAGTTTGTTTACATAGATAATTCAAATTTAATAGTGAATACTTGTTTTTATAATGTAGAAAATAAAAGAAAAAACAATATGGAGGAAGTAGAATGAAAAAGTGTTTATATTGCAATAAGAAATTGAAGGGAGATTACTTTTCGAACAAAATAGGAAATTTTTGCTCCGAGAATCATTTTGATGATTATCTAAAAAGTTTATCAAAAGAGGAATATGTAGCACTTCAACATTCATTTTGTGTATGTAGTGATGACTAACAGGTTCATAAATATGAACCTGTTTTTTTGTACATAATATATGTGAATATTAAACAAAAGAAAAGGTGATTTTATGAAGAGGAAAAAGAAGTTTTTATTTCCAACAGCATATACAGTTATATTGGTTGTAATGCTAATTGTTCTTTTATTAACATACTTAATACCTTCAGGAAAGTACAGTACTTTAAGTTATATTATGGAGGGTGGAAAATTTGTAGTTGAGAATCCTTTTGGGGAGCAGATAGAGTTAGAAGGTACACAAGAGACCTTAGATGAACTTGGTATAAAGATTAATATAGGAATGTTCAAGTATGGATCAATAACAAAGCCAGTAGCTATTCCAGGAAGCTATAAAGGACTAGAAAAGGAAAATAAATCTATAACTAATGGAATAGTATCATTTTTTAAAGCTCCAGTTGAAGGGTTATATGACTCTATAGATATTATTACATTTGTCTTAGTTATAGGAGGCATTGTAGGGGTAGTAAATAAGTCTGGAGCATTTACAGCAGGTATTAATAGTCTTTCAAAAATACTAGAGGGAAAAGAAAAGTGGCTAATTGTTCTTATTACAATTCTAATAGGTATTGGTGGTACCACATTTGGATTGGCAGAGGAGATAATAGCTTTTTATCCAATAGTTATACCAGTTTTTTTGGCAGCAGGATATGATGCACTAGTAGCTATTGCAGCTGTATATTTAGGGTCTGCTATGGGCTCTATGGCTTCTACAGTAAATCCTTTTGCAACAGTAATAGCATCAAATACAGCAGGAATAAATTTTACAGATGGAATCTTTGTAAGGATTGCTTTACTTGTTTTAGGATTATTAACATGTACTATATATGTAATTAGATATTCAGAAAAGGTAAAGAAGGATCCAAGTAAATCACTAATACATAGCCAGAAGGAAGAAATAGATAAACAATATTTCATTAGTAGTAAAGAAGAGGCTCCTAAATTTACTTTAGGTAGAAAAGCTATGCTTATAATATTTGTACTGTCCTTTGGAATTATGATTTATGGTGTAAAAGAACTAGGATGGTGGTTTGAGGAAATGACTGCCTTATTTTTAGGTGTAACTTTTATTATGTATTTATTTGCTGGATTAAAGGAAAAAGAGTTTGTAAATGAATTTGTAATAGGAGCTTCAGATTTATTAGGAGTAGCATTAATTATTGGATTAGCACGTGGAGTAACTATAATTATGGAAAAAGGGATGATTAGTGATACCATTTTATTTTATTTAAGTAAGGGAATTTCAGGTATGAGTGGGGTAGTATTTTCAACTGTAATTTTCTTTATTTATATCATTTTAGGATTTTTTATAGCTTCTTCATCAGGACTTGCAGTATTATCTATACCAATAATGGCACCTCTTGCAGACATTGTGGGAGTGAACAGGGATATAATTGTTTCAGCCTATGAATTTGGGCAAGGGTTAATGGGATTTATAACTCCTACAGGATTAATATTAGCTTCGCTAGCTATGGTTAATATAACCTATGATAAATGGTTGAAATTTATACTACCATTAATGATAATGATTGGGGTATTAGCTATAGTTGTGTTGGGATTTGGAGTTATTGTAGGATAATTTGTCAAAATTTCGTGTATAATTATTTCCATTACAACATTTTTTGATATATAATATATTTGGGATTTTAATAAAAAGGAGAGAAATCAATGAGTGAATTGAATCATGATCTTGGCATAATAGCCCTTAGAAGTTGTGTGGAACTAGGAGATGCTGTAAATAAGTTTATACAAGAAGCGAGAGATAACAAAGATTCTTATATTATACCTTTAAATGAAGTGAGATTTGCTAATGGTGAAGGTAAAGTTAAGATATCTGAAACTGTAAGAGGTAAAGATATTTATATTTTATGTGATATTGGGAATTATAGTTGTACATATAAAATGTTCGGTTTTGAACATCATATGGGACCAGATGAACATTTCCAAGATATCAAGAGAACTGTTGCTGCAATAAGAGGTAAGGCTGCAAGAATAACAGTGATCATGCCATTACTTTATGAATCAAGACAACATAGAAGAAAGGGAAGAGAATCTTTAGATTGTGCTTTAGCACTTCAAGAACTTGAAAGATTAGGGGTAGATGAAATAATTACATTTGACGTTCATGACCCTAATATTCAAAATGCAGTACCTTTATTATCATTTGAAAACTTCTATCCTACATATGATATAGTTAAAACACTTGTATCACAGGAAAAGGATTTAGAATTAGATAAAGAAAAGTTATTAGTTATAAGTCCTGATACAGGAGCTATGGATAGAGCAATTTATTATTCAAGTGTATTAGGTGTAGATGTAGGTTTATTCTATAAGAGAAGAGACCATTCAACTGTTATAAATGGAAAGAATCCAATAGTTCAACATGAATATATGGGAAGAGATGTTGCAGGAAAAGACGTATTAATAGTTGATGATATGATAGCTTCAGGAGAATCTGTTCTTGATATAGCTAGAGAGTTAAAGAAGAGAAATGCTAGAAATGTATATGTAGCTGCTACATTTGCTTTCTTTACAGAAGGTTTAGAGAAGTTCAATAAGTATTATGAAGATGGTACTATATCAAAGATTTATTCAACTAACTTAACATATATACCAGAACAATTACTAGAAGCTAAATGGTTTGAAAGAGTAGATATGTCAGAATTCTTAGCTAGAATAGTTAATAGATTACACAGTGGTAAGTCTATAGCTAAATATATGGATGCTACACAAGTGATTCATAATTTACTTAGAGAATAATAGTAATTAAGAAACATAAAAAACTGCCTTAGGGCAGTTTTTTATGTTTCTTATAAATCTTTATAAGAAATCAATTCTATATTATCATTATTTTTTATGTATTCTTTTATTTCATTGCTTGTAAGGATTTCCAGTTCAAAAGCTCTTTTTATATTATAGCTACTATTTCTAAGGATAGTTGAATCAATATAAGCTGGATGGCTCATTAACTCTATATAGTCCTTATCTAGATTATTTTCAAGAATTGAAATTAGATTTTCTAAAGATACACCTTCATTATAAAAGTCACAGTTAAAGTTTCTAGAGTGTTTAATATTGTTTTTATCAAGTATATCTTCCCAAACTTTATCCATTCCTCTTACAGGAATATTTAGTTCTTTAGCTATTTCCATAGCAACTTGGTATTGTTCATTAGTTACAGCGTAATGAAAATCTATATGAGCTGGAGTAAATCCTGTTGATAAGAATTTATCTACTTGAGCTCTATATTCCTTTCTTATTTCTTTAATATTAGCAGTTTCAATTTTAGTCATATCTCTATCAAATATACCATTATTGTTTACTATTGCCTTAAGTCCTGTAGAAATTGGACTACCAACAGTCATAACTAAATGAATTCCTACCTTTAATTCGCTGTTGTTTTTCATTAATTCAATAGCATGATTAAATCCAGGCATGTTTACCATTAATGAAGTAGATGTCATAATCCCATTTTTAAAACATTCTAAAATACCTAAATTTTGCCCAATACTATAACCAAAGTCATCCCCGTTTACAATAAGTTTCATATATAAGTCCCCCTCGATGATGTTTGTATAAGTAGAGTATCATAAGATTATACACTTTGTAAACATATACATGATTATTAAAGGTGGGATAATTTATATTTATCCCACAAAAATCTTGAGAGTATTAGATGTTGGAGAAACTAATTGGAAAATATTAAAATATTTTATTATTAATGAAGTTAAATTTAAATCTAAATCTATAATACATATTATTCTATACCAAATAATATGTTACATAATATTATTTTAATTTTATAAATGCTTTTTTAGTTAATGGAAATTATATTATTAAAGAGCATAGACAATAGGAGGATAACATATGAGAGAATTTTTAAAAGACTATATTGAGGCTATAAAAGAGTTACCAATTAAAAACAAATATTCGAAAGAAGAGTTATTAATAAATGATTTCTTAATTCAAAAAGAAGGAAAGGTTGAAATATACTATGCTCCTCATAATGAATACATAAACCCAAAGGCTAAGGTATTTATTGTAGGCATAACACCAGGATTTCAACAGATGAATGCAGCAATTGTAGAAGCAAGAAAAGGAATAGAAAAGGGATTATCTATTGATGAAATAAGTTATAATTGCAAGGTTGCAGCTAGATTTAGTGGTAGTCTAAGAAATAATATAATAAGTATGTTAGATGGAATATATTTAAATGATGCATTAGGAATAAATAGTTGCAGTGAACTTTTTAAGAATAAAGACTATCTTCTACATACAATTTCACTTATACCTTATTCAGTTTTTATAGATGGTAAGAATTATACAGGGCACACCCCAAAGATTCTAAAAACTTCAATTCTGATGAACTATATAGATAGTATTTTTCTAGATGAACTTTCTAATTTAGAAAATGTTTTAATTATTCCACTAGGAAAAGCTGTAGAAGAAGTGTTAGATAAATTTATAAAAGAAGGAAGAATAGATGAAGACTATGTTTTAAAAGGATTTCCTCATCCTTCCGGTGCAAATGGAAATAGAAAAAAGCAATATGAAGATAACAAAGAAAAGATGATAAAACATATTAAAGAAATATTTTAATATATCCCCACATATTATATCATGTGTAACTTAGCACATGGAGGTGAGGCGTATGATTATAATAATTACTATATTAACAATAATTATATTTATTTTAACGGCTTTTGATAGTGTGGATAGAACAAAAGAATATTTTAAGTATGGAATTAAGAGAATTAATATTACTTATAAAAGTCTATGGACAGAGGGGGATTTTCTTGTAAGGATAACTCAAGGTGGAATGATAATTATTACAGAGATATTTAATTTACTTTCTATATATACTATTGTGTTAAAGTATATTAAAGTACATTTTTCTATTGAAGTAGACATGATTTTGAAAACTATTGTTATTATAGTAGGGGTTATAATCGTGCACTATTTAATGGGATATATACTTTTATTGAGTTCTAATCTTCATAGGTATATGAGTATGGGAATTGATAAGAGTATAAAGGGAGATTTCTTACTTACCTATTTTATAACATCTTCTTATGTGATGATACTTATAGTTTTTCCAAATGAATTAAATAAATATACTTTATCTGGTGTATTGGGAATTATAATAAGCTACTTTTTAAATATGAAGTTGTTACTAAAAATAATGAGAAATCCAAGGTATATAAAGTTTGACAGTAAGGATAGAGGGGGATTTTTTCAAGTATTTATTGCAGCTATGTCTATAGTTACTATGATAGTTATAAACTTATTTTTAGGGGTTTCTTTAACTAATATAATAGATAAAGGAGCTTTTTCTTCAAATCCTAATAATTTTGATTTGTTTTATTATACTATAGTAACCTTCACAACAATAGGTTTTGGCGATATAAGCCCTGTATCTAACTTGGCTAAGTTTATGGCTATAGTAATCTCTATTACGAGTATTATTTGTTTAACTATTTTCTTAGGAAGTATTTTTTCATTAAGAGAAAGAAAAGAGTAATAAGAGTGGAAAAAATTAAGTTTTTTTCTAGTGAAAATAATTTTGAAAAGATAATCATTTTCCTTTATTATATAAGTATAAGATTTTTTTAGAAGAGGACAGAATATATGAAATTACTTAATATACAAAATAAATTTATAGAGGGAAAACCTTGCAAAAATAATATAGTTAAAGGAAGAAGTAATACAGGAAAAACTGAAGCGTTTTTACATAGAATATTAAATTTAGTTAATAATTTTGCCTTTGAAAAAGAGGATAAAATTTTATTTGTTCAAAAGGAAAAAGGGCTATTAGATAAAATAGAAAGTAGATTTAATAAAGTTAAATTTAATAATAATTATAAATATATATCACTATTATCATCGGATGTGGAGCCTGAGTTTATTACATTAAATGAGCTTATATTAAAGTACTCTGATGGTTCTGTTTTAGCAAAGCAAAATGAGAGATTAGAAATCCTTAAAGATGGAATAAAAATAGGATGCTTTAAAAGATGCAATAAGTTAAATAGTGATAATTTATATTTAATTTTAAATGAAATAAAGTATATGAAGAATAATAATATAAAGAAGGCTGAAGAGTTTATGACTTTAATGGGAGGTCCATTAAAGCTAAGAAAGAATTCTCCATCAAGGGCAGAAATGTTCATTTTATATAGCTACTATAATAGAATTCTTAAAGAAAAGGGATTAGTGGATGAAGAGGATAGAATAAGACTAGCTATTGAAAATATAAGGAAAGAAGATAGTGGATATGTTCATCTTTTTGTAGATAATGTAGAGGGGCTATCTAAATTAGAGTTAGAGTTTTTATTAGCTTTATATAAGGACAAGTCTTATGGGACAATTACATTAGGAATTGATGTAGATAAGGGAGAGAATATTTATTCTGAACTTGTAAAAAAGGGAAGAGTTTATGCTAAGAAGGTATTTGGTAATAATAAAAAAATATATAATTTTAAGGTAGATGTAGTAGAAAAGAACAATAGACAAGCAGTTAATGAAGAGTTTAATATAAAAGAAAAATATAAGTTCTTTGATTTAAAACATAGAAGAAACTTCCATTTTTCTATTGAAAATACAGGTTTTGAGGAAAAGATATTAGGAGAACTAGATGAAAAGTACTCTGATGATGAATTAGAACAAATTCCTGTTTTTAATAATATAGCAGCAGGAGAACCAATTCTTATATCTCCAGAGCAACAAGATACTTTTAATTTACCTAAGTATTGGGTTAAGGGTGGAAACAAGAAGTTTATATTAAAGGTAAAGGGAAACTCTATGATAAAGGCCAACATAAATGATGGTGATCTTGTTGTAATTGAGCAAACACAAGCTCCTATGAATGGAGATATAGTAGCAGTAAATATAGAGGGAAGTGCAACATTAAAAACATTAAGTTTAACTAAGACTACAATAACTTTATTGCCAGAAAATGATGAGTATGAGCCTATCGTTGTTACACCAGATGAAGAATTTTATATTTTAGGAAAAGCAATTGGTGTAATAAGAAAATAATAATGGGGTTGATATATTATCTTTATTAAAGATAACTAAAAGCGAAATCCCTAGATTAGTTTCTAGGGATTTCTTTTAATATTTCTTCGCAAAGTTTATGTGTAATTATTGAGTCTTCCAGCATATCATAATTCAGACTATTAGTTTTAACATCATTAATAAATGATGAAATAATTGAATTAAAACCTCTCTTATGAAGAGTGTTTTCCCAGTCGCTGAACTCTTTTAGTGAAGTGCAGTTGTTTTCAATAAGAGTTGTATGAGTTAAATTTCGAACAATGGCTTTTTTACCAGGAGACATATATTCAACTATCTCCTCAGTTGTTCCATTTATTCTATTCATTATACCAATAGCTGTAGTTTTAGAATTAGATAGTTTTAAAGTAATGCTTTGTAATAAATTATCCTCAATTCTTGTATCTACAGTGAAATTATCATAAGCATCATTCATTAAAAATCTTAGAGTATCAACAACGTGGATAAAATCATCATATACAAAGACTCTTGGTTCTCCAGGTAAATTTATTCTGTTTTTTTGAATTAGTACTATATTTGCTTCTCCTAAGCTTTTTAGGGAACTTATCATGGGAGCAAAACGTCTATTGAAACCTATCCTAAGGATTAAATTATTTTTCATAGCTAGGTCTTTTAATTCTAAGGCTTCATCTAAGTTATAACTTATAGGTTTATCTACATAAACATGAATTCCATTAGATAAAAGTTTTTTGCAAATATCATAGTGTGAATCTGTAGAGCTATGAATAAAAGCACAGTCTATTCCTTCATTAATTAAATTATCTACACTAGAAACTGCTTTATTTATTTTATATTTTAATTTAGTTTCTTCTAATGTAGATATATTTCTTGTACACAATACAATTTCCAAATCTTTCACCAATGTTATAAGGGGAAGATAAGCTTTTTTACATATGTCACCTATTCCAATAATTCCAACTTTCATAAATCCTCCTAAGTTTAAATAATTAATTAAATTTTATCAGATATACATAACTAAAGAAATATTAATATAAAATTAAGAAAACAAATTAAGGAGTAGTGATATAATTATTAAGGGTAAAGGTTTTAATTATTATGTCTTCTGAGGGGGCGAATAGTATATGGTCAAGGATATAGCAAAAAGATTTATAAAAGATAGAAAAGCTATATTTTTAGTAATATCATATTTACTTACTATAATAGGTTATGAGCTTGTAAATGGATTAAATATACAAAGTGTATCATTAGCAACGACGTTGGATAGTAAAATACCTCTTATTAAGTATTTTGTAATTCCATACTATATGTGGTATGCACTTGTTTTATTCTCATTCATATATATTTATACAAAAAATAATGAGGAATTTTATAAGTTTGCTAAGTGTATAGTGTTGACTATGTTGTCAGCTTTAATAATATTTATATTTTTTCAAACTAGTGTAAGTCGTCCAATTATTGTTGGGGATGATATGTTTTCAAATATGATAAGAAATATATATGCAAATGATAGACCGGTGAATTGTTGTCCAAGCCTTCATGTAGCCTTGGCATTAATTTGCAGTATATGGGTTTGTAGAGTTTCAGAAAATAGGATTTTAAAATCAACAGTAATTGTTGTAGGCTATTTAATTATTTTATCTACACTATTTATTAAACAACATGTAATTATGGATGTTATAGTTGCATTTATTCAAGTGTTTGTTCTAAGAAATATAGTAGATAGAAATCCACATGTTGAATATGAGGAAACTGTAGAAATAAGATAAATAAAAAGATGAGGTAACTTCCTCATCTTTTTTATGCATAGGATATTAAATTTATGATTTTTTTAATAGTTAATACCAGCTGGCTTAACATTATTTTTGTCGTTTTGTCCACATGGTGTAACACCATATGTCATGTTACAATTTACACATTTATCTACTAAGGTTTTCATTGTAAATGTACTACCACATGAGCAGTCTATTTTATAAAGATATCTTAAAGGGAAATTTTCTTTACCCTTACTTCTTACTAAATCAACGATGGCTTTTCCATCATCACCATTATTAGCTTTTGTTAAACATCCACAACCCATTTCAAATTCCTCCTTTGTTTTATATAATGATATTATAAAGGAAAAACTTGAAATTGTCTTTATTAAAAAAGAATAATTATTTGTAGGAGTGATATATTGAATATAGATTTACTTGAGAAGAATGAATTTTTTATTGGACTAAAATCAGAAGAAATAGGGAAAATATTAGAATCTGTTAAATATTCCTTTGAAGAATATAAAAGAGGCAGTGTAATTGCAAATGAGGAAGAAGAGTGTAGTTGCATAGGATTAATTTTAGATGGAGTTATAGAAATACAAAGAATTTATCCAAGTGGTAACAGTATAATTGTAAAGAGATTAAGGTGTGGTGATGTCTTTGGAGAAGCTTTAGTTTTTTCAAAAGAGAGTACATATCCAGCTACGATTATGTCCACAACAGATAGTAAAATTTTATTTGTTAATAAGAATGAAATATTAAGGTTATGTGTAAGAGAAGAAAGAATACTAGAGAACTTTGTATCATTACTAAGTGATAAAGTTTTTATGTTAAATAATAAAGTAAAAAGTTTAGCATTTAAAAGTGTAAGAGAAAAAGTGATAAATTTTATATTGGAATTACAAAAAAATCAGCAAAGTGAGCTTATTAAATTAAAGAGCAGTAAAGAGGATATAGCATCATATTTAGGAATTCCAAGACCATCACTTTCAAGAGAATTAATAAAATTAAGAGAAGATAAATTAATAGAATTTGATAGAGCATCAATAAATATATTGAATTTAGAGGCATTAGAAGAGGAGCTTTTTAAATAAAAAAATGAGTTTGTAACGTTTGTTACAGACTCATTTTTTATTTAAATGTATTATTAACTCAGATAATAAATACATAAGTAAAGGAGATAAGAATATGAATCAAAATATGTTCTGTATGCAATGTCAAGAAACTGCTCAAAATAAAGGATGTACAAAAGTTGGTGTATGTGGTAAAAGTGCTGATTTAGCCAATATGCAAGATTTATTAATATATGTAACAAAAGGTTTGTCAGAAGTTACAACAAGATTACGTAAAGAAGGGAAAGAAGTATCTAAGGATATAAATCATTATGTAACTTTAAATTTATTTACAACAATTACAAATGCAAATTTTGATGATGAAGTATTTTATGAAAGAGTAAAAGAAACACTTTTAAAGAAAAATGAATTGTTAGAAAAGCTTTCAAATAAAGAAGGATTATCTGAAGCAGCAACTTGGGATTTAAAAGAAAATGAAAATAATGGCTTTTTAAATACACTTAAAAATATAGTTTTAGTGAACAATGATGGTAAAGAAGTAAATGCAATGTTAAAGGAAAAAGCAGAATCTGAAGAAGTTGGTGTGTTAGCAACTAAGGATGAAGATATTCGTTCGTTAAGAGAATTAATAACTTACGGATTAAAAGGATTATCTGCTTATTCTAAGCATGCAAATGCATTAGGATATGATAATGAAGAAATAGATGCATTTATGCAAGAAACATTATCAAAATTATTAGATGATTCCTTAACAGTAGATGAATTAGTAGCATTAACATTAGAAACAGGTAAAGTGGGAGTAGATGGAATGGCATTACTTGATAAGGCCAACACATCTACCTATGGTAATCCTGAAATTACAAAAGTAAATATAGGTGTTGGTAAAAATCCTGGTATATTAGTATCCGGTCACGATTTAGCAGATATTGAACAGTTATTAATTCAAACAGAAGGCACAGGAGTAGATGTATATACTCACTCCGAAATGTTACCAGCACATTATTATCCACAATTAAAGAAATACTCTCATTTAGTAGGTAACTATGGTAATGCTTGGTGGAAACAAAAAGAAGAGTTTGAATCATTTAACGGACCAATCTTAATGACAACAAACTGTATTGTTCCTCCAAAGGAATCTTATAAAGATAGAATGTTTACAACAGGTGCAGCAGGTTTTGCAGGATGTAAGCACATCGAAGGTGAATCTGGATCTAAGAAAGATTTCTCTGAAATAATAGAATTAGCAAAAACATGTGCAGCTCCAACTGAAATTGAAACAGGTGAAATCATAGGTGGATTTGCTCATGAACAAGTATTTGCACTTGCTGATACTGTAGTAGAAGCAGTAAAATCAGGAGCAATCAAGAAATTTGTAGTTATGGCTGGTTGTGACGGTAGAGCTTCTAAGAGAAACTACTATACTGATTTTGCAAAAGCACTTCCAATGGACACAGTTATTTTAACTGCAGGTTGTGCAAAATATAAATATAATAAATTAAACTTAGGAGATATTGGTGGTATTCCAAGAGTATTAGATGCTGGTCAATGTAATGACTCTTATTCATTAGCATTAATTGCTCTTAAGTTGAAAGAAGTATTTGAACTAGCTGATATCAATGAACTACCAATTGTTTACAACATAGCTTGGTATGAGCAAAAAGCTGTAATTGTATTACTATCATTATTATATCTTGGAGTAAAAGAAATTCACTTAGGGCCAACATTACCTGCATTCCTTTCTCCAAATGTAGCAAATGTGTTAGTTGAGAATTTTGGAATTGGTGGAATTTCAACAGTAGAGGAAGATATGAATATGTTCTTCCCTGAAAGTGTAGAAATTGCTGAAATTACAAAAGATACAATAATTGCTGATATATTGAAAATAAATCCAAATGCAGAAAGTATATTAATGTCTGCAGGAATGCATTGTCTTGGATGTCCAGCTTCTCAAGGAGAAACATTACAAGAGGCTTGTATGGTTCATGGATTAGATATAGAAGAGTTATTAAAAAAGTTAAAATAATATAGTTTCATTAAAGAGTTGTTACAAAAACTAGTATTAGTTTTGTAGTAACTCTTTATTTTATTGTAGAATAATAAGAGTTTTTAATTAATATAATTTGAATAGTTATATATGATGAACAGAATGCAAAGTAAAGGGGGATGAATATAAGAGTTAATTATTATAATCCATACTTAGATGAAAATACTGAGGGGTACTTAGTAGAATATAGAGGAGCATTTAAAGAACAAATAGATAAAGTGGATTATGCATATGGTAATACAATTACGGATACTTTAGCTGTAGTTTCTGTAAATGAGGAAAATATAGAAAGATTAAAGGTAGATGTACCAGCTATTATTTATATAGAAGTAAGAAGTGCCTATGTATTGCAGGATATTTCACCAGAATCAATTGATGAAATAAGTTCAATTAAAGTGAATCCTTATTTAAATTTAGATGGAACTGGAGTTTTAGTTGGAATTATAGACTCAGGTATTGATTATTTAAATCCAGAATTTATTAGGGAGGATGGTACCTCTAGAATAGAAGTTATATGGGATCAGACAATTCAAGTTGAAAATTCAAATTATTATGTGGGAAGAGAATTTTCCAATAATGATATAAATCAAGCTATTCAAAAAAGTAAAAGTGGAGAAAACCCATATGATATAGTTCCAAGTAGAGATGAAAATGGACATGGAACTAAGATGGCCGGAATAATTGGCGCAAGGGGATATAAGAGCGAGATAAGGGGGATTGCTAATAATTGCAATTATGCAGTAGTAAAATTAGTACCCTCTCCTAATTTCCAAAAACGATTAAGAGAGAATGGAGTCCCTGTAGTTCCAGTTTACAATTCCGGTGAGGTATTGGCTGGAATTGAGTTCTTAAATACATACGCTCAAAAAATAAAGAAACCAATAATAATTTTTATAGGAGTTGGGACTACTATAGGAGCCCATAATGCTAATAATATTATATCTAGGTACTTAACAAATATATCAGATAGAAGAGGTATAGTAATTGTAGCAGGAACAGGAAATGAAGGATCTAGTGATGGGCATTATTCAGATACAATTAAATATATAGGAGAAGAAAATAAAATAGAATTAAGTATAGCAAAAGAAATGAAGTATTTTACTGTGCTTGTTTGGGTGTCAAGACCTAACAAAATGGCTATCAATGTTATATCGCCATCTGGTGAAGAATCTAAATATATAAATTCTCAAGTTAATAAAGAGAAAATAGTAAGGTATATACTTATAAATACATCACTTAGAGTTAATTACTATGATCCTGATATATATACTGGAAATCAGGTTATAATGCTTAGATTTGATAATATAAAAAAAGGAATATGGAGTATTAAATTAAGAGGAGATTATGTTTTAAATGGTACATTTCATATTTGGCTATATCCAAGTAAGCTATTACCAAAAGGGACAAAGTTTTTAAAACCCAATCCATATAACACCTTAACAATTCCATCTACAGCTGTAAATGTGGTGACTGTAGCTTATTATAATAGTAATAATGATACCTTAGTGTCGGAATCAGGAAGAGGATATAATGTTGATGGGATAATTAATCCTGATATAACTACAGGAGGAGTTAATATATTAGCTACAACACCAGGAGATAATATACAAGCAGTAAGTGGTAGTTCTGTTGCTACAGCAGTTGTTGCAGGTGTATGTGCATTGATACTTCAATGGGGGATAGTAAATAAAAATGATCTTCAAATGTTCTCATCTAAAGTAAGAAGTTACTTGATTTATGGAGCCAATAGAAAGAGTAATGAGAATTATCCTAATAGAGAAACTGGTTTTGGATATTTAAATATAAAAAATACATTTGAGTTTATTGGTGGAGTATATAGGTTAGAGCGTGGTTGTAAGTATAATAACAATAGACAACAGATCATTGTGGTAATGGATAAGGGGATATACGACACTTTTGAAAAGAGAGGAGATTTGTTTAATTGAAAAAATCTGATTATATTCCAGAATTTATTTATACAAGCAGTGATTATAATAAATATCTAATTCAATATGAAGGTGATATTGAATTAGATTTAAAAGGTGTTCCAGGATTGTACGTAAGTAAAATTAATGATAAATATGCTATTCTTACAGTTATAAATGTTGAGATGGGACTTAGCAATGAATTTAGATATATTAAAAATTTAATTATTAGAAATAATAGAGATTTCGATAGTATATCGTTTTTTAAAATTCTTGAGCCATATACATTGCAAGAAATTACTCCATTAGAAGCAACAGATTTTGAATATATTCAAGGCAGTGACTCTATTAACTTAAAAGGAGAAGGGGTTATTGTTGGTATTATTGATACAGGAATAGATTATCTAAATAATATTTTTATGGATGAAACAGGAAAAACTAGAATTGAGTTTATTTGGGATCAAGGAGTAAATACAAAAGGGAATGAAAATAATAATATCCCTTATGGGACTATATATACATCGAATGATATTAATAAAGCTATTAATGCATATAGAAATGGTGAAAATCCATATGATATAGTTCCAAGCAGAGACGAAGTTGGACATGGAACTCATATGGCATCATTAGTTGGAGGAATGGATTATAATAAAAATCAAGTATATGGAATAGCTTCAAAGTGTAGGTATGGGATAATAAAATTAAATGAAGATATGGCTTTAAAAAAAAGATTCAACATTAAAGTACCAGTTTATAATTTAGCTACAATATTTCCAGCTTTAGAATATTTAAAGGATTATACTCTGGCTAATTCTAAGCCCATGGTTATTTTATTACCTATTGAAAGTAATTCTGGTAACCATAAAGGAAATTCTATATTAGACAAATATATAAAAACTATAGCTAGTAATGTTGGAATAGTAATAGTTACTGGAACAGGAAATGAGGGAGATGCAGGAGGTCATTCTCTATCAGTTATTGAGAATGTAGGAGATAGTGAAGTTATTGAGCTTAATATATCAGAGGAAGATAAAAATATAATATTAGATATATGGGTTAATGTTCCGGATGTAGTTGATGTAAATGTAATATCACCTTCTGGAGAAGAGTCAGGTGTTTTAAGTACTTCTGGAAGTATAGAATTTGCTGAAGAAATTTCATTTGTGTTAGAGGAAACTCATATTTTTTATACAGAATTTGTTCCGGAAGTTTTTACTGGAGATCAGTTGATAAGAATAGCTATGCATAATATCAGACCTGGGATATGGAAAGTCAGAACTACATTAGAAAAGGGGAAAAATTCTACTATAAATGCATGGATTCCTCAAAGGGCTTTAATAAATCCAAAAACAAGATTTTTAAATAGTGATATATATGGAACTATAACAATACCGGGAGATTCTACTGAAACTATTACTGCTGCTGGTTATGATCAAGATAATTTTAATATATTAGGTTATTCTGGTGTTGCATTTAGAGATGACTTTGTTGATAGAATTGATATAGCTGCAGGTAGTAAGAATGCAGTAGCAATAGGGTTAAATAATAAAATAAATATTATAAATGGAACAAGTGTTGCAGCAGCTATGGCTGCTGGCACATGTGCTTTATTGATGGAGTGGGGAATAGTTAGAAGAAATTATCCATATATGTCTACTCAAAGTATAAAAACTTTTATTGCTAGGGGAACACAAAAAAGAAAAGGGGATATATACCCTAATGCACAATGGGGATATGGAATTCTAAATTTATATGATATATTTAGTAATATAAATTAATAAGAAGAAGCTATATTTTGTAGCTTCTTCTTTTCTTATTTTATAAAACTATAGTATTATATAGGTAAAACATATATAGTATGGAGAATTTTATGAATAAGAGTAAAGAGTTATTAAGTGTAAGATATATAGTATTTATATTTTTAATTTATCAATTGTTTTGTGAAAGTGGAAATGCCAGCTTATTTAGCTTGATTTTTATTTTACTAATTATTATCAATAATAATCTTAGGGTATTTTTTATTGAAAATGAAAAAATAAAAATTATATCCATAGCACTAGAGTTTATACTAATTCCTATTGCTCAATTGAATTTTGGGGGATGGATACTTTTTTACTTAATAGGTGCAATAATTGATGTATTTACATTAAAAAATATTTACATTAAGAGGGGATTTATTATAGTCTCTGCACTAATAGGAATTACAGAAAAATTTAATCAATCCTTTGAAAGTGGTATGGTTAATTTATTTATTTTAGGAGTGTTTATTATACTTCTAAATTATATTGAACGTCTTTATTCAACAAAACTAGAAGCACAAAAGCTTTATGACAAATTAAGAGTTTCAGAAGAAAAATTGATAGAAGCTAACAATGAATTGGAAGGATATGTACAGTCTATAGAAGAAATAACCTTGCTAAAAGAAAGAAATAGAATATCTAGAGAAATACATGATAGTGTAGGACATGCATTGTCTACAGCTATGATACAATTATCTGCTATGGAGGCTATGGGGAAAAAAGAGAAAAGTAGTCTTGGGAAAATGGCAGGAAATTTGAGAGAATTTATAAATGAAAGTTTTCAAGATGTAAAGAAGGCTGTTAAAGAATTAAAACCAGATGAATATGATAACTATCAAGGAGTCTTAAGAATACAAGAAGTTTGTAAAAACTTTAAGAAGATGTCAGGTGTAGATGTTAAGGTTATAGTTTCTAAAGGGGAGTGGAATCTATCTACTAAGCAAGTAAGTAACTTATACAGAATAACACAAGAAGTTTTATCTAATGCATTAAGGCATGGGAAGGCTACTGTAGTAAATATAATTATGAATTTTACTGAAGATGATTTTGTAATATCGTTTAAAGATAATGGCGAAGGAACTGATAAAATTCAAGAAAGTGGAGTTGGATTAAAGAGTATAAGAGAAAGAGTTAATGAAATGAATGGATTAGTAGATATTAAATCATCCATAGGTAATGGATTCTTTGTAAAAATTACAATTCCTAAGGAAAAGGAGATATAGGGGATGGAAAAAATAAAACTTTTAATAGTAGATGATGAAAAGTTAATTAGAGATGGACTTAAGATAATGCTTTCTACTTTTGAGGATATTGAAGTTGTAGATACTTGTGAAAATGGGTTTAAGGCATTAGAAATATGTAAATACAAAGAGATTGATATAGTACTTATGGATATAAGAATGAAAGATTGCGATGGAGTAATGGGGACAAGACTTATTAAGGATCAATTTAATAAGATAAAAGTTATCATACTTACAACATTTAAAGATAAGGAATATATAGATGAAGCTCTTAAATATGGTGCTTTTGGATATATGTTAAAAGATAGTTCTTATGATGTTATTTATGAAGGGGTAAAGACTGCTTATAAAGGGAATATGGTAGTTCATCCAGATGTGGCATCCCAAATGATATTAAAATCTTCAATAATAAAGAATAAGGATATAGAAAGATATAGACTTTCTGAAAAGGAAATAAATATTATTGAAGGAATAGCAAGGGGATTAAGCAATAAAGAAATAGCAGAGGAATTATTTTTATCAGAAGGAACAATAAAAAATAATATAACTAGTATACTATCAAAATTAGAGTTAAGAGATAGAACTCAAATTGCTATATTCGCATTTAAAAATGGAATAATGACTTAAGTCATATAAATAGTGACTTTTATATATAGATAAAACCTCCTAGATTTTCTATTATAGTATTAGGAAATTTAAGGAGGTATTTTTTATGGGAATAATAGAAATTAAAAATATAACTAAGAGATTTAATGATAAATTAGTTTTAGATAATGTTAGCTTTAAGGTTAATGAAGGAGAAATATTTGGATTTATAGGGCCTAATGGAGCTGGTAAATCTACTTTAATTAATATAATGACAACCCTTTTGGTGCCAGATAGTGGGAAAATTAAGATTTGTGGGTATGACATAGTAAAAGAAAGCCTTAAAGCTAAAGCTAATATAGGATATGTACCTCAAGATATAGCTCTATTAGAAGAATTAAGTGCTTATGACAATTTAGAGTTTTTTGGGGCTTTATATGGATTAAAAGGAAAACTTCTAAAGGAAAGAATTAAAGAAGCTTTAGAGGTAACAGGACTTGAAGATAAGAGGAAGCAAAAAGTTAAGAAATTTTCTGGAGGAATGAAGAGAAGATTAAATATAGCTACAGCTATAATGCATCATCCTAAGGTTTTAATTATGGATGAACCAACTGTTGGGGTAGACCCGCAGTCTAGAAATCATATATTTACTTTTACTAAAAAGATATGTAAAGAGTGGGGAACAACAGTTATATATACCTCTCATTACATGGAGGAAGTTGAAGAACTGTGTGAAAGAGTATTTATTATTGACTTAGGGAAGGAAATAGCTTATGGGAATAAGGAAGATATAAAAAGTTCAGTTTTTCCTAATAACAAGGTAATAATTAATGCTTCAAATATTAGTGGTGAAGCCTTACTTAAATTAGAAAATGTAGAAGGAGTATTAAAAGTTCTTGATAATGAAAATTTAATAACATTAACTATAAATAGTAATTTTAAACTTGGAAATGCTCTAAATATCTTAGAAAAAGAAAATGTAGTCATCAAAAAAATAAGTTATGAAGAAGCTAAATTAGAAGATGTATTCCTTACATTAACAGGAAAAAATCTAAGAGACTAAGGGGGAGTGGCAATGAGAATATTATATTATGTAAAAACAACCTTAAAGGGGATGTTCGCCAATGGTTTAGTTACAATTGCCTACTTTGTTTTGTTACCTGTAATACTTGCAGGAGTTATGGGATTTATGAAAAGTAGTACCCATAATAATCCATTAAAATTAAAAAAGGTTATAGTGAGTGTTATGGATGAAGATAAAACAAATATGTCTCAAAGTTTAATAGATTTTTTAAAGAGTGAAGAGATACAGGAACTAATTACTATAAGTGATGAAGATAGTAATTGTGATTTAATCATTAAAGAAGGATATGAAAAAAACTTAACATCATTAACTAAAGGAAATATTGTAATAAAGAAAAATAATAATGAAAGGAATACAGCAATTGAAACATTAAAAGTTATATTAGATAAATATCATAAGAGTATGTATGTTGGAATTAGTGGGGGATCTCAGGAAGAATTAGAAAGATTAAAGGATAATAAAGCTGTAAAAAATGTAATAATTGATGTGGAAGAAAACATTTCTCCATATAAAATGATGTCTTCATCAATGATAGGTTTTGTGGTAACAATGCTTATATATGGATTAATTGAAGGAAGTTATTCAAAGCAATCAGTAAATTTGTCTAATAAGATTAGATCAGCTCCTACAAGTAGACTAGGTTTATTAATAAGTGATTTAGTTACTAACTTTATATATTGTTTTATAATTATGAGTGTTTATGTATTATTTTTTAGAGTTACTAGGGTTAATTTTACAGGAAATATATTTTCTTTAACATTAATTTTAGGAGTAAGTTCTTTATTTATGTCAACTATTAGCATGATGGTTTTAAGTTTATTTGGTCCTAAATATGGAAAAATTGTAGGGGTAATAATGTTTTTAATTCCAATAGCAAGTATGGAAATGTTCTCAGGAGTAGAAAGTATACTATCATCACTTTCTGTTACACATTTAATTATAAAAGTAGTTAATTGGTTTACTCTATATGGAACATTAAAAGGAGTAAATAGTTCTATATTAATTTTATTTGGGTTATCAGTAATTTTCTTTATAGTATCAATTATAAAAGAAAGTATGGTTAAGGAGGTAAGAAGATGCGTTTAATAAGAGTTATTTTTATTAATATGAAACGACATATAAAAAACCCTTTAATGTGGGCTATTTCTTTTTTACTTCCTATGATTGTATTAGTTGGTATGGCTAAGGCTCCAGATGATATGAGTGGTGGCCATATTGGAGTAATATGCAACGATAATTCTGCATACTCTCAAGAATTAGTAAATGAGCTAGAGAGTAAATATACAATTAAAGAATATGAAGGAACTCCAGAGGATAATTATAGTGAATTAAGAAAAAATAATGTGGGAGCTATATATGTTATAGAAAATGGTTTTGGAGAGATTCTAAAGTCTGGTAGAACACCAGAAGTAAAAGTATATAAAACAGAAGAGGAAATAGGATCTGTAATCGGAGATGAAATTATAGAAAATTATATAAATAACAAGCTTGAAGAAGAAGTTAAAGAGGGATTAAGCACTAATTATATAGAAACAATTATAGAAGATGATATAGTGGAAGATGATTCTCAATTTATTATGACTTTAATGATGATATGCTACTTTATGATGATTGGTGGGTCCGTAATAACGGAAGATATAATAAAATTAAGAAATCAGAAAGTATTAAAAAGAACTATATCTACAGCTAATAAGGATTATGAAATTCTAGGAGGAATATTCTTATCAATATTCTTTTTACAGGCTATTTTAAGTACAATTGCATTTCTTATTACTTCTAAAATAGTAGGTTTACATTCATATAATATAATATCAACAATTTTAGTAATTGTATTATGTAGTTTAATATCTACTACCATTGTAGTATGTGTAACAAGATGGCTTAAGAATCCAATCATTACAAGTTTAGCTACAGTAATCTTTGGGCTACTTTGTTTTGGAATTTCTATGGTTAGTATGAATTTAGATAGTTTTGAAAATGTACCTAAGATTATTGAAAAGTTAAGTATTATATCACCATTTACTTGGATGATAAAAATAGCACAAAACAATCAATATATAGTACCTTCTATAGTGATTATATTTATGTCTTTAGTATTCTTTACAGCAGGAAGCTTTAGATTAAGGGATTATGCAAGGGAGTAATTTCTTTCCTTAAGTATAGAGGAGTGGATATTTGTCTTTCTGTTATGGAACAAGCCAAATAAATATCTACTCCTCTTTTTATAGAAATAATTATGTTTTTAGGTTAGACTAATACTATAAAATCAAAGGAGAAAAAACATGATTAATGCATTTGAAAAATTTAAGTTGAGTAAAGAATTAATTAAGGCATTAGATGCCTTAGAATATAAAGAACCCACTGGAGTTCAAGAAAAGGTAATACCAGAGGTATTGTTTAATAAAGATTTAATTGTAAAATCTCAAACTGGTACTGGTAAAACAGGAGCCTTTGTAATTCCTTTATGTGAAAGAGTAAAATGGGAAGAAAATGATCCGCAAGTTCTAATACTTTCACCTACCAGAGAATTAGCCATACAAATAGGTGAGGATGTTAAAAATATAGGAAGATATAAGAGACTAAAGGGAGTAAGCGTATATGGAAAAGCTCCATTTAAAGATCAAGCACAAGAATTAAAAGGAAAAACTCATATAGTAATAGGTACTCCAGGAAGAGTTTTAGATCATATTGATAGGGGAACATTTAATACATCTAATATAAAATATTTAGTTATTGATGAGGCAGATGAGATGCTTAATATGGGATTTATTAGGCAAGTAGAAGGTATTATAAGAAGAATTCCTAAAAAAAGAGTAACTATGCTTTTCTCTGCAACAATACCTGAAGAGATACGAGAATTATGCTCAAAACATTTAAAAAGACCAGTTAATATTGAGGTTGAAAGTAGCGGATTGGTAGTTGATAGAATTGAAAATATTTTATTTAGAGTAAATGGAGAGGAAAAGTTAAAATACTTAAGAATGTTACTTGCAAAGGAAAAGCCAGAAACAGCAGTTATATTCTGTAGAACTAAAGAAAATGTAGATGTAGAATATGATTATCTAAAAAGCTTAGGATATTCTGTTGATAAAATTCATGGCGGAATGCTACAGAAGGATAGAATATCCACTATGGAAAAATTCAAAAAGGGTGATTTTAGAATTTTAGTTGCTACAGATATTGCCGCAAGGGGAATAGATGTAGAAGGTATAACTCATGTAATAAATATTGATGTACCATTAGAGAAGGAAGCTTATGTACATAGAATAGGAAGAACTGCAAGAGCAGGTAAAAGTGGTAAGGCTATAACATTTGTAACTCCATATGAAGATAGATTCTTAAATGATATAGAAGAATATATAGGATTTAAGATTCCAGAAAAGAGTTTAGAGGAAATATTCTTAGATGAGAAACTTTTAGAATCTGAAGAAAGTGTACTAAAGAAGAAGGCTAAGAAGAAGGAAAGTAAGAGTAAAAATATAAATAAGGAAATTACTAAGCTATACTTTAATGGTGGTAAGAAGAAAAAAATTAGAGCTGTAGACTTTGTAGGGACAATATCAAACATTGAAGGAGTAAGCTCAGATGATATAGGTATAATTGAAATTGGGGATATGGGATCTTATGTAGAAATACTTAATGGAAAAGGTAAACTAGTTTTAGAGGAGCTTAAGGATAGTACTATTAAAGGGAAAAAGCTTAAGGTGGAAATAGCTAAAAAGAGATAATAAGGTAACAAGGTACTAGGTAAGAAGGTAAAAAGATAAGAAGATAATAAAGTTCTAGGAAGAGAAGTTGCTATGCAATTTCTCTTTTTTATAGGTCTATTTTTGGAAATATAAGAAAAAAGTATTGAAAATGATTATCAATCATGGTATAGTTACTTTGGTAATGAAAGTTATTATCAATTAAACTACGAGGTGAATGCTTATGATGATAAATAAAAGGCTTATAAACTATTGTGAAGAGTCAAAAAAATATATAGTACTAACTGTACTGGCAAATTGGATTTCTCTTTTATGTAATATAGGAATTATATTAATTGTTGGAGATTTTATAGGAATGCTTTTTACTGTGGATAGCTTAGGTAATAATACTTTAAGATTATTTATCTTAGGAATGCTAATTTTAATAAGAATAGCTGCTAACTTATCTTACGGTCACTTTTCCCACAAAGCTTCTGAAGGAGTAAAGGTAAAGCTTAGAGATGGGATTTTTGGAAAGTTAACAAGAATTGGCCTTAATTATAATAAGGTAACATCAACTAGTTCAGTAGTGCAAGTTGCTGTTGAAGGTGTAGAGCAATTAGAAGTTTATTTTGGTAGATATTTACCTCAATTCTTCTATTCATTACTAGCACCAATAACATTATTTATACTATTTTCATTTATATCATTAAAGGCTGCTATAGTTTTCTTAGTGTGTGTTCCTTTAATACCTGTTTCAATTATTGCGATAATGAAAATAGCTAAAAGAATACTTAAGGATTACTGGAATAACTATGCTAACTTAGGTGATACTTTTTTAGAAAATCTTCAAGGTCTTACAACTTTAAAGGTATTTAATATTGATGAAGAAAGACACAAGAAGATGAATGATGAGGCTGAAAACTTTAGAAGAATAACTATGAAGGTTTTAAGTATGCAGCTTAATTCTATAAATGTTATGGATTTAGTTGCTTTTGGTGGTGCAGCATTAGGAAGCATTATAACCTTAAATGCATTTTATAATGGACAAGTTACTCTAGCTGGAACAATAATTATAATACTTTTATCTTCAGAATTCTTTATACCATTAAGACTTTTAGGATCATTTTTCCATATAGCAATGAATGGTATGGCAGCTTGTGATAGAATCTTTAAACTATTAGATTCTGATGAATTAGAAGAAAGAAAAGAAGACTTTACTAAAGAATTAAGCCATAAATCTGATATAGAAGTAGATAATATAACATTTAGCTATGATGGTGAAAGAAATGTAATAAATAATGTTTCAATGAAGTTTGAGAAGGATAAGTTTACTGCTATTGTAGGGGAAAGTGGAAGTGGTAAGAGTACCATTGCATCACTACTTTTAAATACATTTAAAGTTAATGAAGGAAGTATTAAAGTTAATGGGATTGATATAAATAGAATTCCATTGAAAGATTTATATGAAAAGATGGTTATTATATCTACAAATAGTTTCATATTTAATGGAAGTATAAAAGATAATCTATTAATAGGGAAAAAGGATGCTACAGTTGAAGAAATTAATGAAGCATTAGAAGTAGCTAACTTAAAAGAATTTGTAGATTCATTAAATAATGGATTAGATACACAAGTAGGAGAGGGTGGTTCTCTTTTATCTGGAGGACAAAAGCAAAGATTAGCATTTGCTCGTGCAATACTGTCTGATAGAGAAATACTTATTTTAGATGAAGCAACTTCAAATATTGATGTTGAAAGTGAAGAAATGATTTGGAACTCAGTAGAGAAACTAAGAAATAATAAGACATTAATAGTTATATCTCATAGATTAGCTAATGTTAAGAATGCAGATAGGATTTATCTTTTAGATAAAGGTAACTTAGTTGAAGAGGGAAATCATAAAGAACTTATGGATAAAAAGAATAAATACTTTAATCTTGTATCAATGCAAGAAGAACTAGAAGGAAAGGGAGTGATGTAATGGAAAGAAGATCAGGATTTAAAATAATGAGTAGGCTTATTCTTGAATTAAAGCCATTACTACCTTTTATGTTTATAACTATAACTTTTGGTGTACTTGGATTTTTAGCAGCTATAGGAATTACATCATTTGGTGCAGTTGCCATAGGAGAAATGGTTGGAAGTACCTTAGGAGTAGCAATGAAAACTGCTATTTGGATAATGATTATATTTGCAATTTTAAGAGGGCCACTTAGATATATAGAACAACTTTCAGGGCACTATATTGCATTTAAAATATTAGTTATTCTAAGAGATAAGGTTTTTACTAAGCTAAGAAAGCTTGCACCTGCAAAACTTGAAAGAATGGGTAAAGGAAATTTAGTATCCTTAATTACAGCTGACATTGAACTTTTAGAAGTTTTTTATGCTCACACTATTGCACCAATATCAATTGCAATAATAACTAATATAATAATTACAATAGTACTTTGTTGGATTAACCTAACACTAGGTATATTAGGAGGAATATTCTTCTTTATAGTAGGTTTTTGTATACCATATTTTACTTCAAAGTATGGAAAGAAAGCTGGAGAAGAATACAGAAAAACTTTTGGAGAAGCTAATTCATATCTTTTAGATTCTTTAAGAGGCTTAAAGGAAGTACTTATATATAAGGTTTCAGAAGAAAGAAGAGAAGAAATAAGTAAAAGTTCTAAACTTCTAAATACAAAACAAAAGAAAATTAAGTATCATGAAGGTCTTATTAGAGCATTATCAGATACAACGATAATGATAGCAATTTTAACCTTTGTATTTGTAGGAGGAGATTTTGTTCAAAATGGAGCACTTCCAATTGATCAATATATACTTTGTATATTTATACTAGCATCATCCTTTGGACCAGTTGTTGCTTTAAGTAACCTTTCAAATAACCTTTTACAAACATTCGCTTCAGCAGATAGATTATTTAATCTTTTAGATGAAGAAGCTGCAGTTCAAGATGTTGATGGAAAAGAAGCAGTTAGTAATGTAGACATTTCTTATGAGAATGTTAACTTTGGTTATGAAGGAAGAGAAGAAATACTAAAAGATATTAACTTAAAGATAAAAAAGGGAGATAAGGTAGCTATAATTGGTGAAAGTGGAAGTGGTAAGAGTACACTAGTTAAGCTTCTTATGAGATTCTTCTATGCAAATAGTGGAGAAATATCTTTAGGAAATAAGAACATAAAGGATATTACAACATATGGACTTAGAAAAGTAGAGGCACTAATGAGTCAGGAAACATATCTTTTCAATGAAACAATTGAGGAGAATATAAAGGTAGCTAAATTAGATGCAACTAGAGAGGAAGTAGTAGAAGCAGCTAAAAAGGCATCGATACATGAATTTATAGAAACTCTACCTAATGGATATGAAACTAAGGTTGGAGAATTAGGTGGTAATTTATCATCTGGTGAAAAACAAAGAATTGGACTAGCTAGAGCTTTCTTAAGGGATAGTGAAATAATGATTCTTGATGAGCCAACAAGTAACTTAGATACATTAAATGAAGGTTCCATATTAAAGGCAATTAAGGAAAATTGTAATGATAAAACAATAATATTAATTACACATAGAAACTCAACAACTTCTATATGTAATAGAACTTTAAGGTTAGAAAATAAAAAGTTAACTGAAGTAATTTAATAAGGAGGATCCTTGAAGTCTAGGGGGGAGTCTAGGCTTCAAGGAAAAATAGATATGAATAAGATAAAGAAATCGCTTTATATAATTGTAGGATTAATATCTTTTGGATTAGGGGCAATTGGAGTGATATTGCCGATATTACCTACAACACCATTTTTATTATTAGCATCATTTTGTTTTGTTAGAGGTTCTGACAAATTTGATAGGTGGTTTAAAGAAACAAAAATATACAAAAAGCACTTAGAGAATTTTGTGAATAACAGGGCTATGACTTTAAAACAAAAGGTATGTATATTACTATTTGCAGATACTATGATTCTTACAGCTATGTATTTTGTAAATAATTTTCATGCAAGAATTGCAATGGCAGTAGTTATATTGCTCAAGCTATATTATTTTACATTTAAAATTAAGACTATTAAGGTTGTAGGAGAGAATGTAAATGAGTAGGGTAGAAAAGGAAAAAGAAATTGTAGAATTAATGATTAGGCTTTACTGTGAAAAAAACCATAATTGTAAGGATGAACTTTGTGATGATTGTAGGGAACTTTTAGAATATGCTCATAAAAGATTAAGTTTTTGCAAGTTTGGAGATAAAAAGTCATCTTGTAGTAAATGTCCAATTCATTGCTATAAGAAAGATATGAAGGAAAAAATAAAAAAGGTAATGAGGTTTTCAGGACCAAGACTTTTAATATATAGACCATTTGAGTATGTTAGACATATATTCAAGTGATTTTTTTAGAGAGATAACTGATAATGAAAATCAAGTACAAGTGGCGAGAGAAACTATACAGAAATTTGTATAGTTTTTTTGCTATTATAAATAAAAATAAGGTTTTTTTAAGAAAGTAAAAGGAGTGTGTTGGGATATAATGTATACTGAGGGGTGAAGTTATGAAAAAAATAAGTTTTTATTTAGCATCAGTAATGTTAAGTGTATTTTTTATAGGGTGCAATAATTCTAATGCTAAAGATGTGAACTCTACTGTAACAAAAATTGATAAAACAGAATCTATTTCTGGGGTTGAAGAAATACGGATTGAAAGTGGAGCATCAGAAATTAATTTATACGCATATGATGGAAGCGAAGTAAAGGTAAAAGGTGAACTTGGAGATTATAGCAAAAGTCTTGAAATTAACAAAAGAGGGAATACTTTATATATAAAGGAAGAAAGTAAGAAAAATATAGGTGTTAATATTGAACATACAAAGTTAGATATAATGGTACCAAAAACTTTTAATGGTAATTTAGATTTTAATCAAGGGGCAGGAAAGGCCGATATTAATAATCTAGACTTAAAAGATATTAATATAGATGGTGGAGCCGGAAAACTAACATTATCTAATATATGTTTTAATCGCTTAGACTTAGATAGTGGAGTAGGGCAAGTTAATATAGAGACAGGAGATAGAAGTGGAGATATTGATATAAACGGAGGCGTTGGAGAGGTAAATGTGGCAATAAAGAAGGTCGGTGGGGATTTAATATATGATGGTGGAGTTGGTAGTTCTAATATTAAGATACCAAAGAATTCACCAATAAGTATTAAATCAGAATCAGGATTGGGGTCAATAGAAAATGAAGCAGTTATCTCTGGTAATGGTGACTATATTTTCGATATAAGTGTTGGGGTAGGAAGTATTAGAATATACAATTAATATGGTTAATTATATAACAAAGATTAAGTGGGAAAAACCACCATATAGTAGATTCAAAATATTAGAGTTGGAGAAAAGGTGCCTTAGAGCTATATTCTAAGGCACCTTTTTTAATTTTTTAATAAAATAATTTTAAAAAATATATGTTAAATATAAAACAATGAGTTGTTAAGTACTATATAAGATGATAAAATGACAAATGGACTACTATAAAGCGGAATGAAGTCGAAAATTTAAATGTAAAGCTTTGTTTCAAGTTAATTATAAAATAGGAGGACTTATATGAGTTTATTTAATTTAATTAAACAGACTAAAATATCAAAGGAAGAGTCCCTTTATCCAACTAAACAATGTGTATTCTATTTAGAAGGAAAGGGAGTTAATGCTACAGCCCTAGTTAAAAAGGGAGATGAAGTAGTTGTAGGTAGTGTAATTGGTAAAGAAAAAGAAGATTTATCAATACCTGTTTTAAGCTCAGTTAATGGAAGTGTTGTAGAAATAAGAGATACTTATAATACTGATGGTAAAAAGTCAAAAGCAGTAGTTGTTGAAGTGAAAGAAAATACTAAACTTGAAGAAAAGGAAGTTGATATTAACTCTTTATCAAAAGAGGAAATATTAAATAAGATTCAAGAGTTTGGTTTAGTAGATGAAGCTGGAGTCCCTTTATCATTAAAGTACAGAGCTTTTAGTGGAAATAAGCTATTAGTTAAGAGTTTTAGCTATGAATCAAATATAGCTTATTATGATCTTTTAAATACTAAGGAAAAGGAAATAAACAAAGCTTTAGAAGTTTTAAACAAGCTATTTGTGTCTTTAGAAATAAAGAAAGTTGATAGTAAGAGCGTGTCAAAGAAGACAATTGAGTTAAAGAGAGAAGAACTTATTTCTAAATTCTTTGGTAAAGGCGTGAAAAATGAAGAGGTTATAGTTGAAGATATTTTATCATTAGTATATCTTGGAGAATGCTTCTTAAGTGGACAACCTCACTTAGATGAGTATGTTGTTGTTTCAGGTTCTGCTATTAAAGAAAATGTTTTACTTAAGGTTAAGTTAGGTACTACTTTAGATGAAGTTTTAGAAAAGTTAGGTGGAAGTAAAGAAGAATTAGGTAAGATAGTTGTAGGTGGAGCATTAGGAGGCATACCTCAATTTAGTGATGATTCAGCAATATCTTACAATGCGAAAGCTATACTTTTCTTAAATACAAAGGATGCTACAAAGGCAACTGAATCACCATGTATCAGATGTGCAAAATGTTTAAGAGCTTGTCCTGAAGGGCTAAATCCAATAAAGCTTATGGAGCTTTGGGAAAGAGGAGAAAAAGAAGAGTTCTTAAAGTTTGGAGGAAATAAGTGCATAGAGTGTGGTTTATGTAGTTATGTATGTCCGTCTAAGATAGAGGTAGCAAACAAGATTGTTACTGCAAAGGCTTTTATAAAGTAATAGTTTGGATTTCCTAAAGAAAAAAGATAAGGAGTGAACATTTTGGAGAGAAAAATTAATATTTCACCTGCTCCACATATAAGAAGTAACAATACTGTCAACAAGATAATGATTGATATGATTATTGCATTACTTCCAGCAGCAGGTGCAGGAATATATTTTTATGGAAAAGATGCAGTTAAAATATTAGTTGCATCAACTTTATCAGCATTAGTTATAGAAATGTTATGGAACAAGTTTGTTAAGAAGACTAGTTTTTTAACAGATTTAAGCCCAATAGTTACAGGATTAATGATGGGACTTATATTACCAACACATGTTCCATTATGGATACCAGTTATAGCTTCAATTTTTGCTATTATTGTAGTTAAGCAATTCTTTGGTGGACTTGGTCAAAACTTCATGCATCCAGTAGCAGCTGCTAAGGCTTTCTTAATAGCTTCATGGGCAGGAGTAATGGCAAAACCTGTAGTAGATTCAGTTGCAGCAGCATCAGAGGTTGTTGAAGAAACTGTTACTTTAATGGATCAAATAATTGGTCAAGCTTCAGGAAGCATTGGAGAAACTTCTGTTTTAGCTATAGCTGTAGGCGCTTTATACCTTGCTTTAAGAGGAAGAATAAGCTTAAGAGCTCCACTTGCTTTCTTAGTTTCAGGTTATGCTATGAACCTTTACTTAGGTAAGGAAGGATTACTTTCAGGAGCATTCTTCTTTGCAGCAATATTTATGGCAAGTGATTATGCAACTTCACCAATGACTAGAGTTGGTCAATACATATTTGGTATAGGTCTTGGTGTTACAGCATCAGTTATATCTGTACTTGGATATAACCCAGAAGGACCATACTATGCAATTATTATAATGAACTTAGTAGTTCCAATGATTGAATATTTCACTACTAAGAAGTTTAAGAAGGAGGTGGCTTAATAATGAAAGAAAACTTAAAATTAGGTGGTATTTTATTAACTATTACAGTAATAGCTGGTTTACTTTTAGGTTTTGCTAACTCGTTAACTGCTGAAGCCATCTTAGAAAATTCAAAGGTTAGTAAAGAAGATTTAAAGGTTATATTACCTGCTGCTTCGTCTATTGCTGATACTGAAGGAGTAGAAACAAATGAAACTATTAATGAAGTATATGATGCATTAGATGGAAGTGGTAATAAAGTAGGTAATGTATTTAAGGTAACAACAAAAGGGTTCCATGGACCTGTAGAATTAGTTATTGCTATTTCAAGCGAAGATAAGGTTACTGGTATGAAGGTTTTAGCTCACTCTGAAACACCAGGTCTTGGAGCTAAAATTACTGAACCTGCTTTTATGGAAAGAATAAAGGATTTACCAATTGCTGAAGATATAGAAATAGTTAAGGTAACTCCATCAAAGGATAATCAAGTTGAAGGTGTATCAGGAGCTTCTGTATCTTCAAAAGCAGTAGCTACTGCAGTAAATGACGCAATAAGATTCTATAAAGAAAACATTAAGGGAGAAGAGGTAGCACCTAAGGAAGAAGTAGACTCTACTACAAGTGCAACTCAGTAACCTAAAGATAAGGAGGATAAAAATGAACAAGTTAATTGAAAGACTAAAAAACGGTATAATTACTGAAAATCCAATTTTTGTTCAAGTATTAGCTATGTGTCCAACCTTAGCGGTTACAACAAGTGCAGAAAATGCCTTAGGTATGGGACTAGCTTCTACAGTAGTTTTAATATTTTCTAATATGATGATTTCTGCAATAAGAAAGTTTGTACCAGATAAGATAAGAATTCCTGCGTACATCGTAGTTATTGCTTCATTCGTTACAATAGTTGATATGTTAATGCATGGATATGTTCCAGCACTATATAAGTCACTAGGTATATTTATTCCACTTATAGTTGTTAACTGTGTAATCTTAGGAAGAGCAGAAGCTTATGCTTCAAAGAACCCAGTAATACCATCAATATTTGATGCTATAGGTATGGGACTTGGATTTACAGTAGCTCTTTTCTTAATAGGTGCATTCAGAGAAGTAATAGGTGCAGGTCAAATTTTAGGTATGCAAGTAATGCCAGCAAGTTATAAGCCAGCATCAATTATGATTCTTGCTCCAGGTGCTTTCTTCACATTAGGTGGACTAGTTACTTTCTTAAACTATAGAAAGATTAAGAAAGCTAAGAAGAATAACGAGCAAGTTATAGAAATGCAAGCAGGTGGATGCGGAAGCTGTTCTGGATGTGGAAACGGTGGATGCTCTACAAGAAAATAAGTAAAGGTGGAGAAGATAGATGAGTTTATTTTTAATTTTTATTAGTGCTATGCTAGTAAACAACTTCGTACTATCAAAGTTCCTTGGTATTTGTTCATTCTTAGGAGTTTCTAAGAAGAAGGATGCTGCCTTTGGTATGGGGATGGCTGTTACACTAGTTATGGTAGTGGCATCAGTTATGTCATGGTTAGTTTACAATAAAATTTTAGATCCATTAGGATTAAATTATTTATCAACTATAGCTAACGTACTAGTTATAGCTGCGTTAGTTCAATTTATAGAAATGGCAATGAAGAAGATGATGCCAAGCTTACATAAGGCTCTTGGTGTTTACCTTCCTCTTATTACAACAAACTGTGCAGTTTTAGGTATGGCTTCATTAAATATTCAAGAAAGCTATAACTTATTACAAGCTTTAGTAAATGGTATTGGAGCTGCTGCAGGTTACACTCTTGCAATAGTTTTATTATCATTCATTAGAGAAAGAATTGATAACAACAAGAATATACCAGAAGTTTTAAGAGGCCTTCCAATAACTCTATTTACAGCAGGGTTAATGGCTATAGCATTCTTAGGCTTCCAAGGATTAATTCACTAGGAGGTATTTATAGATGGGTATATTATATGCAGCACTTAGCTTAGGTGCCTTAGGATTAGTTTTTGGTATATTACTAGGATTTGCTTCAAAGAAGTTTGAAGTTAAAGTTGATCCAAAGATTCCAAAGCTTAGAGAATGTCTTCCAAGTGCAAACTGTGGTGGATGTGGATATGCTGGATGTGACGCTTATGCAGAAGCAGTTGCATCTGGTGATGCAAAACCTAACCTTTGTTCTGTTGGTGGTGCGCCAGTTGCAGAAGCATTAGGTGAAGTTTTAGGGGTTTCAGTTGAAACTGGAGCTAAAATGACAGCATTTGTTAAGTGTGCTGGTAACTGTGAAAAAGCTAAACAAAATTATGAATATGAAGGTGTAACTAACTGTCTAGAAGCATCTCTTTTAGTAGGTGGTGGTGCTAAGAAGTGTTCATATGGATGTTTAGGACTTGCAAGTTGTGTTAATGTATGTGAGTTTGATGCTTTACATATAGTAGATGGTATTGCAAAGGTAGATAAAGAAAAGTGTACAATGTGTGGAGCTTGTATAGATATTTGTCCAATGGGATTAATTGAAGCTGTTCCATATGATAAGAAGGTAAGAGTTGCTTGTAACTCACAAGATGCTGGTAAGGATGTAAGAAATGCTTGTTCAGCTGGATGTATTGGATGTAAAATTTGTGAAAAGAATTGTCCAAAGGGTGCAGTTAAAGTTGATGGATTCTTAGCTAAGGTTGACTATGAAAACTGTGTTAACTGTAAGATTTGTACAACTAAATGTCCGACTAAGGCAATTTCATTCTTAGAAAGTTAATTAAAAAGCTGACATAAGTCAGCTTTTTATCTTTGTGTATATAAATATAGAATATTATGAAAAATATATATAAATTAAAACTAAGGGAGAATTTATATGAATAGAAGATCAGGAATACAAACTATTGTAGCTATAGGTATAGGTGCTGCTGTGTTTATGATACTTGGAAGGTTTGGAGCAATTCCAACAGGTATACCAAACACAAGCATTGAAACAGCATATGCCTTTCTAGCATTAATGGCAGTTTTATATGGACCTGTTGCAGGTTTTTCAATTGGCTTTATAGGGCATACATTAAAGGATTTAACTACATATGGGTCACCATGGTTTAGTTGGATTTTAGCTTCAGCAGTAGTAGGATTAGTAATTGGATTTGCATACAAAAGATTGAGCATTAATGATGGTGAATTTAATAAGAAGGATATTATTAGATTCAATATTTATCAAATAATAGGAAATGCTATAGCTTGGTTTTTAGTAGCTCCAGGGTTAGATGTTCTTGCTTATGCAGAACCAGCTAATAAAGTATTTGTTCAAGGAGCAGTTGCTTTCGTTTCAAATGGACTTACTGTTGGGATAATAGGATCATTATTAATTTATGCTTACTCAAAGACAAGAACTAAAAAGGGAAGCCTAAGTAAAGAATAAATAAGATAAAAGAGATGAAAAAAGTTGAGAAAGAGACTGCTTTCGCAGTTTCTTTCTTTTTTATGTAAGAAGATAAGAAGTTATAGGAAAAATATAAATATAACAATATATAAATATATAAATATATAAATATATAAATATTGGTAGAGAGGAAGCGTGGTAAAAGGATAAGAAAGTTATCTTTAACTTTTCGCTAATTAGGAGAGTGTATTGAAAAGGTTTGAAAAAATAAAAAATGATAAAACAATAATTGAAGTATATAATAAAATTTCTGAATATGAAGATCTAGATAAAGGATGGGCACATCATAATCTTGATCATGTTAAAAATGTAGCTAAATTAGTTGAGTCCTTACTTAGTGAATTGGGTTATGATGATAGCTTTATAGAAGAAGCTAAAATAGCAGCCTTATTACATGATACTGGTGCAATAGAGGGAAAAAATAATCATTCATTAAGAAGTTATGAATTTGCAAAAAAGTACTTTGAGAAAAATAATATTATATTAAAAAATAAAGATTTAGTTTTAGAGGCTATAAAGATTCATAGTGATGGATTTAATAGTGATAATATTATTGCTTTAGCTCTCATCTTAAGTGACAAACTAGATATAAAATACACTAGAGTTGCTAAAGAAGGATATAAAGTAAAAGGAATGAAGGAGTTGCAGTATATCACAAATATCTTTATTGAAATTAATAATAAAAATATAGAAATCAAATTTATTTGCCATGAGAAGATTAATAAAAATGAATTAGAAGGATTTTATTTTATGGAAAAAGTTTTTAAAGCAATAATGGCTTTTTCAAAAAAGATGAATTTAAATCCCAGGGTACTATTTAATAATGAAGAATGGGAAAAGTTTCATATGATACAATTATTATATGAATAGAAATTAAATGGGGGGATCTTAATGATTAACTATAAGGAAATTAATTCATCAATGATTGAAGCTATAAAAGATATTTATAGAAAAGAATCTTGGAATGCTTATTTAAAAGATGATGAAAAACTAATAAGAGCATTTGATAATTCATTATATACTATAGGAGCATTTGATGATTGTAAACTTGTTGGTTTTATTAGATGTGTTGGAGATGGAGAGCATGTTTTAATAGTGCAGGATTTAATTGTTGAGCCAGAATATCAACAGCGTAAAATTGGAACATATCTTTTTAAAACTATAATAAAAAAGTATTCCGAAGTAAGAATGTTCATGGTTGTAACTGATATAGAAGACGTAGTAGATAATAAATTCTATAGATCATTCAATCTTAAGAAATTAGAGGATATGAATATGATTGGGTATATTAGATAAATTCCTATTTAAATTTTGCAGAGGAGATAAAAATGTTTATAAGACGATATGAAGCATTAGATTGTAAATATTTAGCGGAATTATTTTATAATACGGTACATTCTATTAATGCAAAAGATTATAGTTTGGAGCAGTTAAATGTATGGGCAACGGGAAGTGTAGATTTAGAAAAATAGAATCAATCTTTATTATCACATTTTTCAGTTGTCGCAGTTGAAAATGGGATTATAGTTGGTTTTGGTGATATAGATTTCACAGGATATCTGGATAGATTATATGTCCATAAGGATTATCAAAATCAAGGTATTGCTACTGCAATTTGTGACGAATTGGAATGCAATTTTAATGAGAGCAAAGTAAGTACCCATGCTTCAATTACGGCAAGGCCATTTTTTGAAAAACGAGGATACAAAGTTATTAAGAAACAGAATGTGGAAAGAAGTGGGGGTGTGCTACAAAATTATATTATGGAGAAATAATCAAATTCCAATTTATCTAATAGATTAAATTTAGAGATAAAAAAGAATTTGTAGAAATGATATATTCAAAAATGAAACTCACTACCTACATTCCATTTTAGGAGTAACTTCAACTGATTAAATCAAACAAGTAGAGTGTTAGTTATATATAAGTATTGCTTTGAAATAAAAAATATAATGAAAAATTCTTTTGAAAATATTGTCGAATAGTATATAATATTATAGACAAAATGTACAAAGGAGAATGGAATGAAGAAACCAGTAATAGAGTTCAAAGATTTTAGCTTTCAATATAGAGTTCAAGCTAAACCAACATTGAATAATATTAATTTAACTATATATGAAGGTGAGAAGGTACTTATTGTTGGACCATCTGGTTCTGGAAAGAGTACTATTTCTAATTGTATTAATGGATTAGTACCATTTTTATATGAAGGAGATATAAGTGGAAGTTTAAAGATAAATGGAAAAGAAACAAGGGATATGAGTATAGCAGAAATATCAAATTCAGTTGGAACTGTGCTTCAGGATCCTGATAGTCAATTTATAGGTTTGACAGTTGCAGAAGACATAGCTTTTAAGCTAGAAAATAATTGTGTAGATGTAGACATAATGAAGGAGAAAGTAACCATAGTTTCTAAAATAGTAGGAATTGATACTCACTTAGATTCATCGCCTCAGCGTTTATCAGGTGGACAAAAGCAAAGAGTTTCTCTTGCAGGGGTAATGGTAGATGAGGTTAATATCTTATTGTTTGATGAACCTCTTGCAAGTCTTGACCCTGCTACAGGAAAGAATGCTATAGATCTTATAGATAAAATAAAAAATGATAGTAATAAAACTATAGTGATTATAGAACATCGTCTTGAGGATGTTTTATATAGAAATGTAGATAGAGTAATAGTAGTTAACAATGGAGAAATAGTAAAGGATACTACGCCAGGAGAACTGTTAGCTACAGAAATTTTAAAAGAATGTGGAATTCGTGAACCGCTTTATATAACAGCATTAAAATATGCAGGTTGTAAACTAGATGAAGATATGAATTTAGAAAATATAGATGAAATTAACTTAAATTCCTTAAGTGGGGCTCTTAAATCATGGGCTGATGGAGTAGTTAATGAAGAAGTTAAAGAATTTGTGACACCTTTACTAGAGTTAAAGAATGTTAATTTTGAATACTCTAAAAATAAAAAGGTTTTAAAGGATGTTTCTTTTAAAATTAACAAGGGTGAGATGGTAAGCATAGTTGGTAGAAATGGAGCAGGTAAATCAACTATATCTAGACTTATTTGTGGTTTCTATCGCCCAACATCAGGAGAAATACTATTTGAAGGGAATAATCTTAAAAGTAGTACTATAAAAGAAAGAGCAGAGAAAATAGGTTTAGTAATGCAAAATCCTAATCAAATGATATCTAAAACCATGATATTTGATGAAGTGGCTTTAGGATTACAAATTAGAGGGATTTCAGAAGATGAAACTAAGAGAAGAGTATATGAAGCCTTGCAAATATGTGGATTATATGAATTTAGAAATTGGCCTATATCTGCATTAAGCTTTGGGCAAAAGAAGAGAGTAACTATTGCATCTATATTAGTACTAAACCCAGAATTAATAATATTAGATGAACCTACAGCAGGACAAGATTTTAAGCATTATACAGAAATAATGGAGTTCTTAAAAGAGCTTAATAAAAAAGGTGTAACTATAGTTATGATAACTCATGATATGCATCTTATGCTTGAATATACAGATAGATCCATAGTTTTATCAGATGGGGAGAAGATTGCAGAAGATAAAGCTTTTCGTATTTTAACTGATAATGAAGTTATAGAAAGAGCAAACTTGAAAGAAACATCTCTGTATCAGCTTGCTTTAAAAGCAAATTTAGCTAATCCAAGAGAATTTGTAAATAAGTTCATTGACTATGATAGGAGGACTCGAGAAAGTGAATAATGCAATGCTTGAATATACGGATTTAAAGTCACCTATACATAAGTTAACTGGTGCAACTAAGCTTATAGCATTAATAATCTGGGCTATAACAGCAATGGTTACCTACGACACAAGGGTGTTGATATTAATGTTCATATTAAGCATAGTATTCTTTAAAAAATCGAAGGTGAAGTTTAAGGATATTTCATTTGTATTATATTTTATATTGATATTTTTATTAATCAATAATATAGCTATATTTATATTTTCACCCTATGAAGGGGTTGAAATTTATAAATCAAGGACAGATTTATTTCACCTTGTAGGAAACTATAATGTTACTTTGGAACAAGTTTTCTATCAATTTAACGTTACTTTAAAATATTTTTCAATAATTCCTATGGCATTATTATTTATGGTAGCTACAAATCCAAGTGAGTTTGCAGCATCCTTAAATAGGATTGGGGTAAGTTATAAAATAGCTTATTCTGTTTCAATTGCATTAAGATATATACCAGATGTACAAAGAGATTATATGGAGATTTCCTTTGCTCAGCAAGCAAGGGGAGTAGATATGTCAAAAAAGGAAAAGTTAATAAAGAGAGTAAAGAATATGTCTACAATTCTTATGCCTTTAATTTTTTCTAGTTTAGAGAGAATAGAAACTGTAAGTTGTGCAATGGAACTTAGAGCCTTTGGTAATAAGAAGAAAAGGACATGGTATAGTGGTAGAAAATTTGAAAACGGAGATTATATAGCAATTGCTTTTATGATTATCCTGTTTATAGTATCCTTAGTAATTACACTAAATAATCCAGATAAGCGATTTTATAATCCTTTTATTTAATAAGAGAGTTGAGAGGTTGTTGCAAATAATTAATTATTTTGCAACAACCTCTTTATTGTTGTATATTAAATTATATAAATTTGTGGAGGATTTTACATGGAAAATAAGAATTATCTTTTTGATAATTATATAAATATAGCAAGAAACTCCAAGATTGATGGGGATAACTTAAAGGCACTTAAGTTTTATAAGAAAGCGTACAGTCTTCCAATAGGAAAAGGGGATATAGACTTATTACTAGATATGGCGCTTTTATATGATGAACTTGGTTTTAAGGATTTAGCCGAAAAGAAATATAAAGAAGTTATTGAGATAGATAAAGGAGAAGCTAGTGCATATTATGGTCTTGGAGTATTGTACGATGAAAATGAAGAATATGAAAAAGCTATTAAGTACTATAAAGAAGCAATAGAGTTAAATCCAAGATATGATAAGGCGTATTTTTTCTTAGCTAACATACTAGATGAGATTGGAAAAAAGCAGGAGGCTATAGAAAATTATAAAAAGGCAATAGAGATAAACCCTAATGAACTTTGGGCATATGCTAATATTGGATGTATTTTAGAAGAGGAAAATAAGAATAAGGAAGCTTTAGAATATCTAAAAAAGGCTTTAGAAATAGATAATAGACAATTTAGAGTGTTATTTAATGTAGGAGTAGTACTTAATAAATTAGGAAACGTAGGAGAGGCTAGAAAATACTATTTTGAATCAATTAAATCAAATCCTTTTTATCCCTATAGTTTTTTAAATTTAGCAGTAACATATAAGGAAGAGAAAAACTATAAAAAGGCAATAGAAATATTAAATAAGGGATTAGAATTTAATGAAGAGGCTTTTCTTTATTATAACAGAGGGTGTAATTACATAAATTTAAAGAATTATGAAAATTCTTTGAAGGATGTAAAAAAGAGCATAGAACTTAATTCCTTCTTTATAGAATATTCTAAGAAGGATAAAGAATTAGAAGAAATTTGGGATAAGATTTAATTTTGGTAAATATATGATATTATAAGAATAGAAAAAACTTGGGGAGTGTTAAAAATGATAGATAAGTTTACAGAAAATATTGAAAATGTAATGGATAATATTTATTTAGAAGGGGCATTTTTTACAGCGGGAGATAAAGCTAAAGCTAATACTATGACTATAAGCTGGGGAAGCATAGGGTATATGTGGAGAAAGCCAATGTTTATGGCTTTAATAAGAACTAATAGATACACAAATGAATTTTTAGATTTAGGAGAAACATATACAATTAGTGTTCCTGAAAGAGGAAGTAAAAAGGAAGCACTAACTATCTGTGGCACTAAATCAGGAAGAGATATAGATAAAGAAAAGGAAGCTAATATTAAATTTATTGATTCAAGATCTGTTAAAACACCAGTAGTAGAAGGGTGTGATAGATATTTTGAATGTAAGATCGTTTATAAGCAAGAAATAGATTTAGAGAATATGGATAAGGATATTGTTAAAGCAGTTTATTCAAAGGATGCAAAGCATGTTCTTTATTTTGGAGAAATAGTAGAAGAATACTAGAATAACATTTATAGAGAGCCTCTCATATTATGTACTAAAAGTATATAAAGGAGGCTCTTTCCATAATTATGTTTATATTATTAGTGGTTATAAGCCTTATATTATTAGCCGGTGGCTTATGGATGTTCTATTCTAAGGTAATACTTGAAAAGTATGGAGTAAAAGCTGTAGGAAGAGTAATTAGAAATGAAAAATTTATAGATCATACAGTAGATTCCTTTGATCAAATAATTGAAATTACAGTTTATAGGCCTGTTATAGAATTTGAGACAGAGGATGGATTAAAATTACAAGCAGTATGCGATGAAGGAAGTAATCCACCAATTTATAAAGAGGGGGATTTTATTAATATAGTATATCCTTCAAATGACCCAAAAGGTTTTGAGGTTAATGATTATCCAAATACATTAAAACTACCAATTATATTGATTAGTTTATCTATTATGTTATTAGTATTTGCTATAGTATTAATAATAATTTAATACTATCAAAAGACTCAGAGTGGAATATCTGAGTCTTTATTTTTTTTGTATACTAAATATTACAAAGGTGAATTAAATACAACGAATTTTAAAATGTTTAAGGCTATTTTTTTACCATCTTCAGTAGTAAAGTTAGATAAATCATGTCCTAAATAGTCAAGAGTTACCAGCTCAACAGGGTTTCCAAGCTTTTTACTTTCTGTATATAGAGTCTCAGAGTTAGAGTATGGAACTAAGGAATCAACCTTACTATGTATTATCATTGTTTTAGGCAAGCCCTTTTTTAGATAGTTTATAGGGCTATATTTTTTTATTAGTTCTTCTTTGTTTTCTATTGAATTAAATACCTTTGCTAAATTAGAGTCAATATTTGATGGATATAAAGTTGAAAGGTCTGTTGGACCAAAGCAGTCTAGAAGATATTTTACCCTACTTGGGTACTCAGCCAAATCAGGACTATCTATAAATGCATCATTCTCTGAATACGCAGCAATTAGGGACAAGTGAGCACCAGCAGATATTCCCATTAATCCAATTTCATTAGTATTTAAATTATAAGCATTACTATTTTTGTACACCCATCTTATTGCATCTTTAACATCGGAAATTTGTTTCTTAAAGTCAATGCTATTATGTGACATTTCATAAGATACACTTATGATTGTATAACCTTCTTCCCTGAAAATATCAAGTATAGGGGAGAGTGCTTGAGGGATACTGTCAGTACCATATACCCAACTTCCACCATGTACATAAATAATTACAGGAGAGGATTTCTTGCTTTCTTTTTTAGATTTATATATGTCTAAAGTTAGTGGTTTATTATTTGTAGATTTATAAATAACCTTTTCTGAATCTGAATCACTCATCCATTTTATATCGTTATAGCTTGCTACTGTATCTATTGTTGCAAGAGATTCTTTGGCATTAGTAAATTTACTTACTATATTTATGCAAAGAGAGAGTTTATTTCTAAAGACAAAGCCAGCTGTTATAGTTATTACTAATAAAATTAAAAAAAAGTATTTAAAAAATTTTTTCATTATGTATCTCCCCTTTATAGTTAGTATCCATTATAAATGATTGACAGAAAATATAAAATTAATATTAATAATGTGAAAAAAATAAATATATTATTGACAAGGTATTTTGAGTATAGTATATTTTGAGTATCAAAATATTTGAATGATAATAATATTTTGATGCACCAATTGAATTTTAAAAGGAAAGCTATTATTATGTTAATATAGTTAGAAAAATGGAGGAAAATTTTACATGGAAAAAGGAAAAAAGATACTTAATGAACTTTTGGTGCAATTATTTAATGACATTCTTCAAATTGAAGAAAAATCTTTGAAGAATGGTCCACTATCAGATTTATCTGTAACAGAGTTACATACTATTGAAGCTATAGGAATGTATAAAGAAAGAACAATGACTGAAGTTGCACAAGATTTAAAAATTACAGTAGGAACATTAACAACTGCAATTAATAAACTTATAAAAAAAGGATATGTAGACAGAAAAAGAATTGAAGAAGATAGAAGAGTAGTTCTGATTCACTTAACTAAAAAGGGTAAACTAGCATATAGAATACATGAAAAGTTTCACAATGACATGATAAATGAAACAATAAGTGGATTAAGAGAGGATGAAGAAGAAATACTTATTTCGTCATTAGAGAGATTGAATGTCTTCTTTAAAGAGAAATATGAGTTAATTGATTAAGGAGAGTATTATGGAGGCAATTAATATTAAAAGTTTTGGGGCCTATGCACCTTCACTTGTTATTACAAATGATGATTTATCTAAAATAGTAGATACAAGTGATGAGTGGATTACTTCTAGAACTGGGATAAAAGAAAGAAGAATCTCAGAGGGAGAAGATACATCTCAGATTTCCATTAAAGCAGCAAAAATGGCACTTCAAAGGTCAAAACTTAAAGGTGAAGATATTGATTTAATTGTAGTTGCAACTATAACACCAGATATGTTTACTCCTTCAGTAGCTTGTCTAGTGCAAAAAGAAATAGGGGCAAAAAATGCTATGGCTTTTGATATTAATGCAGCATGTTCTGGATTCATATATGGGCTGCAGGTTGCTTATTCAATGATGAAGATTAATAATTTTACCAATGCCTTAGTAATAGGAGCAGAAACATTATCAAAAATTATGGATTGGGAAGATAGGAGTACTTGTGTTCTTTTTGGAGATGGTGGAGGAGCTGTTATTTTATCTAAGGAAGACATAAGTTTTTCAAAGAAATTCTCTTTTTATTCTAAATCTGAGGGGGATAAGGGAGAATTTTTAACAACCTATGCATTTGATGTTATAAACCCTTATATAAAAAAAGAAAACATTAGAAACAAGAAGATTTACATGAATGGTAGAGAAGTTTTTAAATTTGCAACTACTTCAATAGTTAATTCTGTAAAAGAATTAGTTAAAACAAATGAAATGGGTATAGAGGATATAGATTATATTATATGTCATCAAGCTAATTCTAGAATAATTGATTATTCTGCTAAAAAGCTAGGAGTTAGTATAGATAGGTTCTTCATGAATTTAGATAAGTATGGTAATACATCTTCTGGCTCAATTCCTTTAGCATTAAATGAAATGTATGAAAAAGGTTTGTTAGAAGAGGGAATGAAGATAATATTAGTTGGATTTGGTGGTGGGTTGACTTATGGGTCAATTTTGATAGAATTATAACATTACATTTCCCATTAAATGTTAAAATGAAAAGATTATAAAATTTGGAGGTATTAAAATGATATTTGAAGAAATTAAAAAGGTTATATGTGAACAATTAGAGGTTGAACCAGAAGAGGTTACAATGGATACTACATTTGAAGATTTAGGGGCGGATTCATTAGATTTATTTCAAGTTGTAATTGAAATAGAAGAAAGATATGGAATTCAATTAGAAGATGCTGAAAGCATTAAATCTGTTAGAGATGCAGTTGAATATGTAGAAAAGAAAGTAAATAAGTAAAAAGTATTATATTAATTTTTAAATCGGGTTTCATTATCAATATAGGTTGCCCGATTTAATTATATACATAATCATAAAAATGATTGTGTTTTATTTAACAAAGTAAGAAGGGGTTATGTATGAAGAAGAGTAGGGTTTGTCAATTATTAGATATAGGGTATCCTATATTTCAAGGTGGGATGGCTTGGATTGCAGATGCATCTTTAGCAGCAGCTGTAAGTGAAGCTGGTGGCCTTGGAATTATTACAGGAACAGCACCAACTGACTGGGTTAGAGCTGAAATAAGAAAGGCTAAAAAGTTAACTAATAAGCCCTTTGGTGTAAATATTATGCTTATGGATATACAAGCAGATGAAATAGCTAAAATGGTATGTGAAGAAGGAGTTAAAGTTGTAACAACTGGTGCGGGAAGTCCAGGGAAATATATGGAGATGTGGAAATCACATGGAGTAAAAGTTATTCCTGTTGTAGCTTCAGTAGCATTAGCTAAAAGAATGGAAAAGGCAGGGGCAGATGCTATTATAGCAGAGGGAACGGAATCAGGTGGTCATGTTGGTCAATTAACAACTATGGCCTTAGTACCTCAAGTAGTAGATGCAGTAAATATTCCAGTTTTAGCTGCAGGAGGAATAGGAGATGGAAGAGGTGTTGCAGCTAGCTTTATGTTAGGTGCAGAAGGTGTTCAATTAGGAACAAGATTTTTAGTAGCAAAAGAATGTACAGTACATCAAAATTATAAGGAGAGAGTAATTAAAGCAAAAGATATTGATACAGAAGTTACAGGTAGATCTACAGGGCATCCAATAAGGGTTATTAAAAATAAATTAACTAGAGAATTTATTAAGCTTGAAAAAGAAGGGGCTTCAGTTGAACAGCTGGAGGCACTGGGAAGAGGATGTCTTTCTAAAGCAGTTAAAGGTGATGTGGATTTTGGATCTGTAATGGCAGGTCAAATTTCAGGATTAATAAATAAAGAACAAAGCTGTAAAGAAATTATTGAAGAGATTATGAGAGAAGCTTCAGATAGATTCCAAGATTTTGGAGGTAACAATGAATAGCAAGAAGGTAGCATTTTTATTTTCAGGTCAAGGAGCTCAATACGTTGGAATGGGAAAAGAGTTATATAAAAGTATTCCAGAGTGTAAGGAAATCTTTGATAAGGGAGAAAAAATACTTAATATGCCTATTAAAGAGTTGATATTTAATGGACCAGAAGAAAAGCTTATGCAAACTGAACTAGCTCAACCTGCAATATTACTTACGTCATTAGCAGCATTGAAAGCACTAGAAGTTAATGGTGTTGAAGCAGAATATGCAACAGGGCTTTCACTAGGAGAATATGCAGCCTTAATTTATGGTGGAGCTTTATCCTTTGAAGATGGTTTAAGGCTAATTAAAGAGAGAGGAAGAATTATGGGCTCTGCTTTACCCAAGGGATTAGGTAAAATGGCTGCAATAATGAGATTAGATAATGAAAAAGTTCAGGAACTTTTATCTAGAGCAAGTGAATATGGAGTTTGTGAGGGAGCAAATTATAATTGCCCAGGTCAAGTATCCATAGCAGGTGAAAATGAAGCTATAGATAAGGCTGTTGAAATAGCTCAAGAATTAGGGGGAAGGGCAGTTTTACTTAAGGTAAGTGGACCATTCCATAGTTCTTTATTAAAAGAAGCTAGTGATGAGTTTTACGAGACTATAAAAAAGGTAGATATTAAAGAAACAAATAAAACTATTTATTCTAACGTAAAGGGATTACCTTATGAAAAGGAAGATGATATTAGGCTTATTTTAAAAAAACATATTATGTCATCAGTTTATTTTGAGAAAGAAATTGAGGATATGCTAAATAGAGGCGTTAATACATTTGTAGAAGTAGGTCCAGGTAAGGCATTAAGAGGTTTTGTGAAAAAGATAGATAGAAATTCAAGATTACTTAATGTGGAAGATATTAAGTCTTTAGAAAACACTCTAAATGAGTTAAAAGAAGGGATATAGGAGGTACAAATGTTAAAGGGAAAATGTGCAGTTGTTACAGGTGCTGCAAAAGGTATTGGTAAAGCTATTGCCTTAAAACTAGCAAGTTTAGGTGTAAATATAGTTTTAAATTATAGAAGTAGCGAAGATAAGGCTATAGAAACAGAAAAAGAAATTTTGAGTTTAGGGGTAGAGGTTTTAAGAATTAAAGGTGATATAAGCAAAGCAAATGATGTGGAGAATTTAATAGATTGTGCTAAAAAGAAATTTGGTAAGATTGATATTATGGTTAATAATGCTGGAATTACGAAGGATACACTGCTATTAAGGATGAAAGAAGAAGATTTTGATTCTGTAATAAATGTAAATTTGAAGGGCGTATTTAATTGTTTAAAGGCTATAACACCTGTTATGGTAAAGCAAAAAGAGGGGAAAATAATTAATCTTTCTTCTGTAGTAGGTTTAGTTGGAAATGCAGGGCAAGTAAATTATGCTGCATCAAAGGCAGGAGTTATTGGAATGACAAAATCTCTTGCAAAGGAAATAGGATCTAGAGGAATAACTGTAAATGCAGTAGCACCTGGTTTTATTGAGACAGATATGACTGATGTGCTAGGAGATAAGTTTAAAGAAGAAGCAAAAAAGAGTATTCCTTTAAAAAGATTAGGAAAAGCAGAAGATGTTGCAGAAGTTGTAGCTTTCTTAGCTAGTGATAGTGCTAATTATATAACAGGTCAAGTAATCCAAGTTGATGGTGGAATGGTAATGTAGTGGAGGAGTGTTATGAGTAGAAAAGTAGTTGTAACTGGAATGGGAGCTGTTACTCCTATAGGAAATAATGTTGAAGAGTATTGGAATAGCCTTAAGAACGGAAAAAGCGGTATTGACTATATAAAAAACATTGATACATCAACTATAGATGTAAAAATAGGAGCAGAAGTTAAGGATTTTCATACAGAAGAGGTTATGCCAAAGAAAGAAGTAAGAAGATTAGATAAGTTTTCACAATTTGTGTTATATGCAGCTGATGAGGCTATAAAGTCATCTGGGTTAGATGTAGAAAAAATTAATAGTAAAAGATTTGGAGTATATGTTGGATCAGGAATTGGTGGCTTTATGACTATGGAAAGTGAAACTGAAAAAATAGCCATAGGAAAATCTAAACGAGTTTCACCGTTTTTTGTACCAATGACTATCATAAACCTTGGTGCAGGTAATATTGCTATAAAATATGGAGCTAAGGGACCATGTACATCAATGGTTACAGCATGTGCAACTGGTAATAATAATATAGGTGAGGCATTTAGATTAATAAAAGATGGATATGCAGATGTAATGCTTGCAGGTAGTGGAGAAGCTCCAATTACCAAAATGGGGGTTGCTGGATTTGCCAGCATGAAAGCATTAAATACTAGTAATGATACTTCTAGGGCATCAATTCCTTTTGATAGGGATAGAAATGGTTTTGTAATTGGTGAAGGAGGAGCTGTATTAGTACTAGAGTCAGAAGAACATGCTAAATCTAGGGGAGCAAAAATTCTGGCTGAGATTGTAGGATACGGTAGTACTTGCGATGCTTATCATATTACATGTCCACATCCAGAAGGAGAGGGAGCAGCTGATGCTATGATAGAAGCTATTGAAGAAGCTGGGATAGAAAGAAATGAAGTTTCATATATAAATGCACATGGCACATCAACACCTTTAAATGATAAATATGAAACATATGCTATTAAGAGGGTATTTAATGATTATGCATACAATATACCAGTGTCATCAACAAAATCAATGACAGGACACCTACTAGGGGGAGCTGGTTCTATAGAGGCAGTTGCGTGTATTAAGGCACTTCAAGAAGGATTTATACCTCCAACTATAGGATTAGAAAATGTAGATGAGGAATTAGATTTAGATTATGTACCAAATAAGGGAAGAGAAAGGGAATTAAAATATGTTCTTTCAAATTCTCTAGGTTTTGGAGGCCACAATGCTACTTTACTATTTAAAAAGTGGTAGTAGGGTTTAGGAGGTTTTATTATGAATTTTAAAGAGGTTAAAGAGTTAATTGAGTTAATAAATTCATCACAATTAGCATACTTTGAAATTGAAACTGCTGACGGGCATATAAAAATGGATAAATCATTAAGTAGAAATATTGTCTCAGAAGAAAAAGATAATGAAGTTGTTAAAAAAGAATTGCCAAGTAGTCAAGGGGAAATGAATAATAGTATATCAGTAAATGTTGCTACAGATGGAAGTGAAATAAAGGTAGAAGAAAAGGATGAAGATTTAAAAGTTATTAATTCTCCAATGGTTGGTACTTTTTATAGTTCTTCATCTCCAGATAGTAAAGCTTTTGTATCTGAAGGAAATGAAGTTTCTAAGGGTGATGTACTATGTATAATAGAAGCTATGAAACTTATGAATGAAATTGAAAGTGATGTAAATGGAGTAGTAAGAGAGATATTAGTAAGAGATGGCGAAATGGTGGAATATGGGCAACCATTATTTAAGGTAAAGGAGATATAAAAGATGATGGACATAAATGAAATTAGAGAAATTTTACCTCATAGATATCCTTTCCTTTTAGTAGATAGAGTTACTGAAGTGGTTGAAGGTAAAAGTATAAAAGGATATAAAAATGTAACAATAAATGATCAATTTTTTCAAGGGCATTTTCCAGAAAAACCTATAATGCCAGGTGTGTTAATATTAGAGGCTCTAGCTCAATTAGGTGCAGTCTCAATATTAAGTATGAATGAATTTAAAGGGAAAATACCTATGTTTGCTGGTGCAGATAAAGTTAAATGGAGAAAGCCAGTAGTACCAGGTGATAGATTAGATTTAAGTTGTGAAATTATTAAATTAAGGGGACCTATAGGAATAGGAAAGGCAGTAGCTACTGTTGAGGGAAAAAAGGTTTGTGAAGCAGAAATAATGTTTGCTATAGGATAGGTGATAAGGATGTTTAAGAAAGTACTTATTGCAAATAGAGGAGAAATAGCTGTTAGAATAATAAGAGCTTGTAGAGAGCTTGGCATTTTAACGGTAGCAGTATATTCAGAAATTGATAAAGAGGCCCTTCATACTCAACTAGCAGATGAAGCTGTATGCATAGGACCAGCTTCTGCTAAAGACAGTTATTTAAATATAACTAATATATTAAGTGCATGTGTACTTACAGGGGCAGATGCTATTCATCCAGGCTTTGGTTTTTTATCGGAGAATGCTAAGTTTGCTAAGATGTGCAAGGAGTGTAATATAAAGTTTATAGGTCCTGATTATGCTTCAATTGAATTAATGGGAAATAAGGCTAAGGCAAGAGAAGTAATGAAAGATGCCAAAGTACCTGTTGTACCTGGTTTTGAAGGTATAATTGAAAGTGAGGAGCACGCTTCCTATATTGCCGAGGAAATAGGTTATCCTGTAATGATAAAAGCATCAGCAGGTGGCGGAGGAAAAGGTATTAGAATAGCCTTTAATGAAGGAGAGTTAAGAAGAGGTTATAATACAGCAAAAGCAGAAGCTAAAGCATGCTTTGGAGATGATAGGTTATATATTGAAAAATATATACAAAATCCAAGACATATAGAATTTCAAATTTTAGCAGATAATTATGGAAATGTAATACATTTAAATGAAAGAGAATGTTCTCTTCAAAGAAAGAATCAAAAGGTATTAGAAGAAGCACCATCAACATTTTTAACTTCAGATTTAAGAATTGAGATGGGAGAAATTGCGAAAAGAGCAGCTAAGGCTGTTAATTATAAAAATGCAGGAACAATAGAGTTCTTAGTAGATAAGGATTGTAATTATTACTTCATGGAAATGAACACAAGAATACAAGTAGAGCATCCTATAACAGAAATGATAACAGGGATAGACATTGTGAAAGAACAATTAAAAATTGCATCAGGATTAGAATTAGAGTTAAATCAAGATGATATTAAAATTAAAGGTCATGCTATAGAATGTAGAATTAATGCAGAAGATCCAGATAGAGATTTTATACCTTGTCCTGGAAAAATTACAGAATTGTATGTTCCTGGAGGAAGAGGAGTAAGACTAGATTCAGCTATTTACTGTGGTTATAAAATTCCGCATTGTTATGATTCAATGTTAGCTAAGCTAATTTCATTTGGTAAAGATAGGGGAGAAGCTATAACAATAATGAAAAGAGCTTTGGGAGAGTTTGGCGTAGGTGGAGTAAAAACAAATGTGGATTTTCAATTTTCTTTATTAGAAATGGATGAAGTTGTAAGAGGGGAGTATGATACCTCTTTCTTAGAAAAAGTGATGGTGAAGAGAAATGCTTAAGGATTTATTTAAGAAAAATAAATACGGAACAGTAAAAAGTGTAAATGTAGAAGCAGAAGAAAAACCTAATATACCATCTGGAATGTGGTTAAAATGTGATAAGTGTGGAAGTATTATTTATAAGGAAGACTTAAAAGCAAACCTTTATGTTTGTAATAGTTGTAATAACCACTTAAGATTAAAAGCAAGAACTAGAATTAATTTTCTAGTTGATCAGGGAAGTTTCAAAGAGATGGGAGAGGATATTAAAACAACCAATCCTATTAGTTTTGATGGCTATGAAGAAAAACTCCAAAAAAGTAGGGAAAAAACTGATAGTAGTGAAGCGGTTATCACAGGTGTTGGTAAAATTAATGGTGTAGCTGTAGCTATAGCTGTCATGGATAGCTATTTTATGATGGGAAGTATGGGAACTGTAGTAGGTGAAAGAATTACATCCTTAATTGAATGTGCAACAGAAAGAAAACTACCACTAATTATATTTACAACCTCTGGAGGAGCTAGAATGCAGGAAGGAATCTTTTCTTTGATGCAAATGGCTAAGATTAGCGCAGCAATAGGAAAACATGATGATGCAGGTTTGCTATATATAACAGTACTAACTAATCCAACAACAGGAGGAGTGACTGCAAGTTTTGCTATGGAAGGTGATATTATTTTAAGTGAACCAGGAACATTAGTTGGATTTGCAGGAAGAAGAGTAATTGAAAATACCATTAGAGAAACACTTCCAGATGACTTTCAAAAGGCCGAATTCTTGTTAGAAAAAGGCTTTGTAGATGCTATAGTCCATAGAAAAGATATTAGAAAGATGCTTTATAAGCTTCTTTTAATGCATGGGGTGAGTAACAATGACTAGAGATATAATTAAAACCATGTCAGCATGGGATAAAGTGGTGATTGCAAGACACAAAGATAGACCTACAGGAGCCTTTTACATTGAAAATATTTTTAGTGATTTTATAGAACTACATGGAGATAGATATTTTGGAGATGATAATGCAGTAATTGGGGGAATAGGTTTTCTAGAAGGAATTCCTGTTACAATTATTGCAATAACTAAAGGGGCTAACACTAAAGAAAATATAGAAAGAAATTTTGGAATGCCCAAACCAGAAGGTTATAGAAAGGCATTAAGACTAATGAAGGAAGCTGAAAAATTTGATAGAACGGTTATTTGTTTTGTAGATACCCCAGGAGCTTTTTGTGGAGTTGATGCAGAAGAAAGAGGGCAAGGAGAAGCAATTGCAAAGAATTTATTAGAAATGAGTAGGCTAAAAACTCCTATTATAACTGTTCTTTTAGGTGAAGGTGGAAGTGGAGGTGCTTTAGCACTAGCAGTGGCAGATAGGATTCTTATGTTAGAGCATTCTATATATTCTATTCTATCACCAGAAGGCTTTGCATCTATTTTGTGGAAAGATGGTAGTAAAGCTAAGGAAGCAGCAGAAGTAATGAAGATAACAGCACAGGATTTAATAGATTATAATATAGTAGATAAAGTTATTAAGGAACCTAATGGAGGTGCTCACAAGAATCCGCTTAAAATGGCAGCAGCTATAAAAAGGGAACTTGTAGAGGAAGTATATTCATTAAGATATAAAGATAGGAAAGAAATACTAACTAATAGATATGAAAAATTTAGAAAAATGGGAAGATAGTTAAAGAGGATGAGTATTTAATATGCTTATCCTCTTTAATCTATATAGGGATTTATTAATAAAATGTTAAAAATATAAAATTCAAATAATATCAAATGTATGATATTATTATAATGAAAATATATAAGAATAAAAAAGGATGATGATATGGACGTTGAGCTGAGGAGTAAGGTAGACTTACTTTCTGACAATTATAATGATATTAGAAAGGCATTAAGGTGGGATGGAAATCTTCTTAATCACTTTGAGGCATTGCTATATGTTAGGACAGATAAAGAGTTTTCTTTAGAAAAAATAAAAGAAGTTAGAAAGTATTTAGATAGTAGAAAATTACCTTATCCTTTTAAAGGGGTATTTAATAAAATTTGCTCTATTATGTTAGATGATAGGGATGATTATGTACAAGTATTTAATAACACATTATATGTATATGAAAGATTAATCCAGAATGGTTTTAAAGGAAATGAGAAGGCTGCTTTTGCATCATTAATGCTTGCAAAAAGGTTTTTTGGTAAAGAATTAGACAATAGAATCAATAGAATAATTGATATAAATAGTAGTCTAAAAGATAATGATTATATAAGTTATGCAAATTTATCATGTACCAATAGAAGTGTTGATAGAATAAGAAAAGAACTTACTGAAATAGAAAATATATTGAAGGTAACGGGAAGAGAGAGTTCTGTAGATATAAAAAGTTTTTCAACATTACTGATGATAGATGAAGATAATGTTGAAACAAAAGTTGAAAAAGCATTAAATATAATGTGCAATATAAAATCAGAGTTATTTGAAATCCCAGATAAAGCATATCCATTATTAGGACTAGCTACTATGTTAGTAGAAGATCCTGAAAGCTTTTGTGTGGAATTAAAGGATATTTATAATTCTTTGAAAAATACTAAGAAATATAGATATTTTATGAATAGAGATTTAAGGATAATGATTTCTTTAGGTTTATTACTAAATAAATATGTTGAGGAGTTAAAGGCTGATTTAATTGATATAAATGTAAGTGATGAAATTAATGTTTTCCTGGCACTAGAAGAATGTACAGTTTTTTCATTATCAGTTATATAACAAAATATTATACTTAGGATGGAGAATATGAAATGGTAAATCAAAATAGTACAGAAGTTGCAAGAATTGCTACCAGAATGGCAATTAGTAATAGAGATGAGGAAGAAATTTTAAAAGAAAGCTATTTTAAGCAAGGAGTAAAAGTTACAGCAGTTAATGTTGGTGGCAATATTAATGAATCAATTCATAAAATTCTTGAAAGAGCCTTAGTGGCATCTAAAAGGAATAACTTAATTAGAGATGAGCATCTTCATGAAGGAGCAGTGATAGGTGCAACTAGAGATGCATTAATGCAAATAAGTAATAGAGCAAATGCACAAAATGTAGGTGGAAAAATAGGCATAGCAAGAAAAGGTGAACATATTTCTGTATGTATTTTTTTAAGTATTGGACTATTGCATTTAGATGAAGTTGTAATAGGAATAGGGCATAGGTCATTACCTGAATAATAAGATGTTTTTTAAAGAGAGTGCTAGTTACTCTCTTTTTTTACTACTATAACAAAATTTTAAATATAAGTAGTAGAGTATATATGTTAAAAACTTAACATTAAAAAACAGGTTAAAACTGTTGACTACAGGGGTTTTACCCATTATTATAAAGGTATTGTTGATAGTAGTTATCAGGATATTTTTTACAATGATGGAAACGATTTAGAAGTGAATTATTTAATGATATTATGTCAAGAATATAAGTGGTATTTTAGATAGGTATCATTATAAGAAATAATAATTATTTAATGCTTTTATAGCATAAAAGACAATGAAGTTGGAGGAATTGAACATGAAGGTTTTAGTAATTAATTGTGGTAGTTCATCTTTAAAGTATCAATTAATTGATATGGAAACAGAGAACTCATTAGCACAAGGTTTAGTTGAAAGAATTGGAATTGAAGGATCAGTTTTAACACAAAAGGTTGAAGGAAAAGATAAGTATATAGTTAAGACTCCTATGAATAACCATAAAGAAGCTATTGAAATAGTATTAAAGGCTTTAGTTGATGGTGAACATGGTGTAATTAAATCAATGGATGAAATTACTGCAGTTGGTCATAGAGTAGTACATGGTGGAGAAAAATATGCTTCATCAGTATTAATAACTGAGGAAGTTAAGAAGTCAATTGAAGAATGCTATAAGTTAGCTCCATTACATAACCCACCAAACATGATTGGTATAGAAGCATGTGAGGAGTTAATGCCAAATACACCAATGGTAGCAGTATTTGATACAGCATTCCATCAAACAATGCCAAAGGAAGCTTTCCTTTATGCATTGCCATATGAATTATACTCTGAAAATGGAATAAGAAAATATGGATTCCATGGTACTTCACATATGTATGTATCAAATAAAGTTGCAGAAGTTATGGGCAAAGATATAAAAGATCTTAAGATAGTAACTTGTCATCTTGGAAATGGTGCATCTTTATGTGCAGTTAAAAATGGTGTTTCAATCGATACTACAATGGGATTCACACCACTTGATGGTATTGTAATGGGAACAAGATCAGGAAGTATAGACCCTGCAATAGTTTTATACTTAATAAATGAATTAAAATATTCAACAGAGGATGTAAATACATTATTAAATAAGAAATCAGGTGTACTTGGAATTTCAGGTGTAAGCTCAGACTTTAGAGATATTGAAGATGCAGCAGCTAAGGGAGACGAAAGAGCTATACTTGCTTTAGATATATATCACTACAGAATTAGAACACAAATAGGAGCTTATGCAGCTGCTATGGGTGGTGTAGATGCTATAGTATTTACAGCTGGTGTTGGAGAAAATGGTCCTGAAACTAGAGAAGCTTGCCTAGAAGGTTTAGAATTCTTAGGAGTTAAGGTTGATAAAGAAAAGAATAACGTAAGAGGAAAAGTAAGAGAAATCTCTACTGAAGACTCTACAGTAAAAGCATTTGTTATACCAACTAATGAAGAATTAGTTATAGCAAGAGATACTAAAAATTTAGTGAAGTAGTTTTATTAGATAAATAGTTCTATCAAATTTTGATAGGACTATTTTTTTGCTAAAAAAATATTTTACTTATTTAAGTAGTTCTTGTAAAATACTAAGGTATGTATAAAGAAAGGAGTAGGGTTGTGGATAATAGTATTTTAAATAATGTAGTATATCTTTACATTGATGCTACATCCTTCGATCCATTGTATTCAGAAATAATAAGAATAGATGGAGTAAAAATAAAAGAAGGTAATGTTGAAGTTTTCTCTACTTCCTTCAAGAATAAATTACAAGATATAAAAAAGTTAATGTTATTTATAGAAGTGCTTCCAATAATATGTGAGGATGCATCATTTACAAAAAGATTTTTAGAAAAATATATAAGTGATATAAAGAATGAAATATTAGATTTAAGGGAACTTTGTTCCATTTTAGAACCGTGGAGAAGAGATTATAGAGTTATAAGTTTAATAAAAGAAGTTACATCAATTGATTTTGATAATATAAATAAAGCAACAAATATTCTTTATGTACTTAATTCATTTTTATGTAGATTGTGGGATAAGGAAGAAGAGTATAAAAAGAAAAATGCTAATTTATATAATATATTAAAACTTGATTATAATATCCATGAAAAATGGGGGTGGGCTGTGTATTTACAGAAGCCACTGTTTTTTAATTATAATGAATTTAATTATGTTAAATATAATAAAAAACAAGAAGTTGAGATTAAAGCTTCGAAAAAGAAAATTCCTTATAATGAATTTGAAAAGTTATTAAGAAGGAAGGATATATGGAATAGAGGGGGAGATTTCAATTATCAGTATAGAGAAGAGCAAGAGAAATTTTCATTTAAGATAAGAGAAAATATTGAAAGAGAAGAACGTATATTTATTGAGGCACCAACAGGAAGTGGTAAGACCTTTGCATATTTGCTTATAGGAATACTTCAGTGCTACAAAAATTTGAATACACATAATGTTGAGGATGCATCTTTTATTATTTCTACAGATACTAAAGAGTTACAAAATCAACTTGTAGATAGGGATATTCCTAATATGCTAGAAATGCTTGGATTAAGTGATAGGATAAATTTTGGATACATAAAAGGAAAAGGCAATTATTTGTGTCCGGAACGATTAGCTAAAAATAGTGAAGTTACTGGTAACTTAATAGAGAATTTAAGAGAGATTTTTTTAAAAAGACTATGTGAAGAGGGTGAGTATGGGGATATTGAAAAAGTATCTCAGTTTGCCTTTAATCATTTTAACTTAGATGGGGATATAAATAAGTTTTTATGTGATAGTGATGAGTGTAACTTAGATAGATGCTACAAAAAGTGCTATTTAAGAAAGAGGTATAATGAATTACCACAAGAAAATATAACAGTTGTAAATCACTCCTTACTTGCTAGTTGGCCATATGGTGAAAAGAAAAAGATTACTCATCTTATAATAGATGAGGCTCATAATTTAATGGATAAGTGCTATGACTTTTTTGCAGATGAATTTGAATCTAAAGTTTTAGAAGAACAACTAGAGTACTTATATGGAAAGGAACCTTCTATCTTTAGAATATTAAATTATTTAAATGCATCTTTAGGATATAGAGAGGTATTAGATTTAGATAAATTGAAGTATTTGGTATCACAAATAAATTTAGATATTCAAGGTTTATTGGTTTATTTAAATAATGCAGAGCTTCCTAATGAGGAATATAACTTTAAGATAGAATATGTTTTAGCTGAATCTCATATTAAGGAAAAGCTGAAAGGGTTAGATGTATATATATCTAAGTTAAAACAAAATATATATGCTTTATATTCAGTGTTAAATAAGTATTTTAATAATATAACCTTAGAGGGGGAAGAAGGTAAGGAAGAGCACGAATATAGGATGGTAACAAACTATATTTTAAAACTAAAGTCTTCCTTTGATACCCTAGATTCATTTATAGAACAGTCAGAAGGAAAAGGAAATACCGCAAAAGAGTTTGAGGTATCAAAAGATAACAGCTATTTTAGAATAAGAAACATACCATTAAATGTAGATGAATTATTTAATGAACAGATATTAAATGATGTAAAAAGTGTTACATTTTTATCTGCAACACTTAGGATTAATAATTCATTTTTAAGAATTAAGTCTATATTAGGACAGGAAGAAGCAAATGAGTGGGTGGTTCCACCTACTTTTAACTTAAGAGATAGAACTAGGATAATTACTTTAAAGGATATTGGAAGGTATAATAGTAGAGATTTTATAGAAAATTCTTCTCAATTTATATATGAAATGGCTGTGAAGTTAAATGGTCATATACTAGTGTTATTTACTAATAATTTAAGGAAACAAGCTGTTGAGGATAGACTTAATGAATTAGTAAAGGGAAGTAAAATAGAAGTACATTCAAATAAAAAGTCAATAAGGTATTTAAGTGATAGAGATAGGCAGGTTATTATATTAGGAAGTAAGGGGTTTTTTGAAGGGATTGATTTACCTGGAGATGCATTAACAGCAGTTATTCTAGATAAGATACCTAATAAATCTATTGAAGATCCATTACTGAAAGCAATAGTTAATTATAGAAAAAAGGATTATAGATATGTTAACTATCCACAACTTTGTATAAAAGTTAAACAAGTTTATGGAAGACTAATTAGAAGTACTACAGATTATGGATACTTTTGTATTTTAGATGGAGGAACTAATAATAAGACTCTTTTAAGTCTGCAAAGAGATTTAGGAGGCCCTATTATTGAGAATATTTCTAAGAAGGAAGTATTAAGAAGGGTAGAAATTGATTACTATAGATGGAATTTGGAGAACTTAAGATCTATTTGTAAAAGTATAAATGGAGAGGAGTTTTATAATTCATTTATAGAAGAAAATAAAAAAAGAAAGTCTTTCTTTAAGATAAATATTAATAATGGAAGATATGAAATTACAAATATGAATTTTAAGTTTATTAAATAGCAAAGTAAGAGGTGGAAATATATGTTTTTAGATGAGGTGAGGTATAAAGATAATATAGGTGTTAAGTGGACTATATATTCAATTATTTTTACTATAATTTCTTTTAACTTTGTGGCAATATTAACATTGTTTTTTGGCAATGCTAAAGTAATAGAAGAATCTAATATAGAGAGTCTTATAATCAATGGTGATATAATATTGGCTATATTTTCATTAATATGTTGTTATACATTTTACTATATTTATAAAGAAGATGACATATTTATAATAAGTCAAGTATATACCATGATGACTATCGAGTTCGTTATAATCAACACATTTGGAAATTATTGGGGAGTAGAGATGCGAGATAGATATATAACAATAATTGCTATATATCTGTATGAAGGTTTTCTATTATCCTATATAGTATATAAGAAAAATATACTATTTAAGTATATATTGAATAATAAGTTATTATCATGTATATTAGTATCCCTTTTATCCGTATCAATAATGTTTGGGAAAATAGGGGAAGTAGTAAGTTATGAAGATATAGTAAGTGAAAGGATGTTTTTTTATTTAGTTTGGGGATTAATCTTATTCCACTTTATACTAGTATTTATATTGTTTAGGAATAGTATAAAAACAAAAAGAATTATTTATTCTATATTTGGAGCAAGTATAAATATACTAACTATAAAAAATTTGTATATTTTTATATTGCACAATAAATATCCAGATAATGTAAAAATACTTGTATATATATTAACATTTATGGCCTTTTTGGTAATAATAATAGGTTTGTTTTTTGAAATGATTTTTAGAATTAGAGAGTCTGAGAAATTAAGACTTAATCTAAATGTGTTTTATGCTGCAAATGAAAAGAATTTACATAGTAATATCTTAGTGTATAATGAAAACTATAAAATTGTATATGCAAATGAATTGGCAAGAGGAATTATTAATGAAGGTGCAACTATAGAGGACCAGTATAATAGACTGGAGAAGAATTCTATATTTAATATCAATAAAGAAATTTCTGAAAATATAAAAAAGATACTTGAAGAAAAGGGTAGTTATTTAAATATAATGTATTTTAGTAACTTAAAGAAATATTATGAGGTACACCTTCAAAAGGTAGTAACAGATGATTCAAAGTGGATAATAGGAAGCTTTATAGATAAAACTGATGAATGCGAAGTCATTGGTAAGCTAAAAATAAGTGAAAATAGGCTTAAGAGTGTAGCAGAGAATATATTAGATTTTATTATTACTATTGATATAAGTGGAATAGTTACTTTTGCTAATACCTCAGCTATAGAAAGTTTAGGGGTTAAAGTGGAGGAGATAATAGGGCATAGGTATGGAGAGTTTTTTAAAAAGGATAATGGAGATACATTTGTAATTGATAATATTAAAAATAGCGAGATAATAAAACATAAAATATTATGTAACAATGGTGATAGCTTAAGAGTAGAATCAGTTTTTAGACGCATTAATAGTGAATTTGAAGGATATGTTGTTATATCTAGAAGTTTAGAAATGAAGGAAGAACTAAAGTCATTAAGAGTTAAATATAATGAAATTAAAGAATACGATAGGATAAGAGCAGAGTTTTTTGCAAACTTATCTCATGAGGTTAGAACACCTATAAATATTATTTATTCATGTCTTCAATTATTAAACAATCAGAAAGATAATGGTTATGAGTCTTTAGCTAAATACTATATTAAATACGAAAAAACTATCAGTCAAAATGCATTTAGATTATTAAGGTTAGTAAATAATCTTATAGATATTTCTAAGTTAGATACAGGAGCAATGCAAATAAAAGTTAAGAATATAGATATTATTAGTTTAATTGAAAATATAACATTGTCTACTGTTCCGTATGTTGAAGAAAAAAAAATAAATATAATGTTTGACACTTCCATAGAGGAATTAATAGTAGGATGTGACCCTGAAAAAATAGAAAGGGTTATGTTAAATCTTATTTCTAACTCTGTTAAATTTACTCCTAAGGGTGGAGAAATTTTTGTTGATATTCAAGTAGATGAAACTTGGGTATATGTAAGAGTAAAAGATACAGGAATAGGTATACCTATGCATTTAAAGGATGTAATATTTGAAAGATTTGTTCAAAGTAATAAATCATTTAGTAGGGAGAGAGAAGGTAGTGGTATAGGTTTAGCTTTAGTTAAAGATATAATTAATAAACATAATGGAGAAGTTATGCTAGAAGATAGTTCGGAAATGGGAAGTACCTTTTTATTTAAAATTCCTAATTTAGTTATGGATGATGTGTGGAATGATGATGATAATAGAGCTGCTGAAACTGCAATACAAGAAAAGATTAATATAGAGTTTTCTGATATTTATGATAGATAATAATAAAAGTGGATGCATTAAAGAAGGTTTTGATGCATCCACTTTTTTAAAAAAAGTTATTTATTGCTATAATATTTTTTGAGAATTTCATAGATTGATTTAAGATTTGATATTCTCTTTTCATAATTAAATATTTGCCCATCTCCAGCAACATATCTTGTAATCCTAGATGGCAGACCATATCTATCATAATTACAATTGAAACAGCTTTGTCTATCCATTTCTACTGGAGAACCACAGTGTTTACATATCCACATATCTTTTTTCTTTCCAAAGCCTTGAGATTTTATTGTAATCTCCTTTTGAAATTTTTTTTCTAATAAATCAATAAGCTCTTCTAAGGCGTAAAAGTTATCCTTTGTTACAAGAGGAGGTTTAGCTGTTAGTGAAACTAAAAGGTCAATTTCTGTGTCACTATTAGCTAAATTTTTAAATTGTTCTAATATAGAACTATAGTCAATAATATTGAAGGTTTTAATAAAAAGAGCCTTTTCTTTAGTTATATCATCAGTTACGTATCTACATACCTCAGAGAAATTTTTGCCAAGTAGAAACTCAGTAACAGAATCTATATTATCCTTAAAACCAGAGAATATATTTTTAGTTGGATTATTTCCAAGTTCTTCAATAAGTTTGTCTACAAGCATTTTTTCACTTCCACTTGGTAAGGATGCTAAAAATCCTTCAACCTCATCTATAGTGCAATTGTAAAAGTCTAAGGGGGCATTAGAAATAAGTGTGTTTGAATATAATCTTGATAAATCTAATTTGATATTTTCTTCTTCAGAATTACTATCATCATTAATAAGATTAGTGATTTTACAAGCTGTTCCTGTAGCAGAAACCATAAACATTGAGTAATTTGAACCAAAGATGGGATCTAAATCGATATTTAAGCCTAGTATACAATTCATGTCTAGTAAACGTGCTTTGTTTTCCAAGGCATTTCTTGCCATAGATTTTAATTCGTCTAATTCCCTTGTATAAGATTTTGATATTCCACCTAAAATATCAGTCCATCCTGCAAACCAGTCTCTTAAAAAATTAGCTCCAGTAACAAAGTTTATAGATATATATCCATAATACTTTTCAATTTCATAGTTACCCATTAAAGTTGAAGTTGTAACAGTTAAAATATTTCTCATAAATTTTCCCCGCCTTTTATAAATATATTTTAATTATACAATATATAGATAAAAGATTAAAATTTGTGGTAATATAATTAAGAAAAAAATAAACGAGGTAGGGAAGCATGATAAAAGGACTTGAAGAAAAAATACCTAATATTCATAAAAGTTGTTTTGTTGCAGAAAATGCAGCAGTTGTTGGAGATGTGGTAATTGGAGAAAACACGTCTGTATGGTATGGGGTTTGTATAAGAAGTGATATGGATAAAACTGTAATTGGAAAAAATACTAATATACAAGAAAATAGTACATTACATAATGATTTTGGGATTCCAACTATAGTTGGTGATGAGGTGACTATAGGACACAATTGTGTTATACATGGATGTAAAGTTTCTAATAATGTTTTAATAGGAATGGGGTCTGTAATATTAAATGGAGCAGAGATTGGAGAAAATACTATTATAGGAGCTGGAAGCTTAGTAACTCAAAATAAGAAAATACCGTCAGGTGTACTTTGTATGGGAAGTCCAGCAAAAGTAGTAAGAGAGTTAAGCGAAGAGGAAATAAAATCTATAAAAGAATCTTCTGTTCATTATATTGAAATGGCAAATATGCATAAATAAGGAGTAATTAATATGTACGTAGCATTTGGAAATAGAGTTGTAGATAGTTTAGATTTTAAGAAATTGATAGAAGATAATAGCAATTTTAAAGTATTAAAGGATATGTCTAAAGGAAGTAAGAGAGAAGATGTAGTAGCTTTAAATTTAAGTTTATCTGTTGATATTTTAAAGGAAATATTATCAGATGATTATGATATTAATGAGCTAACAGAAGATGAACTATTTGAAGAATTATTAGGATTATTCACTGAACTTGGAACAGATTTAGAGGAGTTCATGCCAGATGATTCTGTTATTAATGTTGAAAGCTATAAATGGGATGAAAGCGATAATGATGTAAGGGGAATAATTGTTATAGTTCATGAAGAGTTTAGTGAAGGAAAACTTAAAGATATAACTAGAAGACTATTAACTCAAGTAGAATAGATTATAGTCATATAAAGAAGGGAGTCTTTAGTATGGAGATATTTACAATAGGTCATTCAAATTATGATGTAGAGAGACTGATAGATATGCTAAGATTTTATAATATTAATTGCGTTGTAGATATTAGAGGTACTCCTTATTCTAAGTATAATATCCAATATAATAAAGAAATTATACAAAAAACTCTTGAAAGAGAAGGTTTTATATATATTTATATGGCAAAAGAGTTAGCTGCTAAACGTATAAATAAAGTTTCTTATAATGATGAAGGGTATTCAGATTTTGAGAAAGTAGTTCAGGAAGAAGAATTTATAAAGGGAATGGAAAGATTAAAGAATGGTTGCCAAAAAGGGTATAGAATTGCTTTACTTGGTGCTATGCAAGATCCAATAAGGTGTCATAGAGCAATATTGGTTGGAAGATCACTAAGAGATGCAGGATTTAAAGTTAAGCATATTCTTCACGATTATTCTATAGGAAGTCAAGAAGATATTGAAAAGTATTTATTAGAAAAGTATTATAAATCTGGATATCAATTAACTTTAGACTCTTTAAATAGCAGTATTTCAGAAGAAGATATGATAAGAGAAGCATATAAACATGCTAATAAAGAAATTGGATATAGAATAGAGCATATAGGTGAAGATAGGAAAAAAAATTAGTGGTAGGGAGTCTACCACTTTTTATTATTATTTAGGGATAAATTTTTAAAATACCTATATCTAAAATAACTTGGGATAAATACAGGTAGTAAGTATAATAAACAATTAAAGAATTAAAAAAGACTTTTAACACAACCTAAATAGATTGTGCTAAAAGTCTCGTTACCCAATGGGTTATAAGGCCAGGCGCTAACGACCAGTATGTTGACCCTATAGTTATAACTACTCCCTTTTAACTATACTTTATACTATGCACTTAAGCAAAAATTGTGCTGTAAAAATAATTTTTAAAAGAGGTTTTCTTATGAGAATAATGACATTTAATTTAAGATGTGATTTTATTTTAGATATTAATAACAGATGGACAAATCGAAAAGATATGGTAATAAATATTATAAAGAAATATAAGCCTGATATTATTGGAGTGCAAGAGTTAACAAATGTTATGCATAGAGAATTAGTGGATGTGTTAGATGAATATTATGTGGTCGGAACTCCAAGAAGTAAAAAAATGTTTTTAGAAAGAAATGATATATTTATCTCTAGAGAATTTCATGTAGAAGAATATAAAACTTTCTGGCTTTCTAATACTCCACAAAAAATAAGTAGCTCTAGATGGTATTCTGTATTTCCTAGAATATGCACAGCTGCTGTGATAAGAGATAATAATGGGAATAAGTATAGAATATGTAATTCTCATTTGGATTTTTTGTTTACAAAATCAAGAGTATATGAAGTGAGGAAGATACTAAGTTTTATTGAAAATGAAGAAGGTAAAGAAAATTTACCAACTATTCTTATGGGAGATTTTAATGCATCACCAAATTCTAAAGTTATAGAAGAAATAAGAAAATATAACTATAACAATAAAAAGTTTGTAGCTGTTCAGGACTATAAAAAAGAAATATACAATCATACCACAATGAGCAGATTTAAAGGGAGAAGTAAGGGGATTCATATCGACTATATTTTCGTGACAGATAATTTATCAATTAAAAGTATTCAAATACTAACATATAATGAAAATGGAAAGTATCCTTCGGATCATTATCCTTTAATTTCAGAAGTTGAATAATATAAGGTATTGACAAATAACGATTATTAATTGATAATATAGTTGAGCATTCTAGTCTGATATGGGATGCTATAAAGGTTATTTGGAGGTTTTAGTTTTATGAAAGCATTTGTTGATGAAAATATTTGTATATCATGTGGATTATGTGAAGGAACATGCTCAGAAGTTTTCTCCTTAGATACTGGAATAGCAGTTGCAGGTGAAGTTGTAGATGGAACTGAAGATGCTGTAAGAGAAGCGTGTGAAAATTGCCCAGTAGCAGCAATATCTATAGAAGAATAAAAAAAAAATTTTTGCAGAAATTATATGTATAGAAAAGGAGTTGAGCATATGTCAAATACAGTATGTTTATGTAAAGGTGTTTCGGAAGAAACAATAGTTGAAGCAATAAAGAATGGTGCAAAAACTTTTGATGAAGTAAGTGAAAAGACAGGAGCAGGTACTGGATTCTGTCATGCATCAAGATGTAAAGAAACTATTTTAAAATTAATAGATGAAAATAAGTAGTTTTTAGTAAATAATCCTAGTTTGGTTTTCAAACTAGGATTATTTTTTTGTATAATAAAAGTAAGTAATAAAAGAAGGGATATATATCATATGAAGAAAACTATAGGAATATTAGCACATGTAGACGCTGGAAAAACTACTTTTTCAGAGCAATTGCTTTATCATACAAACAGTATAAGAACTAGAGGAAGAGTTGATTACAAGAATTCATATCTAGATAATCATAATATAGAGAGGGCACGTGGTATAACTGTATTTTCTCATGATGCCATATTTAATATTGGTGAATCTACATATTATTTGTTAGATACCCCAGGTCATGTTGATTTTTCTACAGAAATGGAAAGAACTATATCCATGTTAGATTATGCAATATTAATAATTAGTGCAGTAGAAGGAATTCAAGGTCATACAGAAACTGTATGGAATATATTAAAGAAAAATAATGTGCCTACATTTATATTTATAAATAAGATAGATAGAGTAGGGGCAGAGGTAGGGAGAATTATAAATGAAATAAAAACTAACTTTTCTAATAAAATTTGTTTCATAGAAAATGGTTTAGAAGAAGAGTTAAGTGAAGAAGTAGTTGAAGGAATTTCAGAAAATGATGAGGAGTTAATTGAAAAGTATTTTAATGGTGAATATAGTAAAGATGAATGGATTAGAGCATTAAGAAATCAAGTAAAAGAGTGCAGAATTTATCCAGTATTTTCAGGTTCGGCTTTACAAGATATAGGTATAAAGGAATTTATATATGCTTTAGATAATCTAACATATACAAATTATGATAGTGAAGGTGAATTTAAAGGTGCTGTATATAAGGTGAAATATGATAATGATAATAAAACTAGAATAACATTTATTAAATGTACTAATGGAAAATTTAAAGTAAGGGATGAAATTAAGTATAAAGACAAAAAGGATAAGATTAGTAGTATTAGGATTTATAATGGTGAAAAATTTAAGAGTGTTGATTCTGTAGAGGCTGGAGATATATTTGGAGTTACAGGGGTTACAGAGTTATACCCTGGTGAAGCTATAGGGTATAAGAAAGAAAAGATAGAATATGATTTTATACCAATTATGGTATCAAAGGTAATATTTAATGATGATATAAATGCTAAAGAAGTATTTAATTACTTTAAGATCTTGAATAGTGAGGATCCTTTATTGAATGTAACATGGATAGAAGAGTTTGAAGAAATAAATGTTCATATTATGGGAAGGATTCAAACTGAAATTTTAAAGGAAATAGTTAAGGAAAGGTTTAACTTAGATATTGAATTTGGGCCTTGTAATATTTTATATAAAGAAACCATTAAAGAAAAGGCTATTGGATCAGGTCATTTTGAGCCGTTAAGACATTATGCAGAAGTTCACTTATTAATGGAACTTAATAATAGGGACAAAGGAATAACATTTGAAAATAAGTGTCATAGTGATAATTTAAATATAGGACAGATGAATCTTATAAAAACACATGTATTTGAAAGAGAGCATAGAGGAATACTTACGGGTTCTCCAATTACTGATATAAAATTTACTCTTTTAACAGGGAAAGCTCATTTGAAACATACTAGCGGAGGGGATTTTAGAGAAGCTACTTATAGAGCAATAAGACAGGGGCTAGAACAGGTGGAAAATATTCTTTTAGAGCCATACTATAGGTTTAAAATTAGTGCAGATATAGAATATATGGGAAGAATTATTTCAGATATACAAAGATTAAGTGGAAGCTTTAATGCCCCAGAACAAAATGAAAATAAGGTAGTTATACAGGGGAGAGGGCCAGTATCTACATTTATGGATTATAGTAATGAATTTAATGCATTTACAAAGGGAAAAGGTAGTATTAGTCTTACATATGATGGGTATGATAAGTGTCATAACTGGGAAGATGTAATAGAAAGTAGAGGATATAATAAAGATGCAGATATAGAATACACATCTACTTCAATTTTTTGCTCAAAAGGACAAGGATATTTAGTTAAATGGGACAAGGTTAAAGAAGAAGTTCATTGTGATTTAGAAGGTCTAATTTAATAATAGGAAGTGTTAGTGTGAAGGAGTATATACAGAATTATGAGAAGTGGCTTAAAGAAATATTAAAGCAGGAGTTAAATAATGATGAAGCAAATAAACTTGCGAATTACCATAAAACTCAAATACAATTTCTTCAACATGAGAGATTTGTACATTTAATAGTAATGGTAATGACTATTATACTTTTCTTTATTACTTTTTTTATATTTTATAATAATGTTAGCTTGCCCCTAGGAGTATTAATGTTTATTTTGGGAGTTTTGTCAGTTGCTTATATAATTCATTATTACAGATTAGAAAATACGGTGCAAAAGTGGTATAAGATATATAACTCACTTGTTATAAGAGAGGATAGACTAGGATGAATTTTTTTCCTAGCCTATCCTCTTTTAACTATCTAGCTTCTTTATAAGGTTAATAGCAAGAGCTGGGTCGTATTCAATAAGCAAGCTAAGTAACTTTTTATAATTATTTAATTCATTTGTTTCTTTAGTAATTGCTATCTCTGGATTTTTAGAATACTTATCTTGAAAATAATTAATAATTGATTTATTAAGCGAAAGAAAATATTCATTATCATTTATATTGGTTAGAGGTTCACACTTATTAATTATTAGGTTAACTATATCTTTTAAACAAGGTATCTGCTTAATCTTATACATAGCGAGAATATCTTCACAAACGACTTCACTTTTAGTTAAATTATTATCCCAGCTATTTATAATGTCTTGTACTATGGTATATCTTTTTGATTGAAGAGATATATTTAATGTCTTATAAAATTTAGTTTCTTTCATTTAAAATCACCTCATTAATATTATTTATAAAAATATATGTAAAGTAAGTTGATAAAATGATAAAAAATCTATATTAGTCTTAAGTGTTGCAATTTTATTATCCAGTTGTTAAACTTTAAGTGAAAGTTATATTAAATTATAAGGAGTACTTAAAGATGAGAGTTAGTTATAGAAATCCTAAAGAATTAGCTACAGCTGTGAAAGATGCAATTGATACTTATTTAGAAGACCTAATGTCTTATGAAGATCTAGAAAAAAAGATTTTAAAAATGATAGAAGTAAATGAAGAAAGACTAGTTAAGAATGGTAATGTTGATAGAAAGGTATCATTAGTTTTAGGAGAAGATAGAGTTGAGATTATTAATAAGATAATAAAAGATAATGATAAATAAAAACTCACGATTGTGAGTTTTTATTTTATAAATTTAGTGAATAAATATGTAAGAATATATAATCATATATAAAAAGAAGGAGTTTTAAGTAAAATATTGAATACTTTAATTAGCAGATTATTTTACTTAATAAGGGGTACGTAGGTAATGGGTAATGGTAATGGTATAAAAGATATAAATTTGATTTTAGAAAAAGTAATAGAAGAAATAAATGAAGGTAAAGATAAAATATTTAGTATTACAGAGAGTCTTAAAAATGAGTTTGAAAATCAAAAACAGGAGTTAGAGATAATTTTAGTTAATATAAAGGAGACAATTAGAGAAGTAGACCAATTAGAAAAAAAGGATAGGGAGATGAGAAATAAACTAGCTAAAATTTCAGCTAATTTAACTGTATCTGATGAATTAGTAAAGAAGGTTTACAACGAAGCTCTTGAAACTAAAGTAAGATATATAACTAAACAAAAAGAAGAGCGTGAATTAAGGGGAAAAAGGGACAAAATTGAAATATCCTTAAAAAATTACCTTAAAAACATAGAAGAAGCTGAAAGCGTTGTCTGTCAAGTAAATGTAGTTTTAAACTATTTATGTGGTGATTTAGGCAAAACTGTTGCTAGTATGAATGAAAAGAATAATCAAGAGATGGTTATCAAGATACTAGAAATACAGGAAGCAGAAAGAGGACGAATAGCAAGAGAAGTTCATGATGGAGCAGCTCAATATTTGGCAAGTTCAATAATGAGAATAGACTTTTGTAAGAAAATATTAATGGAAGACTTAGAAAAAGGCCTTAAAGAAATAGATGAGTTAAAAAGTACAGTAAGAAAAGCATTAATGGAAGTAAGAGGAATTATATTTGATTTAAGACCTCCATACTTAGAGAAACAAACTTTAGAGGAATCAATTCAAGATTTAATTGATACTTTTTCAGATGAAAGTAATATAAATATAAAGTTTAAGATGTTAAATTACGACAAATGTAATAATACAGTGGAAATTGGTATTTATAGGATAGTACAAGAACTTATCTGTAACGTAAAGAAGCACTCAAAAGCTAACTATGTGGAAATTTTAATAGAAAAAGGAACAAATTACTTGTTTATTAGTTTTAAAGATGATGGAGTGGGATTTAACTTAGAAGAGGTAATACATGAGTCAAAGCTAAGAAAAATATCATATGGAATAGTCGGAATATTGGATAGAGTAGAAGGATTAGGTGGTAAAGTAGACATTAATTCGAGAATAAATCAAGGAACAAAGTATAGGATAAAGGTGCCTATTATTAGGGGGAGTATGATAGATGATAAATATTGCAATAGCTGATGATCATGCTTTAATTAGGGAGGGATTAAGCAAGATACTAAGTTATGAAAAAGATTTAAATATAGTAGCAGAAAGCAGTAGTGGGGAAGATTTAATTAAAAAAATAGAAGGAATAGAAGTAGAGATAGTTCTTTTAGATATAAATATGTATGCTTTAGATGGAATAGAAACATTAAAAATCATAAAGAATAAATGGAATAAAATAAAGGTTATTATTTTGACAGTTGAAAAGCAAAGAAGAAAAATAAGAGAAGCAATGGATTTAGGTGCTTCAGGATATGTGTTAAAAGAATCGGCTGGAAGTGAAATAACTAATGCAATTAGAACAGTATATGCTGGTGGCAAATATATAGATAAATCATTGATAGACTCATTTATTAATGACGTGAATATTGAGGGAACAAATAATTTACTTGATTCATTAACTAATAGAGAACTTAGAATATTACTTGAAATATCTAATGGACTTAAAAATAAGGATATAGCAGAAAAGTTATATTTATCAGAAAAAACAATAAAGAATTATGTAACAGCTATATTTAAAAAGATAGGAGTTGAAGATAGAGTTCATGCTACTATTTTTGCCATAAATAATGGTATAGAGGGATATTATAATAGAAGAGTGTATAAAAAAATAGAAAAATAGGAAAAAAGTCCTAGAAAAAACGGGACTTTTGCCTACTTGAGCTCAGCAAGAATTCCTATATAATATAAGTTATAAGATTAATCTTGCTTTGTAGTTAATTCTCCCAGGATTAAGTACCTGTTTCCCCAAACGGGCAAGATTATTTTATAATGTTATATCGTTTGCAGTGTTTCATAAAAAGGTGTAGATTTTTCTACACCTTTTTACTTTATATAAGTGAAATATTGTTAAGTGTGTTTTTTATGTGATAATATAGACTAAATTGGAGGGGTGACTATGAGTTTAAAGGATGATGTAAGAGTTGACTTTTTAAAGGAACAAAATAAAACAAGAGAGTTTGATAAAATAAGGATTTTAAGTGATATTAGTGAAGAAAATGAATATTCTATTGATGATCAAACTTGGAATGACTTAAGTATGAACGATATATATGGGGAGATAGATAAAACATATTCCACTCCTGGAGAGCAGGTATTATATTCTATTTTTAAAAACCCATTAATGAGTGAGGAGAAACTTAATAAAAGAAGTGAATTAATAGATTATTTTATAGAAAATCAAGATTTGACCACAGAGATAAGATTTAATTTATTTAAGTTAGGATATGATAAGAAAAATAGATTATTAGAGATGATATCTGATAAATTACCTGTAAATAAGAAAAAGTATTGGTTATATAAGGTTCTTGGGAATATTATTCCTATAGCATTAATTGTTTTAGCCTTTATTTTTAAAGAACCTAGACTAAATCTTTTATTATTAGTAAGTGTATTTGTAAATATAGAGATTAATAGAAAAGAGCGGGAAATAATTAAGTCTCATGGACTAAGTTATTTAAGTGATTTATTTATAGCTAGTGAAAAAATCTGTAAAATTAAAGATCATAAGATATCTTACTATGTTGAAAACTTAAAGTATAACTTAGAAAATATTAGTTCTTTAAAAAAGGGGACTATAGTAATAAAAATAATTAATGCCTTTGGAGGATTACTTGAGTTACTATCAATCCCTTTTTTATTAGAAGAAACTACTTTCTATAAAATAAGTGACAAAATTGAAGAGAATGCAGGTGAAATATATAGAATTTATTATTTAATAGGTGAATTAGATGCTTTAACAGCTATAGCTAGCTATAAGGCTTGTAATAAAAATAAACTATCAAAGCCTAGATTCATTAATGAAAATAAATTAAAGGTTATAGATGGGGTACATCCTGTTTTAAAAAAGCCTGTACCTAACTCAATAAGTATTGATGGAAAGGGAATAGTCCTTACAGGTACAAATATGTCTGGGAAATCTACTTTTTTAAGAATGCTTGGAGCTAATATAGTTCTAGCTCAAACTATGAATTTTGTTATGGCAAAAGAGTATGAAGGATGTTTTTTAAATATAGTTTCATCTATTGCTCCTAAGGATGATATAAATGCTGGAAAAAGTTATTATTTAGCAGAAGCAGAATCAATACTTAGGATAATTAAAGCTTTAGAAAAAGATGTAACAGTCTTCTGTCCAATTGATGAAATTTTTAGGGGAACAAATCCTATTGAAAGGATATCTTCTTCAGCAGAGATATTAAGTTATATTAATGAAAGAAATGCTATTGCGATTGTTGCTACTCATGACAGAGAATTAACAGATATGCTTAAAGATGAGTATGAATTTTATTACTTTAGCGAAGATATAGATGATAATACAGGATTAAGCTTTGATTACAAATTAAAAAAGGGAGTTTCTAAAACTAGAAATGCCATAAGGCTTTTAGAGTATATTGGATATCCAAATGAGATTATACAGAAATCTTATAAGAAATCAGAGAAATTAGAAAAGTATATATAGATTAATTATGTTGGTAGAAGGATAGGTTTATTATCCTTAAAAGCAATATCATCACATGAATAGTCCGATATACGTTTTCCCTTTGGTAAAAATGTCGTATCAAACCATTATGACACTCATTGGTATCTTCCCCAATAGAAGCATCTGGTGACCATGAGTCATTTGTAATTTTGTCTACAGTATACTTACTAAAGTTGCTACATTCTAATAGTTTAAAATTACGTACAGCTTCGCTAGTATCGGTAATGTATACTTGAACATGGTTTCCTTGTCTTATTTGAATAGTTGTACCACGACGTATTTCAATTAGAATAGTATTTATTGATCTACCAAGTTCTTTAGATATCTTATATGCTGAAAATCCATATTTCAAACGAAGCTCTATAGTCATACGTTCTAAAAAAATCAAGTGTTTATTTTTGCTTAATTCTGTATTAATATTTGAATGATCCATATTGATTATCCTTCGTGTATGTTTTGGTTTGGCGATTAAATCATAACACAGAATAATCTATTATGGATTTTTTTATTAGTTCAATTTCATTTTACAATTAGTCAAAAATCCTAAGAACACAGATATAAAGGCGTTTTTAATAACTATGTTATTTCAAATATTTGCATCAAAAAATACCTTTAGTAAATAAAAAAGGGGCTGTATCAAATTTTTTTGGATATAGTCCCTTTTTCAACAAACTGAAAAAGCATAAATCAAAAAGATTTATGCTTTTGTATAACGATTTATAAGGTACTCCATTAAATTTAAAGAGTTACCAAAAAAATAATTTAAATTTTGATTTTCGTGATCTATACCAGTGCTTCCACTTTCTACAATGAAGGAAAGGTCACTTTTAGCAGTGTAGCTACTGTGTTCTGTAGCTGTCAAAGCAATAACTTTACCACCATAAATCTTACATTCATCCATTTTGAGCAAACCGTTTTTGTTTTCGCCTGATTGAGAAAATGTAATTAAGGTATATGGTGTTTGATCTGACACCAAACTGATTTCCACACCTTCTAAATCAATAGCATAAATTTTTTTTAAGAGTAATTTACGATAAGTATAATTAACTAGAGTTTGACAAAATCCTTCACCAAACAAGTAGATTTTTTTATTAGAAAAAGCATCATTAAAATAACTATCTATTTGATCCCAGTCTTGAGTTACACTCACAAAAGGCAAGTATTCCAATTGATTAGTAGACTTATGTGAAAATTCTTTTGAAAGGAAAAAAATGAGTTCTTTAAAATTATTAAAGCCTGCTCTTTTTGCTAAGCGACTGATTGAGGATTGTGAGGTATAGTTCATTTGTGCAACAGTACGAATATCGATGATGTCTTTGCTTTTAATTGATTCTATAATGCTCTCTATTATTTTTTCATCTTCATCGCGAAAGTTACTGTTTGGAAACAAACGATTTAAATAGTAAATTTTGGACATAATATCACGCTCCTGTGAAAATATATTCATAAAATGAAATCGTAGCCATACTAGTGTATAAGCGTTGTTTACGTTTTTTTTATATAATATACTATTAACATAAAGAAAGCAAATACAATTGTATGAATATAGTTTCTTTAATAAATCTGTTAAGCTGTTATGAAAGAATAGCTTAATAAAATCTAGATTTTATTGTTCTTTAAATTAAAAGATCGTCTTTAATGAAAGAGGGAGATTATGAAAAAAGTAATTATAAATGCTGATGATTTTGGATACTCTTCAGCGGTCAATCTAGGAATCATAAAAGCTTATAAAGAAGGGATTCTGACCTCTACAACTTTAATGGCAAATATGCCAGGATGTGATGAAGCTATTACGCTTGCTAAGGAAAATCCAGATCTTGGAGTAGGAGGTCATCTTGTTTTAACTTGTGGAAAACCTTTAACTAAAGGAGAGTCACTCATAGATGAAAACGGATATTTTTATAGTCTAGCTGAATATAAAAAACATCGTAATGAAATGTGTGATGAAGAAATTTTTCAGGAATGGTCTCATCAAATAGATTATTTAATGGATCATGGACTTAAGTTGACTCATTTAGATAGTCATCATCATGCCCATACATTTCCTGAAAACTTGGAGATAACGAAAAGAATTGCAGATAAATATCATTTGTGTTTTAGAAATGTCTTTGAGTTAGAAGAAAATATAGATTTACCTGTTCAGAAGGGAATTAAGGGGTTTCTAGATTTAATGGATCATTCCGCAATTCGTGACTTAACAATACCTTTTGAAAAAAACCGAATTAGATGTTTCGAGGAAGTTCAAGCAGTCCTTGATCAAGTTGAGGATAATGAGATAACAGAGCTTATGGTTCATCCAGCTTATGTAGATGAGATTCTGTATTTCAATTCTTCATTCAATATTCAAAGGATGAAGGAAGTATCAATTTTGTGTGACTCACAAATGAAGCAACTATTTGCAGATAATCAGATTGTTACATGTAGTTACAAAAATGTATAAGTATTTGTTGATTATTAACTTTTTTAAAAGTTGTAATAATTAAATTAATACTATTAAAGGGGGACATATATATGAAGGAGAAATTTGTTAAATCAGCTAGTATTTTTTCAAAAGCAATTATTCAGCCAGTAATGTTTATGGCGGTGACTGGAATTATTTTATCAGTTTGTGCAATTTTAAAACTGGAATTTATGCCAACCTTCACAAAAAATATTGGGGATTTTATCTTTAATATTTTATCTGGTGGTATGATTGGTCAACTAAGCGTTATATTTTGTGTAGGAATTGCTGCAGCATTAGCAAAACCAAAATATAAAACAGATGCGGCAATTTTAGGGATTATTACATTTTTAATATTTTTATATGCAAATAATTCTTGGTTAACAATTACGGATCGCTTAGCTGTTGCTGGAGAACAAGGACTTTATGGTACTGGACAAGGAATTGTCTTTGGTATTCAAGTAACTGATATGGGAGTTTTTCTAGGGATATCTTTAGGTGTATTCGTAGGATGGATGGTCAATAAATTCGGAGAAATTAAGCTACATAAGTATTTGTCACCATATGCTGGTACAAAGTCTGTTTACATCTTAATCGTATTTGCAACAATTCTGTTTGCAATAGGAATTACTTATGTTTGGCCAATGGTTAATTCAGCAGTTGAAGGAGTGGTTAAAACAACTACAACTGCGGGATCAGTAGGGTTCTTCTTCTATGGGTTCTTAAATCGTCTCCTTTTGCCAGTAGGTTTACATCACTTTTTGTGGATGCCAATTTTTTATACTCCACTTGGCGGTATGGCAGAAATTGCGGGTCAAACGTATAACGGTGCATTTAATATCTGGTTAGCAGAATTAGGAAATGCAAGTCAAATTACAACAATGCATCCATCGATAGGTTATCTATCAAACTTTGGTTCAATTTCTTTACCAATTGGTATTGCCTTTGCAATTTGGAAAACGGCACGTCCAGAAAATAGGAAGAAGGTTGCTACAATTTTAATTCCAACTGTAACTACAGCTTTCTTGGCTGGTGTTACTGAGCCACTAGAATTTTTATTCTTGTTTTTATCACCAGTTTTATGGGTAGCGCATGCTGTAGTATATGGATTGAGTTTATTCATTACAAACCTAGTAGGTATTGCTATTCAGTTTGATACAGGAATAAATATGATTATCAATAGTTTTGCAATTCCAACACGCTTAGGGCATCAATATTTAATTCCAATAATCTTTATAGTAACTGCTGTTTTAGAGTATTTTGTATTTAAAAAATTAATAGTTAAGTTAAATATTCCAACATTAGGACGTGAAGGAGCCGAGGTTGTAAGTGAGCCATTCATTGATTCCATTGTAGATAATTCTGATTCAGGATTTGAACCACAAATTCAAAATATTGTTGAAGGTTTAGGTGGTGCAGACAATATTGAAAGCATCATTAATTGCTACACAAGATTACGTGTTGATGTAAAAGATGAAAATAAAGTTGACATTAAAGTATTAAAAGAAAAAGTCAAGTCTTCTGGAATTGTTGATAAAGGTAAACATATCCAAATCGTCATTGGTATGGGTGTAGAAAAAGAACGTGAAAAAGTTGAAGCTTATATAGATTATTTAAAAAAAGTACATGTATAAAGTGAGAAATAGTTTTTGAAAATTGGAGGAAGATAGAAAATGGGTAATAAATTTGTAATGGTTGGTGGCGGTTCTACTCAGTCACCTGGTATTTTAGAAGTTTTAAGAAAGCGTGCAAAAGAATTAAACTTAAGTGATTTAGTTTTATATGATATTGATGAAGAAAGAGTTTCTTTGCTTGGACAATATACGAAAATGTATTATAAGGAATTAGGCTCTAAAGTAAATGTTATATACACAACAAATATTGATGAAGCTTTAAAAGGTGCTGATTTCTTATTTATGCAAATTCGTCCTGGCTTGAATAAACAAAGAGCTATTGATGAAAAAATATGTTTAAACAATGGTGTTGTTGGTCAAGAAACTTGTGGTTTAGGTGGATTCTCCTTTGCTATGAGGGTAATCCCAGCTGTTTTAGAAATAGTTAAAAAGGTAAAAGAAGTTTGTCCTAAGGCTTGGATTTTAAACTATACAAATCCGGAGGCTATTTTATCAGAAGCAATTTATCGTGAGTTTCCAGATGCAAATGTTTTGTGTATTTGTGATATGCCGATTTCAATTGAAGGTGCCATTGCAAAGTACTTTAATAAGGAGCACCGTGATTTAACATTTAAATACTTTGGACTGAATCATTTTGGTTGGTGGACAAATGTTTATGATGAAAATGGCTTTGATTTGTTGCCACAATTACGTGAAGATGTTCTTTCAGGTAAAATTGATACGCTTTTAATGTCAAATGATGAAACTGTTGGAGATCAATATTGGGTGAATACTTATAAACAAATGATTAGTCTATTTAAAAGATTTCCAGAGTATTTCCCTAATTGTTACTTACAGTATTATTTGACTCCAGATGAAATGGTTGCGCATGATGACGTTTCATTTACTCGTGGAGATTATGTGATGCAAGGTAGGGAAAAACGTATTTATGATGAATGCCGTAGAGTGATTTCAGAAGGATCGGCTAAGGATTCTTCACTACATGCAGGAGTTCATGGCAATTATATTGTAGATATTGCTTATGCAATTATTCATAATACTAGGGAAAGATTTATAGTCAATAAAAAGAATCATGGTGCAATCTCTAATTTTGATCCAGAAGCAGTTGTTGAGACACCAGCTTATATTGGATCAATGGGAGCTGAAACAATCAATATTGGTGAAATACCAACTTTCCAAAAAGGATTGATGGAAATGCAAAAAGCATATGAAAAAATGACAGTTGACGCAGCATTATCTGGATCTTACCAAAAAGCCTTAGAAGCTGTGATGCTTAACAAAACAATACCTAATTACACTGTGGGTAAAAAGGTGTTAGATGAATTATACGTAGCTAATAAGGGACTATGGCCTGAATTAAAGTAAGCTATTACTTAAAATTTAATATAACAATAAAAAAGGAGATGTGTTCTGACTGAATTTATTAATTCAATCTGATACAGCTCCTTAGTTTTTGGAGAAAATTAATATGGATTTATTAAAGATACTAATATACTTTTTATTATAAGTTTTTCAATATAGAGCAGGTGTTGAATCAGCAGGACATTATTGGTTTAATCTTAGAGATTATTTAAAATATATCGTGATTGAAACTATAATGATAAAAACAGATTTAGTAAAGTATAGAAGAGTCTTAGAAGAAGGGCAGAAAGGAAAAAACGATACATTTAGAGCATTAAATTGACTAGGCAGAAAAGAATTAATATAGATTAATTATGTTGGTAGAAGGATAGGTTTAATATCCTTCTTTTATTTTTAGAAAACTATAGATTAAAAAGGGTATCTGGGATAGATTTAGTAAAATTCTATATGTATAGAGAGATTTGAATTGATTAAAGCTTATTAACCTAAAAAGAAATATTTATATATTGTTATAAATATAAAAATATATAAATATCCTCCTACCTTTTTTATATTGTTAATAATTCTAACTTATTTTATTATTATTAATATGAGTAAGATAAAGTATGAAATAATTTATAAGAAGAAAAAGTCTATATCAATTTCTATTGATGTAGAAGGAAATGTTAAAGTTAGCGTTCCTAATAATACAAGTAAGGATACCATAGAAAGAGTTATAAAATCCAAAAGTGAATGGATATCAAGAAAAATAAAGGAGATTAATAGTAGAGAAGAGTTAGAAGTAAATACAATTATGTATTTAGGAAAAAAATACTCTATAGAAATTATTGAACAACCTTTTTTGAAAAGAAATTTTGTTGCATTTTTTAATGATAAATTTGTGGTGAATGTTACGATTAAAGAAAATGCTATGAAAGTTTTAGAAGAATATTTAAAGAGAGAAACTTTAAGAATAGTAGAAGAAAAAGTAATGAGGTATAAAGTTTTATTTAAGATTATTCCTAAAGAAATTAAGGTTAAAAAGTTAAAGAGTAGATGGGGAAGTTGTTCTTATGACAATATGTTGGTGTTTAATTCAAAACTTATAATGTTTAGGAATGAAGCTATTGATTATGTTGTTATTCATGAATTGTGTCATATGATTCATAAAAATCATTCTAAAGATTACTGGGCTTTAGTAAAGAACATAATGCCAAATTATGAACAGGAACATAAATATTTAAGGGAGAATTCTCATCTTGCAAATATAAAGCTAATATAAGAAGAGAGTGAGGTTTAGAAAACTTCACTCTCTTTAAATTATTTCATATGAATATCCATTTGAGGATATGGTATGTTAATTTTTTCTTCATCAAATTTTATCTTAGCTTCTTCAAGTAGGTAGAAATATACATTCCAATAATCTTCTGTTTTTGTCCAAACTCTCACAACAAAGTTAAGGGAACTTGGTCCGTGTTCACAAATACTTACAAAAGGTTCTGGATGACTTAATATTTTATCATTTGATTCTATGATCTTAAATAAGGTCTGTTTTACATGAAGTATATCATCTTCATATCCTACACCAAAAGTTAAATCTACTCTTCTAGTATCTTTATTTGTGTAATTAATCATACTATTGTTTGCAATTGTACCATTTGGAATCATAATCTCCTTATTATCTGGAGTAACTAAATGAGTATAAAATATTTTTATGTTTTCAACAGTACCAGCATGCCCTGAAGTTTCTATATAATCTCCAACTTTAAATGGTCTCATTAATAATAGTATTACTCCACCAGAAAAGTTTGACAAGCTTCCTTGAAGGGCAAGACCAATAGTAAAACCTGCAGATGCAACTATAGCAGCAAGACCTGCTATTTCAATACCCATAAACTGAAGAACTACAAAAATAAGTAGAGTTTTCAGTGAAATATTTATTAAAGCATCTAAAAAAGAATGAAGAGTAGAATCAAATCCTTTTTTTTCTAAAAAGTTATTTAAAGTTGTAATGACTTTTTTTATAAGCTTCCAGCCAACCACAAGAATTATAATACCTAGTATTAATTTTATTCCGTTTTTTAATGACCAGGATAAAAAGTCATTTAATAAGTCTTCAAAATTCATAATATCTCTCCTTTTTTTATAATAAGTTTTATTTTACACACATATAAAAATAATACAACAGCAAAATGTGAGTAATATTTACAGTGGTGATAAATTGTGGTATTATAAACAAAAAGTATTTTATAAATTATTAACATATACCTTAAATAATTAATATATTTAGATTAAATGGATGCAGTATAGTAGTAATAAGCAAAAAATATAGATTTTTTTTAAGAAATAGATATTTGCTTTTGAAGTTTTGTGTGATTTAAGGTATAAAAATTTAGGAGGATGGTATTATGGTAGGTAAAAAGAAGATAGCTTTATTGCTATGTGGTCTTTTGAGTGCATCTTTACTTGTGGGATGTGGAGGAGAGACTGAGAATGAAAAAGAAACATCAAAGAAAAAGGTCGGGATAATTCAACTTATTCAACATGATGCGTTAGACCAAGCTAATAAGGGATTTATTGATGGACTAGCTGAAAAAGGATACAAAGATGGAGAAAACATTGAAATTGAACAACAAAATGCTTCGGGAAAACAAGATACTGCACAACAAATAGCAGGGCAATTTGTATCAGCAAAAAAGGATTTGATATTTGCTATAGCTACACCAACAGCGCAGGCTTGTTATAATGCTACAAAGGATATTCCAATTGTTTTTAGTGCAGTTACAGATCCAGTAAAGGATGGACTAGCTAAGGATTTGAAGAGTTCAGGTTGTAATACAACAGGAACATCAGATATGGCCAATATAGATGAACAATTAGCTTTATTAAAAGAAGTTTTACCTGATGCTAAAACTTTAGGTGTAGTTTATACAACATCTGAAACAAACTCAGTAAATCAAGTGAATGAATTAGAGACATTAGCTTCTAAATATAAGCTAACTATTAAGAAGATAGGGGTGGCTAATATAAATGAAATAAATCAAGTGCTATCTAATTCTATGGGAGATATAGATGTTTTATATGCTCCAACTGACAATAATGTTGCAGCTTCTTATGAATTAGTTGCACAAATAGCCTTAAAAGCAAATAAGCCTGTAATGGGAGCAGAACCAGCAGTGGTTGAAAAAGGTGGATTAATTTCAAAGGGAATAGATTATTATGAATTAGGAAAGATGGCAGGCTATAAGGCGGCAGAAATATTAGATGGAAAGAACCCTCAAGACATTGAAATTGAAACTATGAAAGAACTTGCAATAACAGTAAATACAGATGTGGCTAAAAAGCTAGGTATTACAATACCTCAAAATATTTTAGATTCAGCAAAGAAGGTTACAGGAGGCGTTAAGTAGTGGATATTCTTAAAATAGCTATCAATGTCTTAGAGCAGGCTTCATTATTTGGTTTGGTAGCAATGGGAGTATTTATTACTTACAAGATATTAGACTTTCCTGATCTTTCAGTTGATGGTACTTATCCTTTAGGAGCATGTATATCAGCTGTTCTTTTAGTAAATGGAGTAAATCCATGGATAGCAGTTGTTGCATCAGCCTTAGGAGGTGCTATAGCAGGATTTATTACAGCATTCTTGCATGTGAAGCTAAAGATAACGAATTTAATGTCTGGTATATTGGTAATGATAGGGCTTTACTCAGTTAACCTATTGGTTATGGGTAATAAATCAAATACCCCATTATTTCAAACAACTCATATATTTTCAGAAGTAAGTGGACTATTTACAACATTACTTATTGTTGCTGTACTTTTGATTATATTTAAGATTTTATTAGATATTTTTATGAAAACAAAGGTTGGTTTTCTACTATTTGCTGTAGGAGATAATGAACAAGTTGTAACCTCTCTTGGAGTGAACAAGAATAATATAAAGATAATAGGTCTTATGTTAAGTAATGGGTTAGTTGCTTTGTCTGGAGGCCTTACAGCGCAGTATAATGGATATGCTGATGTTGGTATGGGTACCGGTGTAGTAGTAAAAGGACTAGCCTGTGTAATAATAGGTACATCATTGTTAGGAAGGTTTAGGAGAGTTAAATCTACAACTCAAGCTATTATAGGCACTGTAATATATTACTTTGCTATTTCAGTAGCATTAAAGATGAAATTAAATCCAAATCTTTTAAATCTTTTAACAGCAGGAGTATTAGTTATTGCATTAAGTACACAAAATGGACTATTTAAAAAGAAAAAAACTGAAGTGAAGGGTGGTGCTGAAGAAAATGCTGAAGATCAAGCAGCTATCGAAAGTATTCAATCCTAATAGCATAAATGAAAATAAGGTGTTTGATAAATTATCGGTAGAAATTGATAAGGGTGATTTTGTTACCATTATAGGCTCTAATGGAGCTGGAAAATCTACTTTGTTAAACATCATTGCAGGATCAATAGAACAAGACTCTGGAACGATATATATTGATGGAGAAAATGTGTCTGATAAAGAAGAGTTTTATAGGTGCAAAGAGATTGGTAGGGTATATCAAAATCCATCTTTTGGGGTTGCTCCTAAAATGACTATATTAGAAAATCTTTCACTTGCAGATAATAAGGGGAAAAAATATGGTTTGTCCTTAGGGATTAATAAAAAGAGAATAGAAGCCTATAAGGAACTTCTTAAAGAGCTAAATTTAGGGTTAGAGGATAAGCTTTATAATAAAGTTGAATTATTATCTGGTGGACAAAGACAAGCTTTAACACTTTTAATGGCAGTAATGTCAAATCCTAAGTTGTTACTATTAGATGAGCATACAGCTGCCCTAGATCCTAAGACGTCAGAAAAGATAATGGAGATTACTAAAAAGATAGTTAAAGAAAGAGGAATAACTACTTTGATGGTAACTCACAATTTAAAGCATGCTATAGATTCTGGAAATAGATTATTTATGATGCACAGAGGAGATATAGTTATAGATGTTAAAGGAAAAGAGAGGGAAGAATTAGATTCAACTGATAAGTTAATGCAACTTTTTGAAAAGGTTCATATTAAAGATGAGCTTAGTGATAGAACTTTATTTGTTTAAAATGTAAACTCCTATGTGAAAACGTAGGAGTTTTATTCATGTGTTAAATTATGATATGATTTATATATATTTAAAGTAAAGGTAGAGATAGAGATGTATAAACCATTAGCAGATAAGATTAGACCCACAGAACTTAAGGATGTATGTGGTCAGAAACATATACTAGGTAAAAATAGGATATTAGATAGAATGGTGAAAAGTGGAGCTATAAGCAATATGATTTTTTATGGGCCACCAGGTATAGGAAAGACTACTGTAGCTAACATAATTGCAAAAAAAGCTAATAAACAGTTTTACAAACTAAATGCAACAAATGCCTCTTTAAAAGATATTCAAGATATTTGTAAGGATTTAGATACATTTATGGGAAGAGAAGGGGTATTACTGTATCTAGATGAGATTCAGAATTTTAATAAAAAGCAACAGCAGTCCCTATTAGAATACATAGAGGATGGTAGAATTACTTTAATCGCCTCAACTACAGAAAACCCATATCATTACGTGTTTAAAGCCTTATTAAGTAGATCAACTATTTTTGAGTTTAAGCCATTAAGTGAGGATGATATAAAAAAGGCATTAAGCAGAGCAATTCAAATTGAACAAAAGGACTATACTGAAATTTTATTAGAAGTTACTGATGGAGCCTTAGATTACTTTGCAAAAGCATCAAATGGAGATGTAAGAAAATCTATTAATGGTTTAGAGGTTGCCATTAGGTCAACTAATCCTAATGAAGATGGAGTAGTATACATAGATGAGGAAATTGCAAGAGATTCTACTCAAACAAAGGTGGTTTCCTATGATATTAATGGAGATAGCCATTATGATTACTTAAGTGCTTTTCAAAAGTCAATAAGGGGAAGTGACCCAGATGGTGCAATTCATTATTTAGCAAGACTTATAAAAGCAGGTGATTTAATTTCTATATGCAGAAGACTTCAAGTTATAGCAGCTGAGGATATAGGATTAGCATATCCTCAAGGAGCATTAATAGTAAAGTCATTAGTGGATTCAGCAAGGGAGTTAGGTTTTCCAGAAGCTAGGATTCCACTAGCTGAGGCAACTATACTACTGGCTACATCACCAAAATCAAATTCAGCAATTAATGCAATAGATGGTGCCTTAAAGGATTTAGATAATCTATCTATTGATGATATACCACCTCATTTGAAAGATGCACATTATTCTGGAGCATCAAAATTAGGAAGAGGAGTGGAATATAAATATCCTCATAGTTATCCTAACCATTATGTTAAACAACAGTATTTACCTAATAATATTAAAGATAAGGTATATTATGAGTATGGAGATAACAAGATGGAAAGAACCTCTAAGGATTATTGGGATAAAGTTAAAGGAAAATAGAAATTAAGGAGATATAGCTAAACATAGTTTGCAATATCTCCTTTTATTTTAGTTCACTTCTATTTTAATATTTTTAATTTTAAGGTCCTTGGAATTACCTTCACAAGCTCCATTTACTGTAATGGAACTACCGTCTTTAATGCTTCCGCCCCAACTTGGGTTAGATATAGTGTAGGTATTACCAGAGAAGGCAAGTACTCCTTCCCAACATTGAGAAAGCTTCTTGTCAAAATCAAAGGATACTTTCCATGAAGAAATATCCTTACCACTATTGTTCTCAATAGCCATAGACCAATTTGCACCAGAAGTCCAATCTGAAGTCACTTCAAAGTTTATATTAAAACCATCTAAATTGTTATTCATAACTTCTTCATTAATATTTTCTTCATTATCTTTAATAGATGAATTATTCTCAGTAGAAGTTTCAGTTGTTTTACCAAGGCTTTCCCATAGAAGAGTGGTTAGAGGGAAATTTTTGCTCTTATCATCACCAGTTATTTCCCAGACAATTATTCCTCCATAATTATTCTTTATTACAAAGTTACACCTTTCTTTTAGGGATTTTTCATCCTCATATGTAATCATAGATTTTAAATTCTTATTATATAAATAAGGAACTTTAGCTTTATCATCCCAGTACTTTTTCCATCCGTCTTTGTTTTCCATTTCTTTTATTTGAAACCATGGTATTTGACCACCAGGGCTTGTTGCGCTATCCCATGAACCTTTATATGCTTTTGTAGCAGTTGAAAATAAACCATTTGTACCAGTAGAATCATCTACTTCACTCCATCCTCTTGAATAAAATGGTGATCCTACATTTAATTTTTCAGTAGGAATATTATATTCCTTAACATACATTTTCAAAGCATCTTCAGCACAGAAAGTATATTTATTATATCTAGTAGGGTCATCATCATTGTAGTAGATAGGAGAGTGATGATTGGTTTTACTTTCAAAAGCACCATGAAAATCGTAAGTCATTACATTAATGAAATCTAAATATTTTATATATTTATCAGGCTCTTGAAGTTGAAGTTTTTCATAATTTCCAGCATTGGCTATAGTAAGCATTTTATTAGAAAAATTGTTATCATTATAAGCTTGTCTTATTTCTTTAAGTAAAAGGGTGAAGTTTTCTTTATCTTCTGGTCCACCTGGGCATCCTTTATCATATTCATCATTAGGGTCTTTTTCACGATTTTCCCCTGGATACTCCCAGTCTATATCTATACCATCAATAAAGGGATATTTTTTTAGGAAATCTATTATACTATCAATAAATATTTTTCTATTTTCCTTTGTTTTTGACATATCATGAAAGTTTTCTCCACGTGTCCAACCACCAACAGATATAAGGACTTTTACATTAGGGTATTTGGATTTATAGTATTTATATTCACCAATATGTCCCCTAAGTTGATCTTGATTCCATCCTTCTGAATTGGGAAAGAATTTTTCAAAATCAGCATCCTTATCTGTAGACTCTAATTTAAATTCTTTAGATACAGTAAAGAAAGCATGATTTATAACTGTAACCTTGTCCCAGGGAATATCTCCAACAGTAAGATTATTGTGAGATTCACTGTAAACTCCCCAATTAGGAAAGTACATAATAATATTTTTGTTGTTATTATATGTATTGTTTTGGTTTGTGGCAGAATTATTAGAGACTTCTTCATTTACAGTAGAATTGTTATTGAAGTTATTTTTTGTTATATTTCTATAGGAGATAAATAGGCTTAAGCATAGTATAAGTGCAATAGATGCAGATATTAATAATTTCTTTTTCATAGAGCCCTCCTTACATATTATTACAACTAATTATAAAATTATATTTGAGTAAAGTAAATATTGATGTATTTAGATTATTGACAATGTCCGAGTGTTTTGCTATGATATGAAATGTAAAGCATAGTAATTTACTCAACATTAAGAGGTGAAGAGAATGAAACTTTCAACTAAGGGGCGTTATGGAGTAAAAGCAATGGTTGAACTTGCTATTAATTACGGTGGAGCGCCTTTATCAATTAAAACTATTTCAAAAAGACAAAATATATCTGAATATTACTTAGAACAATTATTTTCCCCATTAAGAAAAGCAAAGCTAATAACAAGTATTAGAGGTGCTCAAGGAGGGTATGTTTTAAGTAGAGAACCTAAAGATATTACTGTAGCTGAAATTATGTATGTACTTGAAGGGCCAATTGAAATTGCAGAATGCATTGATGGTGTTTCTTGTGATAATCTTGATTGTTGTGCTACAAGATTACTTTGGGCAAAGATTAAAAACAGTATTGATGATGTAATGAAGTCAGTAACTCTTCAAGATATAGTAAATGACTATGAAAGAATCAAGACAAATAACGAATCATTAAAACTTAAATTATAGAGGTGAAGAAACATGAATACAGTGTATATGGATTATGCTGCAACAACTTTTGTTAAGCCAGAGGTCTTAGAAGAAATGTTACCATACTTCACAGGTAAATTTGGTAACCCATCTTCATTTTATGAAATATCAAGAATTACTAAGAGAGCTGTAGATAAGGCTAGAGGCCAAGTTTCAAAGGCCCTTAATTGTGATATAAATGAAGTATACTTTACAGGTGGAGGCTCAGAAGCCGATAACTGGGCAATTAAAGGAATAGCTTCAGCGTATAAGAATAAAGGTAACCATATAATAACAACTAAAATTGAGCATCATGCTGTGTTGCATACATGTGAATATTTAGAAAAGAACGGATTTGAAGTTACATACCTAGATGTTGATAGCGAAGGTTTTGTTAATCCAGAAGATGTAAGAAATGCAATTACAGATAAAACAATTTTAGTTTCTGTAATGTTTGCTAATAATGAAATAGGTACTATTGAACCAATTAAAGAAATTGGAGCTATATGTAGAGAAAAGAAGGTTTTATTCCACACTGATGCTGTTCAAGCAATTGGTAATATAGAAATTGATGTTAAGGATATGAATATTGATTTGTTATCTTTAGCGGGACATAAGATATATGGACCAAAGGGTGTAGGAGCTCTTTATATAAAGAAGGGTGTTAGAATACATAATTTAATTCACGGTGGTGGACAGGAAAGAGCTAGAAGAGCAGGTACTGAAAATATTGCTGGTATCGTAGGGCTTGGAAAAGCTATTGAACTTGCTACTGAAAATCTACAAGAACATGTAGATAAAATGACAGCATTAAGAGATAAATTAATAGAAGGCTTATTAAAGATTCCATATTCAAAGCTTAATGGACCAACTGGTGATAAGAGATTACCAGGTAACGTTAATATTGGATTTGAATTTATTGAAGGAGAATCAATATTGCTTTCATTAGACTTTGAGGGAGTTTGTGCTTCAAGTGGTAGTGCATGTACATCAGGATCACTTGATCCATCACATGTTTTATTAGCTATAGGGCTTCCACATGAAAAAGCTCATGGATCATTAAGATTAACATTAGGTGATGCTTCAACAGAAGAAGATGTTAACTATGTAATAGAAGTATTACCACCAATCATTAAAAGATTAAGAGATATGTCACCATTATGGGAAGATTTCATTAAGAGAGGAGTAAGATAATTATGATATATACAGATAAGGTTATGGATCATTTCAGAAATCCAAGAAACGTAGGAGAAATTGAAGACGCAAATGGTGTAGGTGAAGTAGGAAACGCTAAGTGCGGAGATATAATGAAGATTTACTTAAAGGTAAATGATAACGGAATTATAGAAGATGTTAAGTTTAAGACATTTGGTTGTGGTTCTGCTATAGCATCATCATCAATGGCAACTGAACTAATTAAGGGTAAACATATAGATGAAGCTTGGGAGCTATCAAACAAAGCAGTTGCAGAAGCTTTAGATGGACTTCCACCAGTAAAAATGCACTGTTCAGTATTAGCAGAAGAAGCTATACACAAGGCAATTAATGACTACAGAAAGAGCAAAGGAATGGAACTTTGGGATTTCGAAGAGCATGGAGATGATTTACACGATCACGTTCATGGAGAAGAATAGGAGTAGTCTATGAAGAAAAAAGTAGTTGTAGGTATGAGTGGCGGAGTTGATAGCTCCGTCGCTGCTTATCTTTTAAAAGAACAAGGATATGATGTTATAGGTATAACTTTAAGAATGTCACCAGACGATGATGAAACTATAGAAAATGAAGGTGGGTGTTGTTCACTTTCTGCTGTAGAAGATGCTAGAAGAGTTTGTGATAGAATAGGTATACCTTTTTATGTGTTGAATTTTAAAGATATATTTAAAGAAAAGGTAATTGATTATTTTATAGATGAATATATGGTTGGAAAAACTCCTAATCCATGTATTGCTTGTAATAAGCATATAAAGTTTGATGCTTTACTTAGAAAAGCTAGAGGTATAGGTGCAGAATATGTTGCAACAGGACACTATGCTAAGATTGTAGAAGAAGATGGAAGATACCTTCTAATTAAATCTGATGATGATAAGAAAGACCAAACTTATGCTTTATATAATTTTACACAAGATCAATTAGAACATACATTAATGCCTTGTGGAGAATATACTAAGGATAAAATAAGAGAAATAGCTAAGGAAATAGGATTAGCTGTTCATAACAAAAAAGATAGTGAAGAAATATGTTTTATTCCCGATAACAACCATGGAAGATTTATCTTAGAAGCTAAGCCTGGAAAAATAAAACCAGGAAACTTTGTTGATAAAGAAGGAAATGTATTAGGAAAACATAAAGGAATAGTATATTATACTATTGGTCAAAGAAAAGGATTAGGACTATCCTTAGGAAGACCTGTTTTTGTAACTGATATTAGACCAAAGACAAATGAAGTTGTAATTGGTCCTGAAGAAGATATATTTAAAACAGATTTATTAGCTAAGGATGTTAACTTTATTCCCTTTGATAATCTTCAGAGTGAGTTAAAAGTAACTGCAAAGGTTAGATATTCTGCAAGACCAGCAGAGGCTGTTTTATACCCTGAAAAGAATGGTAAAGTTAGAGTATCATTTAAAGATAAACAAAGAGCTATTACAAAAGGACAGTCAGTAGTATTCTATGACGGTAATATTGTAGTTGGCGGGGGGATAATTGAAAAAATATTATAGCTGCAAAAAATGAGACTGTATTAGTAAAATTATTATTAATACAGTCTCTTTTTTTGTATCAAAAATACCATAATGGGTAAACTATTCCTGTATTTGATGAAAGGGGAATTGAGATGTATAGGATTAAAGATTTTTTTTATAAGACAGTATATGATATAAAAGGAAAGAAATTAGGTTCTGTAAGAGATATATTTATTGATTTCTACAAGGGAAAAGTAATTGGGCTAGCAGTAGGGGGGTACTCCTTGAGATTGAAGAATAATTATACTCCAATTGATGGAATCCTAAATATAGATGATGATATATTAGTGAAGGGATGTATAAAAGGAGAAGGGCTAAAGATATCTGAGATAATAGGAATGGAAGTAATTAATAGGTATGGAACTATAAAAGGTGTTGTTGAGGATGTCTTAATAAAGGAGGATGATTATTCCATAAAAGGTATAATAGTTGGTGCAGGCATAATTGATAAATTGATATATGGACGTGAAGTTATTTTAATTAATCAGTCTATTTTGGGAGAAGACTGCATTTTATATTTAGGTGATTCTAATGTAATAGTTAAAAATATACCTCGTGAAGTGAATAATAATGAATATTATAAAAAAGCATAAAAATATAATTATAAAACTTAGTTTATGTATAGTAGTTCTAGTTTTAATAGCCATATATATATTTAATTTAAATATAAGAAAAATATTTAATTTAATACTTCTATCCTTTATTATATCTTACATATTAAAGCCTTTAAAAATATATATTGCAAAACATACTAAGATAAAAGAGAAAAAGGTAGCATTAATAATTATTTTAGGAATACTAATTATAGCTATACTTTCTATAGTTCTATTAATACCTACAATGTTTAAAGAAATGAATAATATTGGGCCAATGATAAATAAATTAACGGAGTCTATAGAAGATTTTTTTCTTACGTCTAATATAGGGAACTCTACATTTCTCAAGTTCTTGTATGAAGATGGTAAAGAAAAAATATCCTCATTTATAAATTCGTTTTCAGGAAGTATAGTGGGGTATATTATTACATTTAGTGAGAATATTATGAGCTTTGCAGTAGTGCCAGTTATTACATATTACTTTTTGGCAGATGATGAATTTATATGGAATAAATGTTCTTTACTTATACCAATTAAAAAAAGGGAATTGGTTAAAAAGATTATTAAGGATATAAATAAGCTATTAGAAAGTTATATTGTAGGGCAGCTATTATTATCCTTAATTGTTGGTGTAATAACATTTATAGCTTTGATTTTGATAAGAGTAAAATTTCCTTTATGGCTATCTATATTAAATGGTATTTTTAATATAATACCTTACTTTGGTGCTATTTTTGGGGCAGTGCCAGTAGTTTTTATAGCTTTCTTAGAATCTCCAACTAAAGCGTTATGGGCGGCATTGGCTATTTTAATAATACAACAGGTGGAAGGTAATATTCTTTCGCCAAAGATTACAGGAAATAGCACCAACATGCATCCTTTAGTAATTATAATACTACTGCTTATAGGAGAAAGTTTTTGTGGATTTGTGGGGATGATATTAGCTGTTCCAATAGGGGTTATAATTAAGGTTATATATGAAGATATCAATTACTATATATTTTAGATGTAATCCATAAAGAATACAAAAATATTGACATAATTCTCTATATAAAATATAATTTGAGATGAAAAATTAATATTAAGCTGTGAAGAGGATTAGTAGATTTTGTTTTTCTATTTAGAGAGAAAGTGGTTGGTGAAAACTTTCTAGAAAAAGTTTCGAAGCTGCCTTGGAGCTATAAGTATACTAAGTGATGCATTTTATTTTGTGCGTAATTAGGGTGGTACCGCGGAAGTTTAGCCTTTCGTCCCTTATTTTTAGGGATGAAAGGCTTTTTTATATTTAAATTTAGATGGAGGTAATTAATATGAAAAATATTGGAACAAACGATCTAAGAGAAGAGTTTTTAAAGTTTTTTGAAAGTAAAGATCACTTAAGAATGAAGAGTTTTTCTTTAGTTCCTAAGAATGATAAAAGCTTATTATTAATAAATGCTGGAATGGCTCCTCTTAAGCCGTATTTTACAGGTCTTCAAGAACCACCAAGAAGAAGAGTAACAACTTGTCAAAAATGTATTAGAACAGGTGATATTGAAAACGTAGGTAAGACTTCGAGACATGGTACTTTCTTTGAGATGCTTGGAAATTTCTCTTTTGGGGATTATTTTAAGGAAGAAATAATTCCATGGGCTTGGGAGTTTATTACAGAGGTTCTTCAAATTCCAAAGGATAAGCTTTATGTAACTATCTACTTAGAAGATGATGAAGCTTTTGAAATTTGGAAGAGCAAAACTGATGTGGATCCAAACAGAATTTTCAGATTAGGTAAGGATGATAACTTCTGGGAAATTGGAGTTGGACCATGCGGACCTTGTACAGAAATTCACTTTGATAGAGGTGAAGGTGTAATAACTAATGTGGAAGATTTCTTAAAGGCTGCAGATGAAGACAGAGTAGTTGAGTTCTGGAACTTAGTATTTACACAATTTGATAAGGACGAAGAAGGAAATTACAACAGATTAGAGCATCCTAACATAGATACTGGAATGGGATTAGAAAGAATTGCAACTATAATGCAAGGCGTAGATAATATATTTGAAATAGATACAGTTAAAAATATTTTAGCTAAAGTAAGTGAATTATCAGGAGTTAAGTATGGAGAAAATTCTAATAAAGATGTATCTTTAAGAATAATTACTGATCATGTAAAAGCTGTAACTATGTTAATATCTGATGGTGTATCACCAAGTAATGAAGGAAGAGGTTATGTGCTTAGAAGGCTTCTTAGAAGAGCTGCAAGACATGGAAGATTACTTGGAATTAAGGGGATATTCTTAAAGGATGTAGTTGATTCAGTTGTAGAAAACTATGCACCAGCTTATCCAGAATTAAAAGAAAACCAAGATTATATTAAAAAGATGGTTACATTAGAAGAGGAAAGATTCAATGAAACTATTGATTCGGGAATGAATATTTTACTTGGATATATTGATGAATTAATCAAAGAAGGAAAAGATACTCTTGATGGAGAAAAGGCATTTAAGCTTTATGATACATTTGGATTCCCATATGAACTTACAGAGGAAATATGTGAAGAAAAGTCATTAAAAGTTGATAGAGAAGCTTTTGATAAAGAAATGGAAGACCAAAGAACAAGAGCTAGAAATGCAAGAGGGGAATCTTCTTACATGGGTAGTGATGAACTTCCAATAAATAAGATTGATGCTGCAGTAGAAAGTGAATTCTTAGGATATGAAACTCTTACTTGTGAAGGTGAAGTATTAGTTTTAGCTGATGATAATGATTTTAGAGAAGAATTATCAGAAGGAGAAAAAGGATACTTAGTTTCAGATAAGACACCATTTTATGCTGAAATGGGTGGTCAAGTTGGAGATAAGGGTATAATCCATGGTGAAGGATTTAAGATAGTTGTATTTGATACAAAGAAAAATGTTGGTGGTAAGACTGTTCAATATATTAAAGTTGAAGAAGGAACTGTTAAAGTAGGTTCAAAGGTTACTTTAGAAGTAAATAGAATTAGAAGAAGTAACATTTGTAAGAACCATACAGCAACTCATATGCTACACAGTGCATTAAAGAAGGTTGTTGGAGATCATATTAATCAAGCTGGTTCATATGTAGATGATGAAAGATTAAGATTTGACTTTACTCACTTCCAAGGATTAAGTAAGGAAGAGTTAGAAAAGGTAGAAACATTAGTAAATGAAAAGATTATGGAAGTTTATAATGTTGGAACTAATTTAATGACACTAGATGAAGCAAGGGGATCAGGAGCAATGGCTTTATTCGACGATAAATACGGGGATAAGGTAAGAGTAGTAGGTGTTGGAGAATTCTCTAAAGAACTTTGTGGTGGAACTCATGTGCATAATTCTGGTGAAATAGGACTATTTAAGATAGTTAGTGAAGCTGGTGTTGCAGCTGGAATTAGAAGAATTGAAGCTTTAACAGGATTTAATGCAATTAAATATGTTGAAGATAAACAAAAGCTTCTTATAGATGCTTGTCATGCTTTAAAATGTAGTGAAAAGGAAATACTAAATAGAATTTCTAATAGTAATGCTGAACTTAAGGAAAAAGAGAAAGAAATTTCTGAACTTAAGAGTAAGTTAACTATGGGAGCTGAAGATGATATTTTAAATTCTGTTAAAGAAATAAATGGAGTTAAGGTTGTTTCATATGCATTAGAGGATGTTGATGGAAATGCTTTAAGAGATTTAGCAGATAAAATAAGAGACAAAGTTCAGTCAGGCATAGTGGTACTTATTAGTAATGTAGGTGGAAAAGTTAATTTAGTTGCAATGGCTACTAAGGATAGCGTTCAATTAGGTGTACATTGTGGAAAGGTAATAAAAGAAGTTGCTTCAATAGTTGGAGGAGGGGGAGGCGGTAGACCAGATATGGCTCAAGCCGGCGGTAAGAACCCTGAAAAGATAAATGAAGCAGTGAATAAGGTTTATGAAATAGTAGAATCTTTAGTAAAGTAGTATACATTTCCAATTAAATAATGTATAATTATATATGAATAGAAACATAAAAAGTGGTTATATTATTAATGATGAAATATAATTTCCTTAACAATATGTAAGGGGGTGGAGTTGCACTTTAGGCAACGACGAATATGAGTAAAAATATAGAACATACAATGCAATTTGATGTACAAAAAAATAAGGAAGCATTAACAAAAGCTATATTAACAGAGGTTTATGATTCTTTACAGAAGAAAGGTTATAATCCTATAAATCAACTTGTTGGTTATCTAATATCAGGAGACCCTACTTACATTACAAATTATAACGGAGCTAGAGCTTTGGTAAGAAAACTTGAAAGAGACGAAATTCTTGAAGAAGTAATGAAATCTTATTTAGAAATTAAGTAGAAGGTGCCCGTTTATACGGGCACCTTTAATATATTTAGAATAGGAGCACAAAATGAGAATACTTGGCTTAGATATAGGGCAAAAAACTATTGGGGTAGCAATATCAGATCCCTTAGGATTTACTGCTCAAGGTATTACAACAATAAGAAGAAAGAAAAAAGAAGAAGACATAAATGAAATTATAAATTTATGTAAAGAATATGCTGTAGAGACTATAGTAGTTGGATTACCTAAAAACATGAATGGTTCAATTGGTTTTGCAGGAGAGAAAATAATGGAGTTTACAGAACTATTAAAGGATTCTGTAGAATGTAAAATTGAACTTTGGGATGAGAGGCTTACAACAGTTGCTGCACATAGAGCAATGTTAGAAGCTGATCTTTCAAGAGGCAAGAGAAAAAAGATAGTAGATAAAATTGCAGCTACATATATTTTACAAGGTTATCTAGATAGGTTATCAAATATGAAATAAAATTCCCAATTGAAAATTATTATTGACAATATCCATAAAGAAATTTTAAAATAAACAAAAAGGAGAGATATAAAAATGGTAAAAGAACTTGAATTTATATATTTATTAAACGAAGAAGGTAAGGAAGAAAAAATGAGAGTAATTACTTTCTTTAAAATAGAGGATACTAACCAAGAGTATGTTGTTGTTACTCCAGCAGATTTAGATGTAGAGGAAGCTTATGTACTTAAGTTTGTAAAGGACGAAGAAGGTAACGAAAGTTATATGACTATAGATAATGATGAGGAATTTAATCTAGTTGCAGAGACATATGAACTTTTAATGCAAGAGGATTTAGACGAATAAATTAGAAAAGGAAGAGGGTGTTGTTAATGGGGAAAAATATAGAAATTGATTATGTAGCACTAAAAGAGGATTTAAAAAATAAGGGATATAAACTTACTCCTCAAAGAAGAGCTATAGTAGATACTATTGTAGAAAGTGAAGGTAAGCACTTAACAGCTGAAGAGATTTATGATGAGGTTAAAAAAAGTTGCCCTGAAATAGGACTTGCAACTGTATATAGAACAATTTTATTACTTGAAGATATAGGTATTCTAAGTAGACTTCATTTAAATGATGGATGCAGTAGATATGAATTAGTTCATAGTGACGAAACACATAGACATCATCATTTAGTGTGTAATGAATGTAATGGGGTTATAGAAGTAGAAGATGACTTATTAGAAGAACTAGAAGAAGAAATTGAAAAAGAATACGGGTTTAAGATAGTAGATCATGCTCTAAAGTTCTATGGTGTTTGTAAAGAATGTCAGAAGAAAAATGGGAAGTAATATAACAAAAGTTTTTACGTAGAGTAAAAGGAGGGGAAATATGAGAACAGAGAGAGCAAAGGTCAAAATAATACCTCTCGGTGGTTTAAACGAAATTGGGAAAAACATTACAGCAATTGAGTTTAAAGATGATATTGTTATCATAGATTGTGGCCTTAGATTCCCTGATGAAGATATGTTTGGTATAGATGTTGTTATACCAGATATATCATATTTATTAAAGAATCAGGAGAAAATAAGAGGTATTTTCTTGACACATGGACATGAGGATCATATCGGAGCGTTACCTTATGTCTTAAGACAATTAAATGTTCCAGTTTACGGAACAAAATTAACTCTTGGTATAGTTGAAACTAAACTAAAAGAGCACGGATTATTAGGTTCAACAACTTTAATAACTGTAAAACCAAGAGATACAATAAAGTTGAATTCTGTTTCTGTTGAATTCATAAAAACAAATCATTCTATTGCTGATTCAGTAGCAATAGCAATTCATACACCTTTAGGAGTAGTATTACATACTGGTGATTTTAAAATTGACTATACTCCTATAGATGGTCAGTTAACTGATTTTGCCAGATTAGCTGAACTTGGTAGAAAAGGCGTACTTGTTATGATGGCCGACTCTACTAATGTGGAAAGACCTGGATATACTATGTCTGAAAGAACTGTAGGAGAAAGCTTTATGAAGCTATTTTCCAAAGCAGAAGGGAGAATAATAGTTGCTACATTTGCATCTAATATTCATAGAATCCAACAAATTATAGATGCAGCAGAGAGTTATGGAAGAAAAGTTGCTGTATCTGGAAGAAGTATGGAGAATATAGTTCAGGTTGCTAAAGAACTAGGGTATTTAGAATCAAAGGAAGATACATTAATTTCTTTGGATCAGATTTTAAAATATCCTAATAACAAGGCGGTAATTATTACTACAGGAAGTCAAGGAGAGCCAATGTCAGCTTTAGCAAGAATGGCATCTTCCGAACATAGAAAGATTAGTATAGTTGAGGGAGATACTGTTATTATTTCTGCTAATCCAATACCAGGAAATGAAAAGACTGTATCTAGAGTGGTTAATCAGTTATTTAAACAAGGTGCTGAAGTTATATATGAATCATTAGCTGAAGTTCATGTGTCAGGTCATGCCTGTCAAGAAGAATTAAAGTTGATGCAAACATTAGTAAAGCCAAGATTTTTTATTCCTGTGCATGGAGAGTACAGGCATCTAAAACAACACGCAGAATTAGCTTGTAAATTAGGTCTTCCAGAAAGAAACTTTGTTATAGCAGAAAATGGAGATGTAGTTGAAGTTGCAAGAAATTATATTAAAAAGAATGGAACTGTAACTTCGGGTCAAGTATTTGTAGATGGTTTAGGTGTAGGTGATGTAGGTCATATTGTATTAAGAGATAGAAAGCATTTATCTCAAGATGGAATATTAACAGTAGTTGTTACAATAGAAAAAGAAACAAGTACAGTTATAGCTGGACCAGATATTATTTCAAGAGGTTTTGTCTATGTTAGAGAATCTGAAGGACTAATGGATGAGGCTAGAGAAATTGTAAAAAATGTATTGGAAGATTGTGAAGAAAAGAAAATTAGCGACTGGGCTACACTGAAATCTAATATAAGAGAAGAGTTAAGAGAATTCTTATATGAAAAAACTAAGAGAAAACCAATGATTTTACCTATTATAATGGAGATATAATTAGGTTGACTTTTAAAGCTTAAAAGATTAAAATAAAAAAGGTTTAAAAAATTGGGTACTTGTGTATCCAATTTTCTTTTTGAAAAAAATATTTATAGGTTTACATATTTGAAAACCAAGAATTTGGAGGCAAAGCATGGAATTAAATAAAAGAGAAGATATAAGGAACATAGCTATTATAGCGCACGTTGACCATGGTAAAACTACTCTAGTAGATGCTCTTTTAAGACAAAGTAACGTTTTTAGAACAAACGAAAAGGTAGAAGAAAGAGTAATGGACTCTAACGATTTAGAAAAAGAGAGAGGAATTACAATACTTTCTAAGAATACTGCAGTTATGCATGAAGGAGTAAAAATAAACATAGTAGATACTCCAGGACACGCTGACTTTGGTGGAGAAGTTGAACGTGTACTTAAGATGGTTGACTCAGTATTGCTAGTAGTTGACTCTTATGAAGGACCAATGCCACAAACAAAGTTCGTATTAAAGAAAGCATTAGAATTAGAATTAAAGCCAATCGTTGTTATAAACAAAATAGATAAGCCAGATGCTAGACCAGAAGAAGTAATTGATGAAGTGTTTGATTTATTTGTTGAACTTGGAGCAAATGATGAACAATTAGATTTCCCAATTATCTACGCTTCTGCTAGAAATGGATTTGCTAGATATAACGTTGAAGATACAAATGAAGACATGCAACCATTATTTGAAACAATAATAAAGCATGTTGCTCCACCAGAAGGATACCTAGATGCTCCATTCCAAATGCTGGTTACAACATTAGATTCTAACGTATTTGTAGGAAAAATTGCTTTAGGAAAGATTCATAGAGGAAAAGTTAAAAAGAACCAAAATGTTGCTTTAGTTTCAAATGATGGAACTACAAAGAACTATAAGGTTACTAACTTATTTGTATATAATGGATTAAAAAGAGAAGAAACAGAAGAAGCTGGTTTTGGTGATATAGTTGCTATAAGTGGTGTTACCGATGCAAACATAGGTGAGACTATAGCAGATGCTGAAAATCCAGAAGCATTACCATTTGTACATATTGATGAACCAACATTAAGCATGAACTTTATGGTAAATGATTCTCCTTTTGCAGGTCAAGAAGGTGAGTTTGTTACATCAAGACACTTAAGAGATAGATTAATGAAAGAACTTGAAACAAATGTAAGTTTAAGAGTAAGAGAAATTACTCCTGATTGCTTTGAAGTTTCAGGTAGAGGAGAACTACACCTTTCTATACTTATAGAAACAATGAGAAGAGAAGGATATGAATTCCAAGTATCAAAGGCTAATGTAATTTATAAAGAAGAAAATGGTAAAAAGCTTGAACCGATGGAATATTTAACAATTGATGTTCCAGAAGAATTTATGGGACCAGTTATGGAAAAGCTTGGACCAAGAAAAGCTGAAATGGTTAATATGACATCAGCAGTAAATGGTTATTCAAGATTAGAGTTTGTAGTACCAGCTAGAGGACTTATAGGATTTAGAAATGAATTCATGACAGATACTAAGGGTAATGGTATCATGAATCATGTATTTGAAGGATATGGACCATACAAGGGAGACATTCCATCAAGAAGTAGAGGTTCAATTGTTGCATTTGAAACAGGAGATGCAATAGCTTACGGATTATTTAATGCACAAGATAAGGGACAATTATTTATAGGAGCTGGTGTACCAGTGTACCAAGGAATGGTTGTAGGTGTATGTGGAAGAGCAGAAGACCTAGATATAAATGTATGTAAAGGTAAGAAGCTTACTAACACAAGAGCATCAGGATCAGATGATGCAGTTAAATTAGTTCCACCAGTTGTTATGTCATTAGAAAATTGTCTAGAATTCATTAATAATGATGAATTAGTAGAGGTAACTCCACAAAACATAAGAATGAGAAAGACAGTATTAGACAGTGGCGAAAGAAGAAGACTGATTAGTAGAAATAAAAAGTAACTTTCTTAAATCCTAAAAAAGTATTATAATAAAGTGAATAGCCTAATAATAGGCTATTTACTTTTATATTTAGGAGGATTTTATGAAGAGTATTCATTTAAAGAAAATATTACTTGTTATTATAGGGATTTTGTTGATTTCTATAATAGGAATGTTTATTGCATATAATAATGTCGTAAAAAGGCCTTTGAAAACTGATTCTGACAAGATAACAATAGAAGTTAATGAGGGTGAAGGATTTTATAATCTATTAGATAGATTATATAGTGAGGGAGTAATAAAAAATAAAACCTTAATAAAAGTTAATTTGAAATTAACTAATCAGAATCTTAAAATTATACCTGGTAGTTATGAAGTTGAGAGTGACGTAACTTTAAAAGAGTTAATAAAAATGTTAACTACAGAAGATTTTTTGAAAAATCAAGTTAAGGTTACTATAAAAGAAGGATATACTATAGATACTATTGCTGATGTAATTGCAGAAAGTGGAATATGTACAAGAGATGAGTTTATAAATGAAATTAAAAACTATCCACTTCCTGATTATGTTAAAGTAGATTCTAATAAAAAGTATAACCTTGAAGGATATTTATTTCCTGATACATATTTTTTTGATAAAAATTTTGATGCTAAATCAGTTATAAAAGTTATGTTAGATAATTTTGATAAAAAGTTATCTAAACTGGAAAAAGAAACAGGAAAAAAAATAAATAAAGATGAAATTGAGAGCATTGTTATAAAGGCTTCATTAGTTGAAAAAGAAGCAAGACTAGATGAAGAGAGACCTATGATTGCTTCAGTAATTAATAATAGAATATCAAAAGGTATGAAATTAGAATTTTGTTCTACAGTAAATTATGTAATAGGATATGAAGGAAATGAAATTTTATCATACAATGATTTAAAAGTTGAATCTCCTTATAATACATATAAAAATGCAGGATTGCCAGTTGGAGCAGTAGGAAGTCCAGGATATAATTCAATAAAAGCTGTTTTAGAACCAGCAGATACTAATTATTTGTATTTCGTACTTTTATATGGTGAAAATGGAAAACATCATTTTTCAACTAATTATGAGGAACATGAAAGAGTTAATATAGAACAAAATAAAAAAAGAGGTAGTGCAAGCAATTAATTTGGAGGATTAGGATGAGTGGAATTACTTTTGAATATATGGAAAGCTATATTAGGGAGCTTATTTCAGATAGAGAGGGCACCTTAAAGGAGATAGAGGATTTTGCTAGAGAAAATGGAGTGCCTATAGTTCAAAAAGAAACTGCTAAGTTTTTAGAGTTTATAGTTAGTATGAAGAAGCCATTACGTATTTTAGAGTTAGGTACAGCCATAGGATTTTCTTCAATATTAATGTATGAAGCGTCAGGTACAGAACCAGAAATAGTTACTATTGAAAGAGACAGCAGAATGATAGAACTTGCTAACGTAAATCTTAAAAAATTTAATCTTGAAGATAAAATAAAGATTAAAGAAGGTGACTGTTTAGAAATACTTGAACAGCTTGAAGAACCATTTGATTTGATTTTTATGGATGCAGGAAAAGGACACTACAATCATTTCCTTCCACATTGTTTAAGATTACTTAAAGAGGATGGAATTATAATAGCTGATAATGTTCTATTTAGAGGAATGGTTGCTACAGATGAACTTGTAAAAAGAAGAAAAATAACTATAGTAAAAAGAATGAGAACATACTTAGAGATGGTATCAAAGGATGAAAGCTTAATAACGTCTGTAATACCAATGGGGGATGGAATTGCAGTGACTAAGAGGAGGTAATTAATATGATGAAACCAGAAATTTTAGCACCAGCAGGAAGTTTAGAAAAATTAAAAATAGCAATAGATTTTGGAGCAGATGCTGTATATATAGGTGGAGGTAGATTAAACCTTAGAGCATTCTCTGATAACTTTACTAATGAAGAAATAGCAGAAGGTGTGAAATATTGTCATGATAGAGGGGCAAAATTATATGTTACAATGAATGTATTCCCAAGAAATCATGATTTAACAGGTGTTGAGGAGTATATAAAGGGATTAGCAGATTTAGGTATAGATGCAATAATCGTTGCAGACCCATCTATTGTTGTTGCAGCAAAAGAAGCAGCTCCTAATTTAGAAGTGCATATAAGTACTCAAGCTAATATAACTAATTGGAAGGCAGTTAAGTTTTGGTATGAGCAAGGGTGTCAAAGGATAGTTTTGGCAAGAGAATTAACTTTTAAAGAAATAAAGACAATTAGAGAAAATATTCCAGCAGAATGTGAATTAGAGGCATTTGTCCATGGTTCAATGTGTGTTGCATATTCAGGAAGATGTTTAATTTCTAATTATATGTTAGGTAGAGATGCAAATAAGGGAATATGTTCAAATGCTTGTAGATATAAGTATTACCTAGTTGAAGAAACTAGACCAGGAGAATATTATCCAGTAATTGAAGATGATAATGGTACATACATAATGAATTCTAAGGACTTATGTATGATTAAGCACATACCTGATTTAATGAAGAGTGGTATAAATTCTTTCAAAATTGAAGGAAGAATGAAGAGTGAGTTCTATGTAGCATCAGTAGTTAAGGCTTATAGAGAAGCTATTGATAGTTACATGGCAAACCCTGAAGGATATGAATTTAAAGATGAATGGATGCATACACTTACTAGAATAAGTCATAGAAACTACCATACAGGCTTCTATTATGGAAAAATGGGTGAACAAAACTATGATGAATCATCATATATAAGAGATTACGACATTGTTGGAATTGTACAATCCTATGATGAAGAAACTAAAACTGCAACTATTTTACAAAAGAACAGAGTATTTGAAGGGGATGAAGTTGAAGTTTTAAGAGCTCATACTCCAGACTTTAATGTTAAGTTAGAAGATATGTTTGATTTAGATAAAAAAGTTAAAACAAATGTGGCGAATAGGGCTATGATGATGTTTAGAGCTAAAGTTGATACGCCTCTAAAGAAAAATGATATGCTAATAAAAGGTACAAAAGTATTAACGCTTTAATACATAATTAGGAGGAAAACTAATGAAAAAACCAATATTAATAGGAATAACTGGAGGCTCTGGATCAGGTAAGAGTACTATAGCAAAAGAATTATTTGAAACTTTTGGTGATGAACACATTGCAATGGTTCAGCAAGATGCTTATTATAAGGATCAAAGCCATCTTTCAATGGAAGAGAGAACTAAAACAAATTATGATCATCCAAATGCTTTTGATAATGCTCTTTTAGTTGAGCACTTAAAGAGTTTAATTAATGGAGAATCAATAAACAAGCCAATTTATGATTTTACAGTTCATAATAGATCAAAAGAAACTACAAAGGTTGATCCTAAAGAGATAATAATAGTTGAAGGAATATTAATATTAGAGGATGAAAGAATTAGAAATCTTCTAGATATTAAGGCTTTTGTTGATACAGATTCCGATGTTAGAATTATTAGAAGGTTATTAAGAGATATTGAAGAAAGAGGAAGAACAGTACAATCAGTTGTAGATCAATATCTATCAGTTGTAAGACCTATGCATTTTCAATTTACAGAACCATCAAAAAGATTTGCAGATATAATTATACCTGAAGGTGGTCATAATAAAGTAGCAATTGATATTTTAGTAGCTAAAATTAGAGATATACTAAAATAATATATATGAATAAAAGTACCTCTCTTTGTCTAGAATTTAGGCAGAGGGAGGTGTTTTTATTTGGTAAGAAAATTGAAAAAAAGAGAGTTAGGGGTTTTATCTCTTTTTATAACTATATTAATAATGCTATCAATTAGATTAGCAGTATTACAGCTATTTCCAAGTGAACAAGTTCTTAGTCAGTATCAAAATCATCAATCAGAATACATAAGTAATTCAAGCTATATGATACTAGATACTAATGGTAAAGATATGATGAATTATAATAAGAAATATGTAATTGTAATAGATAAAAAGCCATTTACTTTAAATAATTATGAAGAAACATTAGAAGATCTAATGGCGCTTAATTTTATAATGCAAGGTGAAGATAGCAATTTTAATTATACTGATGTTATGAAAAGTACTGGAAAGTTGTATTACACAGTTTCAGAAGAAACTTATAATAAAGTTAAAAAGTTAGATAATATTAAGGGCTTGTATTATTATTCATATGATAATGTAGATAGAAAGAAGGCGTGGAAGGTTAGTAACTTTTTATCTAATCTACCTAAAGAAGAAGATATAGTAAGTAATTCGATGCAAGAAGAAATATATAATAATATAAAAGATAATGATTTGCCTACTAAAAGATTTTATTTAGATGATAAAGCTGTTTATGGAAAAAGTGAAGTTTCTATATCTGATAATAATAGAAATTTACAATTAACTATAGACCTAGATATAGAGAATAAGGTAAGGGAGGTATTAGCTTCTGAAAAGTATAAAGCTTTCAATAATATAGGGGTAACTATAATGGAAGCTGATACGGGCAAAATAAAAGCAATGGTTCAAAAGGATGAAAGTGAACCCAACGTTAATTTAGGTATTGAAGGTAACGGTTATGAGCCAGGATCTGTTTTTAAACTTATTACTTTAGCTAGTGCTTTAGATAAAGGTTTGGTTACTATGAATGATAAGTATACCTGTACAGGAAAGATATGTGGTTTGGGAATACATGGAACTCAAACTGTTGAACAGGCTTTATTAAATTCTTGTAATGACGTATATGCTGCCATTGGAGAAAAGGTAGGTTATACTACAATGATGGATTATTGTAAAAAGTTGGGGTTATTTTCTAAAGTTCTAAATGTAACTGCACCTAGACAAAATGAAACAGAAGGTATTGCACCTGATATTGAAGATGGTATGACTAATATATCTATAGGGCAGTGTATGACTCTATCACCACTTCAGATGCTTGGAGCAACTAATGCAATAGTAAATGGAGGAGAATATGTAAAACCATATTTATTAGAAGCAATATTAGATAAGGATGATAATATTGTTAAAGAATATTCTACTAAAAAAGAAAGAATATTTAGTGGTACTACCAGTAAAATAATAATGAATGGTATGAATAAGGTAGTAGATTCTGGAACTGGAAAAATGGCAAATGTAGATGGAGTTGAAGTTGGAGGGAAAACAGGAACTGCCAATACAAGTGATGAAAATTCAGTACATTGCTGGTTTACAGGATACTATAAATATAATAATAAGTATTATACAGTTGTGGTTATAGTGCCTAATATTAAGTCTGTAAATGATAAGGGGCAAGATTTAGGTGGTAGTAATACTGCTGCTCCAATATTTTCGGATATAGTAAAAAATATAGCTAAATAAAAGGGTTTCGGGATATTTATTCCCCTCTTACTTAAGGTAAGGGAATTATAAAAAAATTATATTTTCTAATATGAAATTGTAGTAATATCTTTGTTTTATAGCTAATTATAATTTTACACTTTCCTAGACGTTAAAAAAGTATAGAGGATAAGAAAATATAAATATGTATTTTCTTATCCTTTAAAATTTATAAATTAAATATTTAAAAAATTAGGAAAGAAAATCTTTTCAAGTGAATATTATAGTAATAAGCATTACTAGGAGGAGTAAGGTGTTTATATTATCAAATTTTTTAAATCTTATAACTAACTCCCTATTCTTAACTGGGTATATTACTGGAAATAACACATTTCCTTTACCACTTGATGAAAAAGATGAGGAATTATACTTAAACAAACTAAAAGAGGGAGATAAAAAAGCAAAAAGTATCTTAATTGAAAGGAATCTCCGACTAGTTGCTCATATTGTAAAGAAGTATTCTTTTCCTAATAAAGATGTAGATGAATTAATTTCTATTGGCACAGTAGGACTTATAAAAGCGATAGATTCCTTCGATTCATCAAAAGGTACTAGACTTGCTACTTATGCTTCTAGATGTATAGAAAATGAAATACTAATGTTGTTTAGAAATAATAAGAAACAAAAGAGTGAGGTTTATTTGCAGGATCCAATAGGAGTGGACAAAGAAGGTAATGAAATTTGTCTTATTGATGTTTTAAGTAGTGAAAAAGATTCTGTAATTGAAAAGGTGGAAAGCAATCTTCAGATAAAATCTTTATACAATAAAATGTATGAAGTATTAACAAAAAGAGAATGTGATATTCTAATAATGAGGTATGGGTTAGAAGATGGAAAGTGTAAGACACAAAGAGAGATAGCGGTAAACCTTAATATTTCTAGGTCATATGTATCGCGTATTGAAAAAAAAGCTTTAAAAAAGTTGCAAAAAGCTTTATATACAAAGATATAATTACTTTAAAGCTAAATTCCTTTATTATTTAAAGGAATTTAGCTTTTTATATAGAATATTATATAATTAGTAGAAAAATTTAACTGTAAAAAGGTGGGGGTATATATATGTATATTTTGAATGATTTGCTTATTAGAACTCTTGAACTAAAGGCTTCTGACTTACATCTTACAGTTGGAATACAGCCAACAGTAAGAGTAAATGGTAAGCTTATTCCAATAGGACCTAATAAGCTTATGCCAGAAGATATAAAAGAATTTGCAAAAGAAATACTAGGGGAAAGATTTGAAAGATATAATCAAATAGGTGAAGCAGATACATCATATTCTGTACAAGGGGTAGGTAGATTCAGAGTTAATGTTTTTAAGCAAAGAAATAGTGATGCTATTGCACTTAGAGTAATTACCTTAAAGGTTCCAACTCTTGATGAGCTTAAACATCCAAGGATACTAAAAGATTTGGTTGAAAAACAAAGAGGATTAGTTCTTGTAACTGGACCAACAGGTAGTGGTAAATCTACATCACTTGCAGCTATGATTAATGAAATTAATTCTACTAGACAAGCACATATAGTTACATTAGAAGATCCTATAGAGTATCTTCATAAGCATAATAAGTGTATAATAAACCAAAGAGAGATTGGGAAAGATAGTAGAAGTTATCAAAATGCTTTAAGAGCAGTGCTTAGAGAAGACCCTGATGTTATTCTTGTAGGAGAAATGAGAGACCTTGAAACTATTTCTATTGCCATTACAGCAGCTGAAACAGGTCACTTAGTGTTTTCAACATTACATACAATTGGTGCTGCTAAAACAATAGATAGAATAATTGACGTATTTCCACCACATCAACAACAACAAATTAGAATTCAATTATCAGCTGTTTTACAAGGAATTATATCTCAACAATTAGTACCAACAGCAGATGGTTTAGGCAGAGTTGCAGCTCTTGAAATTATGACAATAACTCCTGGAATACAAAACTTAATTAGAGAAGGAAAAACACATCAAATTGAATCATCTATACAAACAGGAACTAAGTATGGAATGAAGACAATGGATATGGCCTTAGCTGATTTGTATAAGAAGGGAATAATATCAAAAGAAACTGCTTTAACATATTCAGTTGATAGAGAAACTATAAAAAGAATAATGATGTTATAAACAAAAATATAGTGATATCATAGAACAACAAAATGTGATATGGTTAAAAAAGTGACTTCTTCGCTAAAGCGTAGAGAGTCACTTTTTTATTTGTATAAAACTATATTTGCTGTGTAAATGAGGGTAAATAAAAGCATAAAAAAATACTTCCCATATATTCCTTTTGTACCAAATTAAAACGCATTCATTTTTTTCAAATAAAATTTTATAATTAAATTAAAATAGAAAGGAAATAAAGATCTTTTGTTGAATAAGAATAATATAAGTTGCTACAAGGGAGGGACAAGAAAGAGATGAATGAATTAACATTGACAGCAATAGACTTTGGAAGTAAGAAAATTTCTATTTCTTTAGGAAGAGAAAATAATGATGATATAGAAATTCTTGGATCATACTTTAAAAGTTCAGATGGAATAAATAAAGGAATTATCATAGATGAAGAAAAGTGCTGTCAAAGTTTAATGAGATTAGTTGAAGAAGTAGAACACAAGACATTAAAAAAGTTACGTAATGTTTATGTTGGTATTTCATCAAGAAATATTCGATTATCAGAAGTAACTAGCAGTGTAAATTTGCGTGAGGGTAAAGTTAGAGGGGTTGACGTAAAAAGAGCTATAGAAAAAGGGAAGAGAAATGTTATTTTAGGTGATGGAGAAGAAATAGTAGATACAATAGTAAATTTTTTTAATATAGATGGCAATATATTTAATGAAAACATTATAGGATGGAGAGCTAATATATTAAGTGTTAATTTTTCTATACTAATTGGTAGTACTGAAGAACTTGAAAAATACAAAAGGGTTATAAATAATTGTGGATTAGTGTTAGAAGGCTTTGTACCCAATATATTAAGTGGCAGAAAGGTGTTTCTAAATGAGAAAAACTCTCTAGGAATGAAAGCACTTATAGATATAGGAGCAGGAACATCTGATATTGCAATATTTAATAATGGCGTTCTAAAATATATATCATCTGTGCCGTTAGGTGGAGAAAATATTACTAAGGATTTATCTATTTGTGGAAACTTTACATTATCGGAAGCAGAAAATATAAAGAAAATATATAGTTCTACATATGAAAGTCTTCTTCAAGAAGAAGAAGTTAATGTTGGTTCAGCTGTAGTTCCTACTAAATTATTTTATGAAGTCACTAAAGCAAGAATAGAAGAAATAGTGGAATATATTAACTTAGAGTTAAAAAAGACTTCCTTTTTTGAGGGAATTTGTAGTATAATCATCTATGGAGATGGTATATCCTGTTACGAAAATGTATTTACTGTAATTAAAGAGCAGATGGATAAAAAAATTAAAGTTATTAATAGTCGCTGCTTAGGTATGGAGGATTTCTCAAATATATCATCTTTATCTATAATTAAAGAAGTATATGATAGATTAAAGTTACTTTATGATTGTCCTATAAAGGAAGAAATTGAAGAAGATGAATTTAATGTTGACAAAAACAATCTAGGAATAATGGGGAAGTTTAGAAGCTTCCTAGATGAAATTTTCTAAAGGAGGTATTATTTTGTTAGATTTTGAAGTAGATATGCAAGAATTAACTAATATAAAGGTAATAGGTTGTGGTGGCGGAGGAAGTAACGCCGTTAATAGAATGATAGTTGAAGGTTTAAAAAACGTAGAGTTTATTGCGATAAATACAGATAAGCAAGCATTAATGTTATCTCACGCAAATCAAAAGATTCAAGTAGGAGAAAAGTTAACTAAAGGTCTAGGAGCTGGAGCAAATCCAGAAATTGGACAAAAGGCGGCTGAAGAAAGTAGAGAAGAAATAACAGCTGCAATTAAAGGCGCTAACATGGTATTTATAACTGCTGGTATGGGCGGTGGTACTGGAACAGGTGCAGCACCAGTAGTAGCAGAAATCGCTAAATCAATGGATATTTTAACAGTTGGTGTTGTTACTAAGCCTTTCCCTTTTGAAGGAAAAAGAAGAATGATGCATGCCGAAATGGGTATTGCAAAGCTAAAAGAAAAGGTTGATACATTAGTAATTATACCGAATGAAAGACTATTAAGAATGGCTGATAAGAAGACTACACTTCTTGACTCTTTCAAGTTAGCTGATGATGTATTAAGACAAGGTGTACAAGCTATATCTGACTTAATTACTATACCAGGTGTAGTAAATGCTGACTTTGCAGATATAAAAGCTGTAATGCTTAATAAAGGCTTAGCACATATGGGAGTTGGTTATGGGAAAGGTGATAATAGAGCATCTGATGCTGTAAAACAAGCTATTGCATCCCCATTATTAGAAACATCTATAGATGGAGCTACTGGAGTTATTTTAAACTTTACAGGTGGTGCTGATTTAGGTGCTTTAGAAGTTTATGAAGCTGCTGATGTTGTTAGAGAATCTGCAGATATTGATGCTAATATTATATTTGGTGCTGTTATTGATGAAACTTTAAATGATGAAATAAGAATTACTGTAATAGCTACTGGATTTGAAGCAGAAGGAATAAGTACAGTTCAACCAGTTAAGGAAGTTAAGAAGCAAGAAGCTGCTAGAGAAGAAGTAGCAGCTACAGAAGAAGAAAAGAAAACAGAAACTCAATCAACTAGAGAATATGAAGGTGATGATTTAGACATTCCAGTTTTCTTAAGAAGAGCTAGAAAAAGTTAATATATTATTTTTATGAAATTGATTTTAAAGTCATGCGAATTTTTATTCAGCATGACTTTTCTTTTTATGGCAAAATTCTATTTGGGTTAAATCTTATAAGCTTTAGTAGAAATAAAGGCTGTAGGCCTTGAAATTAGTATGTTTTATATTTAAAAATGAAATAATTATATTCTTAAAAATGTCATTATAAGATACTTTGCATAAGTATGAAAAAAAGAAGGAAATAAATAAAACTTACTCATATAAAAATTATTTTGTGCATTAATGTAAAAAAGAACAGTTAAAAAAACTGTTTACACTAAGTAAAACTGACAAAATTTTATTTGAGTTAGGTCTATAATAATCTTAATGAGAGGGGGCGGATATATGGAGATATATTTAGATATAGTTTTAATAGAAAACTTTGTAATCGATATGTTTATATTACTTATAACTGCTAAGCTGATGCATATAAAGCATAATAATAAAAGCTTGTTATTAGCATCTTCTTTAGGTGCGTTATATACAGTGGTGTCCATATTTCCAAAACTAAAGATGTTTTCTTTATTTCCCTTTCAAATATTAGTAGCGTGGATAATGATAAGAATACTCTGGAAAAGAAATAATTTTAAAGTGGAATTGAAAGCAACAGGAATATATATATTAATAGCTTTTCTATTAAGTGGGATAAGCTTTGGATTTTCTACTTGGGAAAACAAGTATTCTTTTGAACATAGTTATGTAATTAGTAATGCTTCAATGCAGTACTTACTTATATCCATTATACTAGTATATATAATTTCGGACAGAGTCTTAAGTTACTTAAGAGAAAGAGCGTTAATCACTAATTTTATTTATGAGGTGGAGCTGTATATTAGAGGAGTACGATATGTAGTAAGAGGGTTCTTAGACACGGGAAATGAATTAAGGGAGTCTATAACAAATTTACCATGTATTATTGTTGAGGAGAAATATATAAATTATTTCCAGGAAAATGACAGTAACACATACTATATTCAATATAACGGTATTGGATATAGAGGAAAAATGAAAGGGTTTAAAGTGGACAAGGTTATTTTAAAAAAGAATGATAATGAAGAGTTAGAAATCTCAGCTATTATTTGTCCATGTAAAGAAGTACTAAATAAGGAAAATGAATTTAACGCTCTATTGTCACGTGGAGTAATTTAGAGGAGGATAATATGAAGTTAGATGTATTGTTAAACAGAATTGTACAAAAGTTTAAATTTCTATCTAAAAAGTTACATTATGTAGGAGGAAATGATGCATTACCACCACCACTTACAAAGGAGGAAGAAGAAGAGTTAGTAGGTAAATTATTAAATGGGGAAGAAAGTATTAGAAGTACTTTAATTGAAAGAAACCTAAGGCTAGTAGTTTATATAGCAAGAAAGTTTGAAAATACTGGAGTTTATATAGAAGATTTAATATCAGTTGGAACAATAGGCTTAATAAAAGCTGTAAATACATTTAATCCAGAGAAAAAAATAAAGTTAGCAACTTATGCATCTAGATGTATTGAAAATGAAATCCTTATGTATTTAAGAAGAAACAGTAAGGTAAAGGCTGAAATATCCTTTTATGAACCATTAAATATAGACTGGGATGGAAATGAATTACTATTATCAGATATTTTAGGAACAGAAAATGATACTGTTTATAATTTAATTGAAGATGAAGTTGATAAGGAATTATTATTTATGGCTTTAAAGAATTTAAATGATAGAGAAAAAGAAATTGTTCAACTTAGGTTTGGGTTAAATGGAAAGAGAGAAAAGACTCAGAAGGAAGTGGCAGACTTACTTGGCATATCACAATCATATATATCAAGGCTTGAAAAGAAAATTATAAATAGATTAAAAAAAGAAATTAGTAGAATGATATAGTTTGTCTTTAGTATAAAAGTATCATCTATCGGAGATAATGTTTAATGCAGAACGTTATTACCTCTGAAGGGATTGATGACATTGATAATAAACAAGGTGGAAATATGCGGCGTAAATACTTCAAAACTTCCAGTACTTAAAGAAAAGGAAAAAAGAGAACTACTTTTAAAGATGCAACAAGGAGATAATTCTGCTAGAGAATCTTTTATAAAAGGAAATTTAAGATTAGTTTTAAGTGTTATACAAAGGTTTAATAATAGAGGAGAAAATGTAGATGATTTATTTCAAGTAGGATGTATAGGGTTGATGAAAGCAATAGATAACTTTGATTTGAGCCAAAATGTAAAGTTTTCTACATATGCAGTACCTATGATAATAGGCGAAATTAGAAGATATCTTAGAGATAATAATCCTATAAGAGTTAGTAGGTCTTTAAGAGATATAGCTTATAAGGCTTTAGTTGTTAGGGATAAACTAATAAAAGAAAATAATAAAGAGCCGACGATTTCTCAAATATCTAAGGAACTAAATATACCAAGAGAAGAAGTGGTATTTGCCTTAGATGCGATACAAGATCCAGTCTCATTATATGAGCCCATATACCATGATGGTGGAGATGCAATATATGTAATGGATCAAGTAAGTGATAATAAAAATACTGATGAGAATTGGTTAGAGAATATATCAATTAAAGAGGCTATGAAAAAGTTAAGTGATAGAGAAAAATTAATATTAAACCTAAGATTTTTTAATGGGAGAACTCAGATGGAAGTTGCAGAGGAAATTGGAATATCACAAGCACAAGTATCTCGTTTAGAAAAAACAGCATTAAAACATATGCGAAAACATGTATGAATTAATAAGATGCAAGTTTAAACTTGCATCTCATTTTTTATTTTAAATTGGATAAGATTTTGTTATATTAAAACATTTATTACATATAATTATGTAATGGAGGGAGTGATATTTATGGAGGAAAATTTACATTCTATAAATGCTATGAGATCTATGGAGGTAATTGATATAAATACAGGTAGTAGGGTTGGATTTATTAAAGACATAAAGATAGACAGTGATGAACACAAAATATTATCGATTTTACTTCCAGGAGAGGCTAAAGGTTGGTTTTCAAAGACTGAAGATGTAGAAGTTCTTTGGAGTGATATAGTTAAGGTTGGAATAGACGTTATATTAGTTAATATTAACTGTAGCGATAAGGAGAATATTTTTGATTAATACTAGTAAAAATATATAAAAATATGTATAATTACCTTAAGATGAAGTAAAGATTAGCTTGGAAGGTGAATAGATATGAAATGTCCTTTTTGTGCATATGAAGAAAGCAAGGTAGTTGATTCTAGGTCCACTGAGGATCATACAGCTATAAGAAGACGTAGAGAATGTTTAAAGTGTAATAAAAGATACACAACTTATGAAAAGATTGAGGACATTCCTATTTTAGTTATAAAAAAGGATTCTACTAGAGAGAATTTTAATAAAGAAAAAATTATAAATGGATTAATAACTGCTTGTCAAAAGAGACCAGTTTCAAGGAAACAAATTGAAGATATAGCAGATGATATTGAAAAAAATATTTCTAATAGAATGTTAACTGAAGTAGCTAGTGAGTATATTGGAGAAATGATTATGGATAGACTTAAGGATATTGATGAAGTTTCTTATGTACGATTTGCATCTGTTTATAGACAATTTAAAGATATAAATACATTTTTAGAAGAAATAAAAAATCTTATGACTAAGTAAGTTTTGTATATATGTATAGAATTGGAAGGGGACTTTCAATTCTTTTTAGTTTCTAATAAATTTCGTTAAAGATAGGTTAAATTATTTAACTAAAATAGATAAAATATAGTTAGGATGTTAAAATATATATAAGTTTGGAGGAAGTATGAAGTATTTAGATATTACAGTAAATAAAGAAGGATATATTGAATTTGAGAGTGATAAGGCAAAGATAGTTTTTTCAACTGCAGAAACAGGAAAAAATTTCAATAGACATACTGAAGATGGAGTAAAAACTTTAAATGCCATTATAGAAGAATTTGAAGTAGATGAAGTTGCGTATATGAGACAAGTACATTCATCTACTGTACATGTTTTATCAAATGAGGATATTAAAGAATTTATTGAAAAAGAAGGAGATGCAATAATAACATCTAAAACTAATACAGCTATAGGTGTTTTTACAGCAGATTGTGTACCAGTTATTGTAGTAGATGATATTAAGGGTGTTGTGGCAGTTGTACATAGTGGTTGGAGAGGAACAATAAGTTCTATTACTAAGAAAACTATTGAAACAATGAATAGAAAGTTTAACACTGATTATAGAGATGTGAAGGTATATGTTGGACCTCATATAAGAAAATGTTGTTATGAGGTATCTCAAGAATTAAAAGAAACTTTTTTAGAAGAGACAGGAATACCAGAAGATGTTTTATTTGATGGAAGAAGGTTATCTCTAGAGGAATGTATATTAAAAGATATAAGAGAAATTGGTGTTTTAGAGGAAAATATATATACATTAAATTTATGTACTTATTGTAATGAAGATATAAGGCTACATTCGTATAGAAAATCAAATGGAGATTATGGAAGATTATTTTCATTTGTTATTTTAAAATAAGGGGGATATAAAAATGGCTGATGAAAAAGTTCTGATTGTAGATGATGAGGAGCATATTGTAGAGTTATTACAGTTTAATTTAGTAAATGCAGGTTATAAAGTTATTACAGCCAACAATGGATTAGATGCATTAAAGAAGGTAAAAGAAAATAAACCAGATTTACTTTTATTAGATCTTATGTTGCCTGGAATGGACGGGCTAGATGTATGTAAAGAAATTAAAAGAGATAAAGAAACATCAAAAACCTCAATAATAATGTTGACTGCAAAGAGTGAAGAACTTGATAAGATATTAGGTTTAGAACTTGGAGCAGATGACTATATTACAAAACCATTTTCAATAAGGGAGTTATTAGCAAGGGTTAAAGCTGTTTTAAGAAGGTCTAGTTCAGATGAAATATCTGAAGAAATCTATGAAATTGGAAGATTAAAGGTGGATTTTGAAAGGCATGAAGTATTAATTAATAATGAGAAAGTTGAATTAACCCTAAAGGAGTTTGAACTGTTAGAGATTTTAATTAAGAATAAGGGGAAGATTCTTAGAAGAGAGACTCTACTTGATAAGGTATGGGGATATGAATATATTGGAGAAACTAGAACTGTAGATGTACATATAAGATATCTAAGGAAAAAGGTTGAAGATGATGATAAAAATCCTAAATTTATAGAAACTATAAGAGGAGTAGGATATAGATTTAATCCTGTTGAGTAATATGAGAAAAAAGATATTAACATCTGTAATTATAACTGTTTTATTTGCACTTATTATAGCATCTTCATCATTTGTTGTCTTATACAATTATCAGGATCTAAATAGTACTAAAAAAAGTTTAAAGGATTTTGCTAATTATATTGTTAATGTAAATGGTGCCTATGAAGATCTTATATCGGGATATAGAATAAATAATACACCTGTTAGATGTACAGTGATAGATAAGAATGGAAATGTTGTGTATGATAGTGTAGACAAAAGCTTAAATAGTCATAAAAATAGGGATGAAGTAATAAAAGCTAACAAGTATGGGGAGGGATATTCTACTAGGATAAGTGATACAACAGGTAAAAAAACTGTATATTACGCAGAAAAGTTAGAGGATGGTACAATTCTTCGAGCATCTTTACCTTTTGAGACAATAGATATTTTTGAACCCACTAACCTTAAAGTATGCATTGGTATTGTAACTATAGTAATGCTATTTTCTATTTCATTATCAATGAAGCTTGTAAGAACTATTATTGAGCCTTTAAAGAACTTAGAGAATGTAACAGCACGTATAGCTGGTGGTGATCTCAATATTAGGGTAAAATCTCTTTCAAATGATGAGATAGGTTCTTTAGGGAAGACGTTCAATAATATGGCTGATCAATTACAAGCAAAAATTAAAGAAGTAGTTGATAAACAAAATAGATTAGAATCAATTTTGAGAAGTATGGAAAGTGGAGTGATTGCTGTTGATGGGGATGATACAGTAATTACTATTAATCCATACGCTAAACGAGTATTTGGAATAAGAAGAGATATAAGCGGTGAAAAGATATCAAAATATATTAAAGATTACGATATAAATACCTTTTTGAATGAAGAAGATGATAGTGAAAAAGAAGTAAAAATACTTCATCCAGTTGAGAGGGAGCTTAGAATAAAAAAAGCTTCAATAATAGATGGTATTGATAGAATTGGAAAGGTAATTGCAGTGCAAGATATATCAAATATAAAACGTCTAGAAAATATGAGAAGTCAGTTCGTTGCCAATGTATCTCATGAACTTAAAACACCATTAACTTCCATTAAAGGATTTACAGAGACGTTAAAATATGTTGAAGATGAAGAAACACGCAAGAAGTTTTTAGATATTATTGAAAAGGAAGCTGATAGGCTTGGAAGATTAATAAATGATATTTTAATATTATCTAAGATTGAAAGTGATATCTCAGGTGAGGAAGATGAATTTTTACCTAATAAAGTAGTAGATGATGTTATAAATATGGTAAAAGTTTTAGCAGATAATAAAAATATTACAATAGAGCTAGATGAAAGAAATAATGATTTGCTTTTTGGAGATAAGGATAGGTTTTTACAGTTAGTACTTAACATAGTTGAAAACAGTATTAAATATTCTAATGAAGGGTCAAAGGTTAAGATATCAAGCTTTACTAATGGAGATAATTATAATTTAATTGTAGAAGATAATGGTATAGGTATTCCAAAAGAGGACATACCAAGAATATTTGAAAGGTTTTATAGAGTTGATAAAGCAAGAAAAAGTGGAGGCACTGGTTTAGGTTTAGCAATAGTAAAACACATTGTTAAAACTTTTAATGGGAATATTAAGGTTGAGAGTGTGTTAGGGGTAGGAAGTAAATTTATAATTCAAATAAAACATATATAAAAAGAGCTGTGTGCTAATTATTTAGTACTCAGCTCTTTTTATATATGTTTAGTGAAAGTTACCATTTTATATGTAAAATCTATTTAACATAGCTATAAAGATACTTAACATTTGTATAATAAAGCCTTAACTTAAAGAAACTAAAATATAAGTGTAAAGAAAATCTTCATTAAAAATTTTGGAGGAGATAAAAATGAAAAAGAAAAGTTTGAAATTAATAGTTGGGGCATTACTTATAACAATGATTGGAGGCGCTTTCGTAGGTTGTGGCTCTGGTGAAGGAGAAGAAGGTGGAACAGTAACACTAAGTGGGTCATCAGCGTTACTTCCATTAGTTGAAGCATCTATTGACGGCTTTATAGAAAAGAATTCAGGTTATGAAATTAATGCACAAGCTGGTGGTTCTGGTGCTGGTTTAACACAAGTATTAGATGGAAGTGTAGATATTGGTAATTCAGATATTTTTGCAAATGAAAAGCTTGAAGAAGATAAAGCAAAAGAGTTAGTTGATCATAAAGTAGTAGCTCAAGGATTTGCAGTTGTAGTTAATGAAGCTGCTGGAGTTAAAGAGTTAACAAAGCAACAAATTCAAGATATTTTCTCAGGAAAAGTTAAGAACTGGAAGGAAGTTGGAGGAGCAGATAAAGAAATATTCTTAGTTCATAGACCATCATCTTCAGGTACTAGAGCAACATTTGTTAAAACTGTTTTAGGTGGAGACAAGAACTTAGAAAATGATTCATTAGGATCAGTTCAAGATTCAAGTGGAGCAGTAGCAAAGGCAATGGCTCAAAATGATGGAGCAGTTAGTTATTTGGCACTTTCTTACTTAAATTCAGATGAAGCTAAGTCAATGGTTAAAGTAGCTATAGATGGTGTTGAAGCTAGTAAGGAAAATATAACTACTGGTAAATATCCATTCTGGTCTTGGGGGCACATGTACACTAAGGGAGAACCAACAGAAGAAGCTAAGAAGTTTATTGATTACATTATGAGTGAAGATAATAAAAAAGTAGTAGAAGATACAGGATTTATTTCAGGAAGTGAAATGAAAGTAGAATAATAGTTAAGGAATGATAGGTATGGAAAAACGAAGCTTTAAAGAGAGGCTATTTAATGAATATATAGGAAAAACATTTGCAACATTATGTGGAATGTTAATAATAGCAGTTACATTATCAATAATAATATTCATTGGTCAAAAAGGAATTCAAACATTTACAAAAGGAAATTATGGAATAGTAGAATTTCTGTTTACAAATAATTGGAACCCGAGTGAAACACCAGCCTCTTTTGGAGCTTTGGCTTTCATATTAGGATCAACCTTTGTATCAATGGGTGCGGTAATAATTAGTGCACCTATTGCTATTACATTAGCGGTTTTTGTTAATGTGATTTCCAAAGGGTTAGGTAATAAACTTATAAAGCCATCATTAGAAATACTGGTTGGTATACCATCTGTTGTTTACGGGTGGGTAGGGATATCTGTATTAGTACCTTTTATAAAGAATCATATAGGTGGAATGGGATTTTCATTGCTTGCAGGTATATTAGTATTATCCTTAATGATATTACCAACTATAGCAACATTATCTATTGATGCTATTAAGAGCATACCAAGAGAGCATATTGAAGCTTCTTATGGATTAGGGGCAACAAGATGGCAAACTATAAAAAATGTTATTATTCCAGGAGCTAAAAGCGGTATTTTAACAGGAGTGGTTTTAGGAGTAGCAAGAGCTTTTGGTGAGGCATTAGCAGTACAAATGGTAATAGGTAACGCAGTAAAGATTCCTAATGGACTATTATCTTCATCATCTACACTTACGAGTATTTTAACAATGGATATGGCAAATACAGTAGGTGGTACGGCTTGGAATGATGCATTGTGGAGCCTAGCGTTAATATTACTTGTGATATCTTTCTTATTTATACTTGCAATTAGAAAGATTGAAAAGAGGAGTGAAGGATAGTGAATGCAAAGAAAGTAGATAAGATTTCTACCGTAATTATATATATAGTTAGCTTTTTTGTTGTATTTCTTTTAGGATCATTCATAGCATATATTTTATATCAAGGGTTAGGAATGTTAAAACCTAGTTTCTTGTTTGGAGCATCTAAGACAACATCTCCAGGAGGAGGAATAGGAGCTCAGTTATTTAATTCATTCTATATGCTTTTAATATCGTTAATAATAACTGTTCCAATAGGAATAGGAGCTGGAATATACTTAGCTGAATATGCTAAGGAAGGACCTTTAGTAAGATTTATAAGATTGTCGCTTGAAACTATGTCTTCATTACCATCAATAGTAATAGGTATGTTTGGATTATTAGTTTTTGTTAACTTTGCTGGATGGGGATATTCTATAATTGCTGGTGCTTTATCAGTAAGCATTTTAAATATTCCTTCTATGACAAGAATTGCAGAAAATGCTATAAAAACAGCTAGTAAAGGAGTTAAGGAAGCTTCATTGGGTTTAGGGGCTAGTAAGTGGCAAACTATTGTTAAACTAACACTTCCAATAGCTATGGGAGAAATATTAACAGGTATTATTTTGTCAGCAGGTAGAATATTTGGTGAAGCAGCAGCCTTCCTTTATACAGCAGGATTAAGTTCGGGAAAATTAAACTTTAATACAATTAGCTTAACTGGGAAGTCAGCATTCTCATTATTTAGGCCAGCTGAAACCCTAGCAGTTCATATATGGAAGTTGAATTCTGAAGCTATAGTTCCAGATGCAGCAGCAATTGCTAATGGAACAGCAGCTGTATTAATAATAGCAGTATTGCTATTCAATATACTAGCAAGAGTTATAGGGAACAGATTACTAAAGGCTTATGGTGGAAAGTAGGAGGAAATTATGTCGATTATAGAAACTAAAAACTTAGATTTATATTATGGAACTAATAAAGCTTTAAAAAATATAAATATGAATATAAATCAGAATGAGGTTACAGCCTTAATTGGGCCTTCAGGATGTGGCAAGTCAACATTTCTACGTACATTAAATAGAATGAATGATTTGATTGAAGGGGTTAAAGTAACTGGGGAAGTTTTATTTGAAGGTAAAAATATATATGATGATTATGATGAAATTGCATTAAGAAAAAGGGTGGGAATGGTGTTCCAAAAGGCTAATCCTTTTCCTATGTCAATTTATGATAATATTGCATATGGTCCTAAAATACATGGTATAAAGGATAAGAAGACATTAGATGAAATAGTGGAGAGAAGTTTAAGGGGGGCAGCTCTTTGGGATGAAACAAAAGACAGATTAAAAAAGAGTGCTTTAGGATTATCTGGTGGGCAACAGCAAAGATTATGTATAGCAAGAACTCTTGCTGTATCTCCTGAAGTTATATTAATGGATGAACCTACGTCAGCCTTAGATCCTATTTCTACTAGTAAAGTAGAGGAATTAATGGATGAACTAAAGAAAAAATATACTGTTATTATTGTTACTCATAATATGCAACAAGCAGGAAGAATTGCAGATAAAACAGCATTCTTCTTAAATGGTGAAGTGATTGAGTTTGGTAAAACAGAGGATATTTTCTATAAACCAAAGGATAAGAGAACAGAGGATTATATAACAGGTAGATTCGGTTAAAATAGGAGGTGCTTTATGACTAGAACTTCACAAAAAGCAAGGATTAATGAAATAAATAGGCAATTAATACTAATGTCAAGTTTGGTGGAAAAACAAATTTACTTAAGTATGTTAGCCTTAAGAAATGCTGATGTTAAGTCAGCTGAAGAAATAATAAAAGATGATGATAAGGTAGATGAATTACAGAAGTCAATAGAAGAAGAATGTATAAAATTTATAGCTACTGAACAACCATTAGCTAAAGATTTAAGAAATGTATTTACTGCATCTAAAATAGTAACAGACCTTGAAAGAATGGCCGATCATGCAGTTGATATATGTAAGATTGTTAAAAAGGTAAATGGAAATGGTGGAGAAACAAGAGATGAAGCCCTTCCATTATGGGATATGGAAGAAAAAGTAAGAAATATGATAGGATTATCTATAGAAACTTATATTGAAGGGGATGTAGATAAAGCTTATGAAATTTGTGCTATGGATGATGAAATAGATGAACTATATGGTAGTATATTTGGAGCTTTGTTAGAGGGCATAAAATTAGATGATAGCAAAACAAATAAAAGTGCTCAATTATTATTTGTTACAAAATATCTAGAAAGAATAGCAGATCATGTAACTAATATTTGTGAATGGACAATTTTTTCTAAAAAAGGAACATATGTAGATTTGAATGAATAAGACAAATTCTTTTGGAATTTGTCTTTTTTTGTTAAAGATATATAGCTTTTTGGGCGAAAATATAAAGTAGGAAAAATTAATAAAAGGTAAGGAGCATAGCAGAAAGGAAGGTACAAATGAATAGTATAATTAAAAAGAAGAAATCATTAAAAGTAAAAGTTTTATTAATTCTTTTACCAGTTATTATCTTAGGACAGGTATTATTGAGTTTTATCTGTATAAGGAGTATTAATAGATTTAGTAATCAAGTATTAGAGACAGATTTAAAGAATGGTTATAGCTCGGCTATGCAGGCTATGGATGAGTATTTTTGGGGAATCGAATATAGAATGGATACTATGGCTAAAACAGGAATATTTCAAGCTGATTTAGCTAATGGGAATTTCACTAATTCTGAGAGAATTTTATCAGGTCTTAAAGGGGCAACAGATGTTATTATGAGTACAGTCTTTAGAAGTGGTAATGTTAATTTAATTACTCCTTCTATTGATTATAAGAGTAAAGGGTTGGACAATGTTATCCCTAATGAGTATTATGAAAAAGCTATGACAGAAGATATTGTATGGGTTGGGCCGTATGAAGACAAGCTTTCAGGTAATATAGCACTTACTATATATATAAGTGTGAAAAATGGAGATACTCCTATAGGTGTTATAGGAATGAATATAAACTTTAATGATATATCAGTTTATTTTTCAGAAAAGAGCTTTAGTAAAACAGGATATTCAGTTTTAATAAATAAAGAAGGTACTATATTATCTGATAGAAGTGATATGTCAAAAGTTCATACAAAGGTAGAAGAGAAAAATATTTTAGATATTATCTCAAAAGAAGGAGATACAAATGGCGAGATAGATTTAAATGGACATACATATAAATACCTTTCTACAGATATATCAAGAACTGGGTGGAAGATGATAAGTTTTATAAATGAAGATGAGCATGTAGATGTTAGTAGGGGAGTAATAATAAATGTTATTATTACTATGATACTTATGATTGTTGCCACTGTATTTATAGTAACTATAATAATTAATAAAATAGTTAAAAGATTAAATAGAGTTGCAAAAGCTATGGTGAAAGCAGGAGAGGGAGATTTAAGTAGTAAGGTTGAAATTGACAATGAAGATGATGAGGTTACCTCTATAGCACAGTCTTATAACTTAATGTTGGATGATTTTTCTGTAGCAATAAGCGATACTAAAGCTACTTTATCTTCATTAATGGAAAGAAATGAAGAGTTAAACTCTGCTTTAGATGAATTAAAGAATTCTTCTAATCAAATAGCATCTACAATGTATCAGATTGCTGACGTATCAAATGAGCAAGCCAAGGATACTGAGTCAGTAGCACAAGAGTCTGAAGATTTATCTAATATAATAGAAAGTGTGTCAAACTCTTTAGATGAAATGGAAAGTGCATGTAGCAAACTAGAGGATTTATCTAAACGTGGTTTGTTGACAGTAAATAACTTAGTTGAAGGGTCAAAAAATACAATAGAAGCTACAAAAGAAATAAATAATAGTGTTAATAATGTAAAGGAAAGTTCTAAAGAAATAGAAAACATTATAATTTTCATTAATAGTATTTCGGAACAAACTAACTTACTTGCTTTAAATGCAGCTATAGAAGCAGCAAGAGTTGGTGAAAACGGAAAAGGTTTTGCAGTTGTGGCTGAAGAAATAAGAAAGCTTGCAGAACAATCTCAAGAAGCAACATCTAATATTCAAAACATTATTTCAGTTATGCAACATAAAATTATAGATGCTGTTGAAAGAATTAAAGTTGTAAATGGAGTTATAAATGCTCAAAATGATAATGTTAAAGAAACAGAAACATCATTTGTTAACATATTTGATGGGGTAAATAATTTAAATTATTCTATAAAGGTTGCTAGTGAAGGAAATGAAACCATGATTGAAAAGAAAGAAAATATATCTAGTTCAATGCAAAGCTTAGCTGCTGGAATAGAAGAAACTTCTGCATCAACAGAAGAGGTAACTGCTTATACAGAAGAACAGTTATCAATAAATAATTCGGTAAATGAATTGTCTGAAAAAATAGTTGAATTAAATGAAAACTTAGTGGAAAAACTAAATCATTTTAAACAATAAGTAAAAAGGTGGATTACTATATGGTAATTCACCTTTTATATTAAAAATAGTTTTTCATTACAAAATCATTAGGATTATTTAAGACTGTATTTTTTAATTTTGGTTAAAATTAAAAAAAGGATTAAGTTGGCAATATAATTGACTTGAATTTATTAATAAGGTAATATAGCATAGGTAGAAACTTATACAAAAAGGGAGTGAAAAGATGAAAAACGTTATAAAAGAAGTACTTCCTGATAGTATCGCAGAAGAAGTTGGAATAGAAGTTAATGATGTGTTAATTTCTATAAATGATAATATTATTGATGATATAATAGATTATAGATTTCTTTCAGCTGATGAAGAGATAGTATTACAAATAGAAAAGCCTAATGGCGAAATTTGGGATATAGAGATAGAAAAAGATTATGGAGAAGAACTTGGAATTGAATTTGGCGGCGGAATAATGGATAAAGCTAAGAGTTGTAGTAATAAATGTATGTTCTGTTTTATTGACCAGTTGCCAAAAGGAATGAGGGATACTCTATACTTTAAAGACGATGATTCAAGACTATCTTTCTTACAAGGAAATTTTGTAACCTTAACAAATATGAAAGAAGAGGATATTGATAGAATTATTAGATATAGAATAAGCCCTATTAATATTTCTGTACATACAACTAACCCAGAATTAAGAGTAAGGATGCTTAAAAATAGGTTTGCAGGAAATGTTTTGGAAAGAATGCAAAGGCTATCAGATGAAGGAATACAAATGCATGCGCAAATAGTGTGTATTCCAGATGTTAATGACGGAGAAGAGCTTAAAAGAACTATTGAGGATTTATATAAATTATATCCTCAGGTTAATAATGTAGCTGTTGTTCCTATAGGTATTACAAAATTTAGAGAAGGACTTGAAAAAGTAAATACTTTTACTAAAGAAGGTTCAAAATATACAATAGATATGGTTAAAGAGCTTCAAAGTAAATTTTATAATGAAGTTGGAGAGCCTTTTGTAAGACTTTCAGATGAATTTTATATTGTTGCAGGAGAAGAAATTCCAGATGCAGAATTTTATAATGGTTTTACCCAAATAGAAGATGGCGTTGGAGTTACTAGGTGTTTTAGAGATGCGATAGAAAGTGATTTAGATATATTAGATCTAAATAAAAAGGGAAGTTATACAATGATAACGGGTGCTTTAGCTTATGATGAAGTGAAAAGTGCAGCTGAAAAAATAGTGAAGAAGAATCCTAAAATACACATAGATGTATTTAAGATAATAAATAATTTCTTTGGAAATACTATTACTGTTAATGGATTATTAACAGGAGGAGATATTATTGAGCAATTAAAAGGAAAGATAAGAACACCTTATCTATTTATGGCAGATAATATGTTCAGACGTGGATATGAACTTGCACCTCAAGATAGTATTATGCTAGATGATTTAACAATAGATGATATAGAGAAGGCTTTAGATGTTAAAGTTATTGTTTGTGATTATACAGGAGAAGATCTTATATCATTAATAAATGAATATAACCAGGAGGAGATATAATGGGTAAACCGATAGTTGCTATAGTAGGAAGACCAAATGTAGGTAAGTCTACATTATTTAATAAATTAGCAGGAAAGAGAATATCAATAGTACAAGATACACCAGGTGTAACAAGAGATAGAGTATATGCAGAGGCTGAATGGCTAAGTTATAACTTTACTATGATTGATACTGGAGGGATTGAACCTGAAAGAGATGATATCATTGTAAAACAGATGAGAAGACAGGCGAATATAGCCATAGAAACAGCAGATGTTATAGTATTTATCGTTGATGGTAAAGAAGGTATAACTGCAGCTGATGAAGAAGTTGCAAATATGCTTAGAAAGAGTAAAAAGCCTGTTGTTTTAGTAGTAAATAAAGTAGATTCTTTAAAAGAAGAAGAAAATGCTTGGGAATTTTATAATTTAGGAATAGGAGACCCTATAACAATATCAGCATCACAAGGATTAGGTCTTGGGGATATGCTTGATAGAGTTGTAGAAAATTTCGATAAATTTGATGATGAAGAAGAGGAAGATGAATTCATTAGAATAGCAATGATAGGTAAGCCTAACGTTGGTAAATCTTCTTTAATAAATAAGCTTTTAGGAGAAGATAGAGTAATTGTATCTAATGTTCCAGGTACTACAAGAGATGCTATAGATAGTACTTTAGAAACAGAGTTAGGAAAGTTTATTCTTATAGATACAGCTGGTCTTAGAAGAAAGAGTAAGATTAAAGAAGAAATAGAAAGGTATAGTGCTGTAAGAACTCTTACTTCCATAGAAAGAGCTGATGTATGTATACTTATGATAGATGCAACAGAAGGAATTACAGAACAAGACGAAAAGATAATAGGGTTAGCTCATGAAATGAGAAAAGCTATAATGGTTATAGTTAATAAGTGGGACTTGGTAGAAAAAGATGATAAGACTATGGATAAGTTTAAAAAGGACTTACAACAAAATCTTAAGTTCTTATCTTATGCAGAATACTTATTTATTTCAGCTTTAACAGGTCAAAGAACACATAAGGTTTTAGAATTAGCTAAAAAGTGTTATGATAATTATAACAAGAGAATATCAACAGGTATCTTAAATGATGTTATAAGTAAGGCGGTATTAATGAAAGAGCCACCTGTGGTAGCATTAAAGAGATTAAAGATATATTATGCTACTCAAGTAGCTACAAAGCCACCTAAGTTTGTATTCTTTGTTAACGACCTACAAGCAAGACATTTCTCTTATGAAAGATATTTAGAGAACCAAATAAGAGAAAGTTTTGATTTTAAGGGAACAGGTATAGAGATAGAATATAGAGAGAGGAAGGACAAGTAATGAGTAAAGTCGGGTTTATAGGAGGAGGAAGCTTTGGTACAGCTTTAGGAATCCTTTTGGCGAACAAAGGAAATGAAGTGTCTATATATGATAAGGATCAAAGTGTTGTTGATGATATTAACATCAACAGAAAAAATGATAGGTATATAAAAGATTTAGATATACCATCAAATTTAACTGCCTATAATAACTTAGATGATGCTATTGAAGGAATTGATTATTTAGTATTAGCTGTTCCTTCACATATAATTAGAATTGTTGCAAGAAGTTTGAAAGGAAAGCTTAATGCTAATGTTCCTATAGTTTCAATAGCTAAAGGAATTGAAGAAGGAACTGATATAAGACTTTCAGAGGTTATTAATGAAGAGTTACCTAATAAAGTTGTTGTGCTATCAGGCCCTAGCCATGCGGAAGAAGTTGCACTTCAAATTCCAACAACTTTAGTTGTAACATCAAAAGATATGGAATGCGCAAAGGAAATTCAAGATTTATTTATGACATCTTACTTTAGAGTATATACAAATGATGATATTGTTGGTGTAGAAATTGGTGGTGCTGTTAAAAATATAATTGCACTAGCTGCTGGAGTAATTGATGGAATAGGATATGGAGATAATACAAAAGCTGCGTTAATGACTAGAGGCATGAAAGAGATTTCAAGAATAGGTGTAGCTCTTGGAGGGAAAGAAGATACTTTCTATGGACTAACTGGAATGGGAGATTTAATAGTAACTTGTACTTCTATGCATTCAAGAAATAGAAGAGCGGGTATTTTGATAGGAAAAGGTGAAACTCTAGACTCTGCCTTAAAGGAAGTAGGAATGGTAGTAGAAGGAGTTAAAGCTTGTAAGGCTTTTTATGAATTAAAAGAGAAAATGAATATTTCAATGCCTATCACAGATTCTTTATATAAAGTTCTATTCCAAGGGAAAAGCGCAGAAGAAGGCGTTAAAGAACTTATGGAACGTGATAAAAAGAATGAAAGATATTAAAGTATAAAGACCACGGGTACTCCGTGGTCTTTTATTTGATATCAAATAATTTTTGTTTCATAACATCGTAATAGCTTACATCTTCAGGTGGCTTCAATGAAAAGAAGTCAACGTTAAATTTTTTAAATGTTTTGCTAACATCGTTGATTGAATCTGCTAAAAGAATAGCTTTTTTCATTTTTTTGCTTCCCTCTAACACTTTTAGTAAATCTTTATCTTTTATTCCGTCAATAGGATGCACAATTAAAATTTCTATATCCTTAGGTGGAGTTTTCACAAAAGACTTTTCAAATATAAAGAAAGAAATTTTGTGAATACCTACAGAATAATTTGTATTTAGCTTAATTCCATCTTTTGCTGTAGGGAATATTTCATTGAAAAATTTTTCTGAAGGAGAAACAATCGCTATGTTAAGTGGGGTAGTAAATTCTTTTACTAATATATTTAAGGTAAGCTTAGACATACCTTCGGTGTTATTAGTATCAATTATAAGACATCTTTTAGTTATACCCTTAAGAAAGTTAATTAATCTTTTTATGATTTCCTTCTTCTCCATATTAATCCCTCTTTTATCAATTACTGTAAATGTTATCTTAATAATAGTTTAACACATAATATGCATACATTCTATAATTATAGGAAAAAATAGTTTAATTTCACATGGTATTTACTTAAGATATGGAACATATCATATATAGAAAAATAGATATATTATTTAAGGTTAAATATAAAAGGTAGTATATCTTTTATAAATCAAGAATATATATATATTGTTAAAAAATAATATAGGAGGTCGTAACTTGGACAGCTTCAATATATACAAAGATATAGCTGAAAGAACCCAAGGGGACATATATGTAGGAGTTGTTGGGCCTGTAAGGACTGGAAAATCAACTTTTATAAAGAAGTTTATGGACCTTATGGTAATACCAAAGATTGATAATAACTATAAAAAAGAAAGAGCTAAGGATGAGCTGCCACAAAGTGGATCAGGAAAGAGTATTCATACAACTGAGCCTAAATTCGTTCCTAACGAAGCTGTTGAGATAAGTCTTGACGATGAGTTAGTATTTAAAGTGCGTATGGTAGACTGTGTTGGATATATCGTAAAAGGCGCATTAGGTTATCTTGATGGTGAGGAAGCAAAAATGGTTCATACTCCATGGTATGAGTATGAAATTCCTTTTGAGGATGCAGCAGAAATAGGAACAAGAAAGGTAATCACAGATCATTCAACAATAGGAATAGTGGTAACTACAGATGGTAGTATAACTGGAATAACTAGAGAGGAATATGTAGAGGCAGAAGAAAGGGTAATATCCGAACTTCAATCTATAAATAAGCCATTTATAATAGTTTTAAATAGTATGAAACCAAATGCTCCTGAAACAAAAGCACTAAAAAAAGAACTTGAAGAAAAGTATAATGTAACTGTACAAATTCTTGATGTTTACAATATGGGGGAAGGAGATATAGAGGATATATTTAAGTCTGTGCTTACAGAATTTCCTGTAAGAGAAATAAATATTGATATGCCAGAGTGGTTAGAAAAACTTGAGCCTTCTCATTGGTTAAAGAAAGATTTCTTAAACATAGTTAAGGATATGAGTATCAACATATCAAAGGTAAAAGATATTAAGGTTTCTTTAGAGTCCTTTAAAGAAGACGAGAATTTAGGTAGTTCTCAACTAATGGAAATAGATTTAGGTGTTGGAACTGGAAGAATTCTTATGAAGCCTAAAGATGGTATCTTTTATAAAGTACTTAGTGAAATTTGTGATTTAGATGTTTCTTCAGAGAGTGATTTATTGTCTTTAGTAAAGGAACTTAATGTAGCAAGGAAGGAATATGACAAAGTTAAGGATGCATTAATAGATGTAAAAGAAACTGGTTATGGACTAGTAGCGCCTCAACTAAGTGAAATGAAATTTGAAGAACCAGAAATAGTTAAGCAAGGTAATAAGTTTGGTGTTAAGCTTAAAGCTAGTGCTCCATCGTTACATCTTATTAAAGCAGATATTAAAACTGAAATCAGTCCTATAATGGGTTCTGAAAAGGAATCAGAAGAGTTAGTTAAGGCAATTTTAGATCAGTTCGAAAGTGACCCAACAAGTTTATGGCAAAGTAATATGTTTGGTAAGTCATTAGAGGTATTGGTTAAGGAAGGGTTACAAAATAAGTTATATAAGATGCCAGAAGATGTACAAGTAAAAATCCAGAAAACACTTCAAAAGATTATTAATGAAGGTAATGGTGGATTAATCTGCATAATTTTATAAAAAAAAACTCCTGATAATTCAGGAGTTTTCTTTTATTTAACCTTAAATATCCATCCTTCTGGTCCTTCAACATCCCCAAATTGAATTCCAACAAGAAGATCGTACAATTTTCTTGTTAATGGACCAACTTCTGTTTCGCTATAGAAAACATGAAGGTTACCTTTATATTCAATTCCGCCAATTGGAGTAATAACAGCAGCAGTTCCACATGCCCCTGCTTCTTTAAATTGGTCAATTTCATCAATATAAACATCACCCTCAATTACTTCTAGATGAAGATAATCTTTTGCAAGCTCTAATAGTGAATACTTAGTTATACTTGGTAATATTGATGATGAGTTTGGAGTTATAAATTTATTATCATGGGTAATTCCAAAAAAGTTAGCAGCTCCAACTTCTTCGATTTTTGTATGAGTAGCTGGATCTAGATATATACAGTCTGCAAAACCTCTTTCTGCTGCAATTTTATGTGGTTCCATAGATGCTGCGTAATTTCCACCTACTTTTTGTTGACCAGTTCCATATGGAGCAGCTCTATCAAAATCTGAAATCATAAAGTTAACTGGAGCAAGCCCTCCTTTGAAATAAGCTCCTACAGGAACGCAAAATACTGAAAATATATATTCTGGAGCAGGTTTTACACCAATGTTGTCACCAACACCAATCATAAATGGTCTTAAGTAAAGGGTGCCTCCTGAACCATAAGGTGGAACAAATCTTTCGTTTGCTTTAACTACTTGCATGCATGCATCTATAAATTTTTCTTCAGGTATTTCAGGCATTAAAAGTTTTCTACAAGAATCATTCATTCGAGTAGCATTTCTATTTACTCTAAATAGTTGAATGCTACCATCTTTCGTTCTATATGCTTTTAGCCCCTCAAAGCATTGTTGACCATAATGTAAAGCTGTTGATGCTTCGCTTATTCTAAGCATATTATCTTCTGTAAGTTTGCCATTATCCCATTTACCATCTTTCCAAACAGATATGTAACGAAAATCTGTTTTAATATAATTGAAACCAAGTTCGTCCCAATTTATTTCTTTTGTTGTATCCATAAATATAGCCCTCCTAATTGTTTTAATAATAATTATATTTTATCACTATTTTTCAATAGGTAAATAAAAAATGTAATCTTATTTGAATTGTGCAGAATAAAATATACTATAAAGCGTAAATAGAATACAAAAAGGCGTGGTGAGTAAAGTATGAGAAGTTATTATAAGGCTTATAAAAAAGTAGGGAAAATAGAGACTTCTTTAGCAGAAAAATTAGGAGTTATGTGTTACGGATGTGTATATATCTCACCAGGTGTAATTAGGCATATAATAAGACGCCATAGTAAGCAGTTAAGTAGAAATGTAAAGGATAATCTTATAAATGTAATAGAAAGTATTTTAAAGGATCCTGATTATATAGGGACAAAGATAAAAGAAAATAACAGGATAACAATAGAGTTTGTAAAAAAGGTAGATAGTATTTTGTTATTGGGAATGGAAGTAGATAAAGATGAAGGATATATTTATGTTTCTACTTTATACCCAATCACAAAAAGTAAAATAGATAATAAGATATATGGTGGAAAATTATTAAGTTGTAGTATAGAGTAACTATATACTTGAAAGATTATTTTCTAAGAATTATAATATAGAAATTGAATAGTTATTTTTTGAGGTGAGAAATGGCTCCTCACACGCTAAATTTAGTAAATAGAGATGCAGGATACGCCGACCTGCCAAAAACTATATGACTTTTGGAATTTACCAAAAGTTATTTTTTTAGATAAAATATGGAGGTTTGACATGAAGAAAATAGCAGTGGTTTTTAATGGTGGAACAATATCTATGAAAGTAGATGAGAGGATTAAGGCAGCAGTACCTTCATTAACTGGTGAAGAAATAATGACTATGGTAACAGGGATAGAAGATTATGCGGAAATAGAAAGTTATAACTTTTCTAGTCTTCCATCTCCTCATATGACACCTAATCTTATGTTTGAATTATCAAGATTTGTTAATAAGTTATTAGAAAGAGATGATATAGACGGAGTTGTAATAACTCATGGAACGGATACGCTAGAAGAAACAGCATATATGTTAGATTTAACTTTAGATAGTAGCAAGCCTGTGGTTATAACGGGTGCAATGAGAAGTAGCTCAGAGTTAGGGTATGATGGTCCGTTTAATTTAGCTACATCAATATGTACGGCTGCATCAGAAAAGGCTGTTGGAAGAGGAGTGTTAGTGTGTTTTAACGGAGAATTAAATAGTGCAAGAGAAGTGACAAAAACAAACTCTATGGCTCTCAATGCTTTTAGAACACCTAATTTTGGTCCTATAGGTATAGTAGATAATGATAATGTAATATTTTACAGAAAGTGTAAAAAAGGACAGCATGTAAAAATAGATAATATTAAAGGGGATGTAGCCCTAATAAAGTGTGTATCTGGTTCAGATTGTTCTTTCATTGATTTTGCTATAGAAAAAGGTTACATAGGAATAGTTATTGAAGCCTTAGGAAGAGGTAATATACCTCCTCAAATGGTTCATGGAGTTGAAAGGGCTATAAAGAGAAATATTCCTGTTGTAATTGTGTCAAGGTGTTTTGAAGGGAGAGTCTTTGATTCCTATGGATATGAAGGTGGAGGAAAAGATTTAAGAAATAGAGGTGCCATATTTGGAGATACTATGCAAGGGCAAAAAGCTAGAATTAAGTTGATGGTAGCTTTAAGTTATACTGATGAATATAGTGCTATAAAAGAGTTTATGGAAGATGGATTGTATAATAATGAATTATAAATAATAAAATAAATCGAATATTCGTGAAAAGATATACGAATTTCATACGTTTCTATTGACAATTATTACTTGCGCATTATATAATAATATTCGTAAAGCGAATAACTCATATAATGTGTCAATAAGGGTCACAGTTTCTACCAGATACCGTAAATATCTGACTATGAGTGGACTGAATGTATATTATTAAATTTTAAAAGGTCTTTATGAGTTGTTGCTTTTCTTTAGCTCATAAGGACCTTTTTATTATTTAGGAGGAGAAAAATGCAAGACGTTAAACAAAAAAGAAGATTATTAGAAATCTTCACAAACGAAAATGTTGATTTCAAAAGAGAAATCATGGCAGGTATTACTACATTCTTAACTATGGCTTATATCATAGCGGTAAATCCTAATATTTTAAGTGCTGCAGGAATGGATGCAGGAGCTTTAGTTACAGCTACTTGTTTAGCTGCGGGTTTATCTACAATTTTAATGGGTGTTTTCGCTAATTTACCATTTGCATTAGCATCTGGTATGGGACTAAATGCATATTTTGCATTTACAGTTGTAGGACAAAATAAAATTCCTTGGGAAATAGCTTTAACAGCAGTATTTGTAGAAGGTATCATTTTTATTCTTTTATCATTATTTAAAGTACGTGAAGCTGTTGTAAATGCAATTCCTAAAAACATGAAGTATGCAGTTACTGCAGGTATTGGACTATTTATAGCATTTATTGGATTACAAGGTTCTGGAATTGTAGTTAACAATGATAGTACATTAGTTGCACTTGGTAGATTTACATCACCTACATTTTTAATTGCTTTATTAGGGCTATTAATTATTGCAGTACTTGATAAGAAAGGTGTTAAGGGGTCAATTCTTATTGGTATATTAGTATCAACATTAGTAGCTTGGGGATATGCAAAGTTTGATCCTGCTTATGCAGCATCACTTGGTATTTATCTTCCAGAAGGAATTTTTAAATTTGAAAGTATAGCACCTATAGCTGGTAAGATTGATTTTGGATATATGTTACATCCAACAACAATTGGTAGTTTCTTTGTTGTAGTTTGTACGTTCTTATTCGTAGATTTCTTTGATACAGTTGGTACATTAGTTGGTGTTTGTTCAAGAGCAAATATGTTAGATAAAGATGGCAAGGTTCCGAATGCAGGTAAGGCTTTAATGGTTGATGCTATTGGTACAACAGCTGGGGCTTGCTTAGGGGTATCTACTGTTACAACATACGTTGAAAGTTCAACAGGTGTAGCAGCAGGTGGTAGAACAGGATGGACTGCAATAACAACAGGTGTTCTATTCTTATTAGCAATGTTCTTCTCTCCAATATTTATAGCAATTCCTTCATGTGCAACTGCACCAGCATTAATCTACGTTGGATATTTAATGTTAGGAGCAGTTAAGAATATTGACTTCGATGATTTAACAGAAGGTGTACCAGCATTTATTACAATTGCTATGATGCCTCTTGCATATAGCATTGGTGATGGTTTAACATTTGGTGTAATTTCTTATGTAGCAATTAATTTAATATACAATATATTCTTTGTTAAAGAAGATAAGAAGAAAGTATCTTGGGTAATGATAATACTTGCATTCTTATTCTTATTGAAATTAATATTTATTTAATATTTATAGTGATTAAGTGGTTATATCTTTTGTGGGTATGACCACTTTTTTAACGTATAGACTAGTTATAAGATTTTAATTTGGAACATCACTTATGTAGATGATTTAAAAATAGATGGCTCCACAGTTGCTTTGGTAATTTTTTATTTATCTAAAATTAAATTTTTTGAATTTATTGTGTATAAATATATATTTAAAGATTGTTTTAAATATATAAATATGTAGTTATAATAGGGCATGGAGGATTTTATTTAAAAAAGAAAAGAAGATAAACTATTTTTTTATTCTTAAGTAAATTAAATTAAATTTCAGTTAGCTTCAATAGTTTGATATTGATAAAGTTTGTCTGCTTCTTAAAGAATGAAAAATAAAATATGTGACTCTGCAAGATTTTTCTCAGACAAGCTTTAGAAGCTTTAATGAGTAAGTTCTATTTGTAAAATTAAAAATTAGAATGCTATTTGTGCGTCTGGTAAAAAGTGAGGGTTCCACAGTGGTGTCGTTAATTTTTTATTTGAAGTTGGAGATAATGTTATGAGGATTATAATATAAAAGTTATTAAAAAATAAGCGGAGTAAGCTGAAGGGTTACTATAAAGTTTAGAGAAGAAAAGAAAAAGAACAAATGTAAATAATTTATTAACGAATTATTGACTGGTGAGGAAAAATAAATTAATATGAGTCTATAATAAGGGAGAGGGAAGTGAATAATTATGGCTAAAAGTATGACTAGCTTTGGAAGAGCTCAAAGTGAAGAAGGAAAAGAACACTTATTTTCTATAGAAATGAAAAGTGTGAATAACAGATATCTTGATGTTAATATAAGAATGCCTAAATTTATGATTGCTTTAGAAGATGAAGTAAGAAAAATAATTAATAATTATCTAAATAGAGGTAAGGTAGATGTTTTTATAAACTTTAAAGGCTATAGTAAAAGCAATGCTCTTCCTAAAGTAAATATGGATCTTGCAAAGGGATATTATGAGTGTTTAAAGGAAATATCAGAAACTCTAGGAGTTGTTAACGATATAACAGCTACAAGATTATCAAGATTTCCAGATGTTTTAACATTAGAAGCTGAAGAAGAAAACCTAGAAGAAATTTTAATAGAAATAAAACCTCTTGTTATATCGTCATTAGAAATGATGAATGATATGAGAGTAAGTGAGGGAGAAAAGTTAAAGGAAGATATTCTATGTAAGTTATCTGATATAGAAGCAAATGTTAAGGAAATTGAAGAAATAGCAGAAAATGTCCCTGTAAACTACAAACGTAAATTAGAAGAAAGAATAAAAGAATTAACTAGTAGTATTAAATTAGATGAAGAAAGAATAGCTACAGAAGTTGCCATTTTTGCTGATAAAGCTGCTGTAGATGAAGAAATTACAAGACTTAATAGCCATATAAATCAAATGAGAAAAACACTAGAATTAAATGAGCCAATAGGTAGAAAACTTGATTTTATAGTTCAAGAGATGAATAGAGAAACTAATACCATTGGTTCAAAAGCTAATGATATGGGTATGACCAATATAGTCATTAACATAAAGAACTTATTAGAAAAAATAAGAGAACAAGTTCAAAATATTGAATAATAATTAGGAGGATTAGAACATGGGTATTAAATTAATTAATATTGGTTTTGGGAACATAGTTTCTGCAAATAGATTAGTGGCAATTGTTAGTCCTGAATCAGCACCAATAAAAAGAATTATTCAGGAAGCAAGAGATAGAGGCATGCTAATTGATGCAACATATGGAAGAAGAACAAGGGCAGTTATAATAACAGATTCAGATCATGTAATATTATCTGCTGTTCAACCAGAAACGGTAGCTCATAGATTATCTACAAAGGATGAAGTAGAAGACGAGGTTGAAGATTAATATGGCAAAAAACAAGGGAGTTTTAATAGTTATTTCTGGTCCTTCAGGTGCAGGAAAAGGTACAATATGCAAGGCACTTTTAGAAAAACATAAAGATATACACCTTTCTGTTTCTGCTACAACTAGAAATCCAAGACAAGGTGAGGTTCATGGAATTAACTACTACTTTTTAAATAAGGATGAGTTTTTAAAGAAAGTAGAAGAGGATGATTTTTTAGAGTGGGCTGAGGTATATGGTAATTGTTACGGTACACCAAAGTCAAATGTACAAGAACTTTTAGACTCTGGAAAAGATGTAATTCTTGAAATAGATATACAAGGGGCATTAAAAGTAAAAGAAAATACAGAAGAAGGAGTATTTATATTTATACTTCCTCCTTCAATGGAAGAATTAAAACAAAGAATCATTAATAGAGGAAGTGAAACACCAGAATCCTTAATGAGAAGATTTAATTCAGCTTATCAAGAAATTAACTATATTTCTAAATATAATTATGCAGTGGTTAATGATACTGTAGAAAATGCAGTGAATAAGATAGAAAATATACTAGCTGCAGAAAAATGTAGAGTTGATAGAATACAAGGAACAATTTTGAATTTAGAGGAGGGCATAAGTCATGAGTAATTCAATGATTAATCCATCAGTAGTAGATTTATTAAAAAAGGTAGAAGATAGATATTCACTAGTAATAGTAACATCAAAAAGAGCTAGACAGTTAATAGACGGTTCTAAACAATTAGTAGATGTAGATTCTAAAAAGGCTTTAACTATTGCAATAAATGAAGTAAATGATGGCGCAGTTGGATATGAGAGAGTAAAGGAATCAACTAAGTAATCATGGAAAATAAAAGGTGTGTTGTTTTAGGTGTAACTGGAGGAATTGCAGTATATAAGGCTTTGGATGTTATAAGTGCACTACGAAAAAAAGATGTAGATGTTAGAGTTATAATGACAAAGTCAGCTACCGAGTTTGTAACTCCTCTTACCTTTCAATCTATGAGTCAAAATATCGTTACAACAGATATGTTTGCAGAACCTAAGGCTTGGGAAATACAACATATTAGTTTAGCTAAAAGGGCAGATGTGTTTTTAGTAGCGCCAGCTACAGCGAATATTATAGGAAAAGTTGCAAATGGTATTGCAGATGACATGCTTTCAACTACTATAATGGCAACAAGAGCTAAAGTAATATTTGCACCAGCTATGAACACTAATATGTATACTAACCCTATAGTTCAAGAAAATATAGCAAAACTTAAAAAGTTAGGATATGAATTTATTGAACCAGCTAGTGGTAGACTTGCATGTGGAGATGAGGGAAAAGGAAAATTAGCACCTGCTTCAGATATAGTAGAAAAAGTTCTAAGTGAGCTTTATGATAAAAAAGATTTAATAGGCAAAAAGGTTCTTGTAACAGCAGGACCAACTAGAGCCAATATAGATCCAGTCAGATTTATTTCAAATAGATCTACAGGTAAAATGGGATATGCAATAGCTGAAGAAGCAAGAGATAGAGGGGCAGAAGTAGTTCTTGTTTCAGGACCTACAAATGAACCTGCACCATATGGAATAAATGTAATTAAAATTAACACTAATGAAGAAATGAGAAGTGAGGTTCTAAAGCATTTTGAAACTTCTGATATTGTTGTTAAGTCAGCTGCAGTTGCTGATTATAAGGCTAAAGAATACAGTGAAAACAAAATTAAAAAGGGAAATGGCGATCTTGAAATAATTCTTACTAGAGACAATGATATTTTAAAGGAATTAGGAGAGAAAAAGTCAGGACAAATTTTAGTTGGGTTTGCAGCTGAAAGTCAAAATGTTGTTGAAAATGCTAAAGGTAAGCTTATTAAAAAGAATTTAGATTATATTGTAGCAAATGATATTACATCAAAAGATAGTGGGTTTGCTTCAAATGACAATAGAGTAACTATCGTTACAAGAGAAGGACAAGAGCTTTCCCTAGAGAAAATGAGTAAAAGGGAAGTGGCTAGAAATTTATTTGACATTATAGGAGGAAAGCGCTAAAATGCGCTTTTTCTTATATTATACATCTAAAAGGAGTGAGGGTAATTGTTTGAATTATATGCTGAAGTTATAATAAATAGTGATGCAATAGAAATTGATAGACCCTTCACTTATAAAGTTAAGGAAGAATTACTTGATATTATAGAGATAGGACATAGGGTAAAGGTTCCTTTTGGAGTTAAAAATAAACCTACTGAAGCATTTGTTCTAGGTTTGAAGTGCGAAGGGATAGAAAATGTTAAAAAAATAAAATATATTTCTTCAATACTTGATGATATTCCTATCTTAACAAGAGATGATTTAAAGTTAGTTGATTTCTTACGAGAAAACTATCTTTGTAAATATATAGATGCAATAAGAACAATAATTCCTTCTGGATTATCAAAAGGAATTAAAAATAAGAAAAAAACAGTAATTGTTTTTAATAAAGAACTAGATGGAAAGCTTAAAGACAAAGATAATTATGTAAAAATAGTTAATTTAATAAAAGAAAAGGATGGGGAATTAACTAAAAGTGAAATAATTAATGATTATTCTTTATCATCATATTCATTAAATAAATTAATAGAAAATGGTTATTTACTAACAGAAGATAGAGTTGTTTACAGATATAATACTAGAAGTTATATAGAAGAAAGTAAAAATGTTCTAAATGATGAACAAAAAAATGCTTTTAATAAGATACTTAATTCGGATAAAAAGGGATTTCTTTTAAAAGGGGTCACAGGTTCAGGAAAAACTGAGGTTTACATGAATTTAGTAGGTGAAACTTTAAAAGAAGGAAAATCAGCAATAGTTCTTGTCCCAGAAATATCATTAACACCTCAAATGATAGAAAGGTTTAAAGGTAGATTTGGTAAAAATGTTGCATTATTTCATAGTAAATTATCTCAAGGTGAAAGGTTTGATGAATGGTATAGAATAAAAAAAGGAGAAGCAAGACTTGTAGTAGGTGCAAGGAGTGCAATATTCTTACCTTTAGATAATCTAGGAATAATAATTATTGATGAAGAACATGAAAACACATATAAATCTGAACAAAATCCCAAATATTTAACTAAAGAAGTAGCAAAATTTCTTAGTGAAATAAAAGGGTGTAAATATATTTTAGGATCAGCGACTCCATCTATTGAAACGTACTATGAGGCTTTAAATGGAAAGTTGGAATTAGTAGAAATAAAAAATAGAGTAAGTAATAGACCACTTCCACAAATGGAAATAGTGGATATGAGAGAAGAATTAAAATCTAGAAACTTGTCACTATTAAGTAGAAGCTTATATAATGAGATGAAAGAAACTTTGGAAAGAAAAGAACAAATAATTCTATTTTTAAATAGAAGAGGTTTTTCAAGTTTTGTTTCATGTAGAAGTTGTGGTTATGTTTTTAAATGTCCAGAGTGTGATTTATCAATGACTTATCATAAAAATGGATATTTAATATGCCATTATTGCGGTAGAGCACAGAGGGAACAAAAGGTGTGCCCAGAGTGTGGTAGTAAGTATGTTAAGTTTTTTGGGGCAGGAACTCAAAGAGTGGAAGAAGAGGTGAAAAAATATTTTCCTAAAGCTAGAGTAATGAGGATGGATGTTGATACAACAAGAAATAAGGATTCTCATGAAAATATATATAATGCTTTTAAAAGTGGAGAAGGAGATGTTCTTATTGGTACACAAATGGTATCAAAAGGGTTAGATTTTAAGAATGTAACATTAGTAGGGGTATTAGCCGCTGATATATCATTAAATATTCCTGATTATAGGTCTTCAGAGCGTACTTATCAAATAATAACGCAAGTGGCTGGTCGTGCTGGTAGAGGAGAAAAGAAGGGGAAAGTAGTTATACAAACTTATACTCCAAATAGCTTAAGCCTTCAATATGCCATAGAAAACAATTATAATGATCTCTATAATGAAGAGATAAAGGTTAGAAAAATAATGAATTATCCACCTTTCAGTACTATCTTTTTAATAAATTCTATTAGTAAAGATGAACGAAAATTAAAAGAATTTATGAATAAGGTAGGAGAAAGTTTGAGAAAACTACTAGATAGTAGGGAAAATATTCAAATATTAGGACCTGTACCGTGTATAATAACCAAGTTGAAGGATAACTATAGATGGCAAATAATTATTAAAGGAAATTTAGATAATAAATTAAAGTTAAAAATAAAAGATATACTTTATGAATTGAATAAGAGTGTATATAATGAAATAAGAATTAGTATGGATATTAATCCAAATAATATGACTTAGGAGGATGGAAAATGGCAATTAGAAATATAAGAACTAAAGGCGATGAAGTTTTAAGAAAGAAGTGTAGAAATGTTGATACTATAAATGAGCGTACTTTAACATTAATAGAGGATATGATAGATACTATGTATGATGCAGATGGAGTAGGGCTTGCTGCTCCACAAGTGGGGATTTTAAAGAGAATTTTCGTTATAGATGTATATGATGATTATGGTCCAAGAGTATTCATAAATCCTGAAATACTAGAGGTAGGTGGATGCCAAATAGGTGAAGAAGGATGCTTAAGTGTACCTGGAGTTTCTGAAGATGTTGAAAGACCTAATTATGTTAAAGTAAAGGCTTTAAATGAAAAGGGTGAAGAATTTATTTTAGAAGCAGAGGAGTTATTAGCAAGAGCAATATGTCATGAAAATGATCACTTAAATGGAGTGTTATTTGTAGACCATTTAAAGTAGAAATTGGAGGATAACTTATGAAGATAGTTTTTATGGGAACACCTGATTTTGCTGTTCCTTCATTAAAAAAGCTAATTGAAAAATATGATGTTTGTGCAGTATTTACACAGCCAGATAGACCAAAGGGAAGAGGTAAAAAAGTAGCTTTTTCACCAGTTAAGGAAGTTGCATTAGAAAATAATATAGAGGTGTATCAACCTATAAAGCTTAAGGATGATAGAGATATGATAGAAAAGTTAAAGTCTATTAATCCTGACTTTATAATAGTTGTTGCTTTTGGTCAAATATTAACAAAAGAAGTTTTAGATATACCTAAGCATGGATGTATTAACCTACATGGATCTTTATTACCAATGTATAGAGGTGCTGCACCTATAAACTGGGCAATAATTAAGGGTGAAAAGAAGTCTGGAAACACGACTATGCTTATGGACGTTGGTTTAGATACCGGAGATATGTTATTAAAGGATGAAGTAGAGATACCAGAGAATATGACCGCCGGTGAACTATATGATATACTTAAAGAAAGAGGATCAGACCTTTTAGTTAACACTATTGAAGGGATTAAGAACAATACTATAATTCCAGAAAAGCAAAGCGATGAAACATTCTATGCAAAAATGCTTAATAAAGAGATAGCTGAGATAAATTGGAATGATAGTGCTAAAGATATTCATAATATTATAAGAGGGCTAAATCCGTGGCCGGTAGCTTTCACAAACTTTAAAGGTGAAAGAATGAAAATTTATGAAAGTAATCTACTTAATGAAGAAAGTAAAGAAGAGCCAGGTACAATTATTAGTGCAACAAAGGAAGGTATGAAGGTTTCATGTGGAAGTAATGTTCTATTAATAAAAAAGATTCAGCTTCCAAATGGAAAGCCTTTAACCATAGAACAATATATAAATGGGCATAAGATTGAGAAGAAAGAAAAATTAGGATAGAGGAGTGGTTAAAGATGCCTTATGGATATTACATTGACCCTACATTCTTAATATTAATACCGGCAGTTATTTTGAGTTTTATAGCTCAAATGATGGTGAATTCAGCATTTAATAAGTATAAAAGAGTTAGAAGCTTAAATGGGTATACCGGTGAGCAAGTAGCAAGAATGATGCTAAATGAAGCAGGACTTCAAGGAATTTCAATTGAAAGATGTGAGAGAAGTTTGGGAGATCATTATGATCCTAGAAGTGGTGTTATAAGATTATCACCAGAGGTATATAATGGTTCAACTATTGCAGCAGCAGGAATTGCAGCACACGAAGTAGGTCATGCAATACAATACCAGCAAGAATATAGTCCACTTATAATAAGAAATGCAATAGTACCAGCAGTTAATTTTAGTAGTTCTTTTTCATGGGTATTATTCTTTGCAGGTATATTGTTCTCGTTTAAGCCATTAGTGACAATAGGAATATTCTTATTCTCAGCAACAGTGATTTTTCAACTAATTACTTTGCCAGTAGAATTTAATGCGTCTAGTAGAGCCCTTGGAATTTTAAACAGTAGAGGAATATTATATGGCGATGAAGTTGATGGTGCAAAAAAGGTATTAAGAGCAGCAGCATTGACTTATGTGGCAGCAGCATTAATGGCAGTGTTACAATTAGTGCGTTTAATTTTAATAAGTAGAAGAGATGATTAAAGAGGTAGCGATATGAACTGTAGAAAAGTAGCAATAAATATACTAGAAAGAATAATAAATGAAGGAGCATATTCAAATATAATTTTATCTAATGAGTTAAATAATTCTGATTTATCAGATAAGGATAAAGCGTTAGTTACAGAAATTGTATATGGAACTTTAAGAAGATTAAAGACTATAGATACTATAATAGCTTCTTTTGTAAAAGATATATCTATAATGGATAAAAAAATATTAAATATTTTAAGAGTAGCAGTATATCAAATGAACTATCTTGATAAGGTACCTTCATATGCTGCATGTAATGAAGCAGTAGAAGAAGCAAAAGAAATATCAGATAAAGATTCAAAGTTAGTAAATGGTATTTTAAGAAACTTTGTTAAAAAAGAAGGTAAATTTGATATTGTATTTAGAAATAAAATCGATGAAATAGCCTTTGATTTATCATTTGAACCATGGATGGTTAGAATGTTTATAAAACAATATGGTGAACATGAAGCACTTGAAATACTAGAAGGATTAAATAATACTCCAAAGATGACTGTTAGAGTAAATAGCATTAAAGGGGATTATGAAGATGTATATGAAGAACTTGAGGAAGCTGGATATAATATAGAAGAAGGTTGCATTTGTCCTGAGGCTATATCTATAAAAGGTGGAAAGGGAATTGAAAATAATCAGGCTTTTGTAGATGGAAAAATAACAGTACAAGATGAAAGTGCAATGCTTATCTCACCTTTACTTGATTTAGAAGAAGGTATGAAGGTACTAGATTTATGTTGTGCACCAGGAGGTAAGACTACTCATATAGGTGAATTATTAAATAATACAGGTGAAGTGTTAGGCTTTGATTTGCACGAAAATAAGTTGGAATTAGTTAAAGAAAACTATGAAAGACTTGGAATAACAAATATAAAATTAGCTCAAATGGATGCTACTAAGCTTGATGCTAAATTAGTATCTTATGCTGATAGAGTATTACTAGATGTGCCTTGTTCAGGTATAGGAATAATAAGAAAGAAGCCTGAAATAAAGTGGACTAAAAAGAGAAAAGACTTAAAGGAAATAGTAGAAGTTCAAAGAGAAATTCTTGAAAATGCTTGGGAATATTTAAAGACAGGTGGAGTTATGGTATATTCAACTTGTACATTAAATAAAGAAGAAAATGAAGAAAATATTAAGTGGTTCTTAAGCAAGCACAAAGATGCAACTATAGAAAAGGTGTTTATAGGTAAGGGCGCAAATCTTTGTTACAACCAAATGGGAACTTTAACAATATTGCCAAATGAATATATGGATGGGTTCTTTGTGGCTAAGATTAAGAAAAACTAGGAGAAACTATGGAAAATATATTAGATTATACACAAGAAGAGTTATTAACTTGGATGAAAGAAAATGGAGAAAGTGCCTTTAGAGCTAAGCAAGTGATTTCTTGGATATACAAAGAAATATGGAATTTTGAAGAAATGAAAAATATTCCAAAGAGCTTGAAAGACAAATTAAGCAATAACTTTTATTTTGGAATTCCAAAGGTTGAGGAAGAATATATTTCAAAAGTAGATGGTACTAAAAAGTTATTATTAGCTTTTAATGATGGTAATTTAATAGAAACAGTAATAATGAAGTATAAACATGGAAATTCAATATGTGTTTCTACACAGGTAGGGTGCAGAATGGGATGTAAATTCTGTGCCTCTACCCTAGGGGGGAGAATAAGAAATCTTACTGCTGGTGAGATAATTTCGCAAATATTAGTCGCTCAGAAGATTACTGGAGAAAGAATTTCTAATATTGTTTTAATGGGAAGTGGAGAGCCACTAGATAATTTTGACAATGTAATGAAATTCTTAGAAATAGTAAATGCAGATTATGGATTAAACATAGGTCAAAGGCATATAACTCTTTCTACATGTGGAATTGTGCCTAAAATGTATGAATTAGCGGATAAAGGGCTAAGCATAACACTAGCAATTTCGCTTCATGCTTTCAACGATGAAAAAAGAAAAGAGATTATGCCAATAGCTAATAAATATTCAATAAAAGAAATATTAGATGCATGTAATTACTACATAGAAAAAACTAAGAGAAGAATAACATTTGAATACTCCTTGGTAAAAGATGTTAATGATGGAAGTGAAGATGCAAAGGCTTTAGGAAAATTACTAAAAGGAATGTTATGTCATGTAAACTTAATCCCTGTAAATGAAGTTAAAGAAAATAGTTTTAAAAGGTCTTCAGAAAAGACAATTCAAAAATTTGAAAATATATTAAAAAATACTGGCGTAGAAGTAACTGTTAGAAGAGAAATGGGAAGCGATATTAATGCGGCCTGTGGACAGCTAAGAAGAAGTTACATAAAAGAAAATGATATTAAGCTAGTATAACTAAAAAGGGGGGAGATTGTATGGTAGGTATAGTGAGCGATATAGGTATGGTCCGAAACTTAAATGAAGATTATGCAAAGTACTTAGAATGTAATGATTTTAAAATTTATGTGGTTGCAGATGGGATGGGTGGACATAATGCTGGCGAAGTTGCTAGTAAAATGGCAGCAGAAGGAATCGTAAACTATGTTGGAGAGAATTTCAGTGAAAATACTAAAGATGTTGTGTTAAAAAATGCAATAGAAAAGGTTAATAAAGATATCTATTTTCATTCATTAAAAAATGATTGTTTAAATGGAATGGGGACAACAATAACTGCTTGTTTAATTACTAAGGATTGGATAAAGATAGCTAATGTAGGAGATAGCTCTTGTTTTGGCATTACTAATAATGAAATTATAAAAATAACAAAGGATCATTCTTTGGTGCAAGAGCTAGTTGATTCTGGATCGATTTCTGAAAATGAGGCTGCTAATCATCCTAAAAAAAATATTATAACGAGGGCAATTGGTACGAGTGATAAGGTAAATGTTGATATATTTGATATAATTGAAAACAAATATGATAAATATGTATTGTGTTCAGATGGATTAACTAATGAACTTACCAAAGAAGATATCATCAAAGTAATTAATGAAGAAAAAGATTTATCATTGGCCTGTGAAAGACTTGTTAATATAGCAAAGTATAAAGGTGGAAGAGATAACATAACAGTTTTGTTGTTTGGAGGAGAGATGTAAGATGATAGGAGAAATTTTAGGTAATAGGTACGAGATAGAAGAAAAAATAGGCGAAGGTGGCATGTCTATTGTTTATAAAGCTAGATGTAACAAGCTTAATAGATATGTAGCTGTAAAAGTACTGAAGAAAGAGATGTCAGATAACGAAGATATAGTAAATAAATTTAAAAGAGAAGCAACTGCTATAGCAGCACTTTCAGATAATAATATAGTAAATATTTTAGATGTTGGAAGTCAAGATGATATTAACTATATAGTTATGGAGTATGTTAAGGGCAAAACCTTAAAAGAGTTGATAAAACAGTTTGGCAAATTAAATTATGAAACTGCAATTACTATAGCTATTCAAATTGCAAAAGCATTAGAATGTGCTCATAAAAATAATATTATTCATAGGGATGTTAAACCACAAAATATTTTGGTTACAGAAGAAGGTTTAATAAAGGTTACTGATTTTGGTATAGCTAAATCAACAAGTTCTGCTACTCTTACAAATACAACAACTATAATGGGATCTGCACATTATTTTTCTCCAGAACAAGCTAAAGGAACTTTAGTTGATAATAGAACGGATTTATACTCTCTAGGAGTTGTGTTGTATGAAATGGTTACTGGAAAGGTTCCTTTTGAAGCTGATTCTCCAGTAACAATAGCTTTAAAACATATACAAGAAGAGGTAGTGCCACCAAAACAAATTAATTCAAAAATACCAGAAAGTCTTAATAAATTAATTATAAAGGCTATGGAGAAAGATCCTGGTATGAGATATCAAAATGCTAGAGATATTATTAATGATCTTCAAAAGATTAAGGAAGATCCTAATGCTGTGATTGATAATGTTGTTGAAAATGAAGAAAATGAACACACAATAATCATGGGTAGTGTTAATGCACCAGATAATACTAAGTCTGTTAATAAAGCTTTAGAAGACGAGTATTATGAAGATGATGAAGATGATGAGTATTATGATGATGACTACTATGATGAAGATGATGACGATGAAGAGTACGATGGTAAGAAGAAAAAGAAAAAATCTTATAAAAATTTAATAATAGGTGTAGCTGTAGTTGTAGGATTACTTTTATTAGGTGTAGGAGCATTTGCTATATCAGGGGGATTCTCAGCTGCTAAAACTGTTAAGGTTCCAGATTTAAAAGGAATGACTCTTGAAGAAGCTAAGAAAGCAATTGAAGATGCGGGATTAGAGTATGTAGATGCAGGAACTGAAAAGAGTGATGAAGAAGAAGGCACTGTAATTAAATTTGATCCTGAAGCAGGAAAAGAAGTTAAAAAAGGATCTGAGGTAAGAGTTATAACTAGTGCAGGTGTTACTAAGATAAAAATGCCAAACTTAGTTGAAGAAACTGAAACAGATGCAAAAGCTACTTTAGATAAGTTGAATTTAAAAAATTATAAGATTGAATATAATTTTTCTGATGATATAGAAAAAGGAAAAGTAATAAGTACAAATCCAGTTAAGGATGAAGAAATAACTGAAGATACAGCCATAACTATAGTTGTGAGTGAAGGAAAGAAGACTAATTATCAACCAATGCCAGATTTAATTGGAAAAGGCAGAGATGAAGCAATTAGAGAATTAGCTAAATTAAATTTAGATGGAAGTGTAGTTGGAGAAGTTGAAGTTACTGATGAGAAGTTAGTTGGAAAAATAGCATGGACATCTCATGCATATGGGACTTCAGTAGCAGAGGGAACTAAGATTCAACTTAAGGTTGGTAAATTACAAGAAGAGAAAGTATTTGTTGATAGCTTTATTAAAGCAGGAATGAAGGCTTTAGATGCTAAAAAGGCATTAGAAGATGCTGGCTTCACTAATGTAGTTATTAATGGAGACAAGAATGGAGTTGTAATAGGATGGAATCCTACAGATAAGATTACAAAGTCTACAAAGGTTATTATAACTTCTGGAAAAGCTGAAGAACCATTACCACCAACTGATCCTGAAGAATAAGTTAGATATAAAGAAGGAATTTGCATTTAATGTGTAGATTCCTTTCTTATTTTCAATAATTTCTAAAATTAATTGCAATTATAGATTAAATCTGGTTATTATATATAATAGAAATACAATCATGGAGGAAGTATGGAAGGAAAAATAATTAAAGGTATAGGTGGCTTTTATTATATAAAAACATCTGAAGGAATAATAGAATGTAAAGCAAGAGGAAAATTCCGTCATAAGGATATGAAACCTATGGTTGGAGATGATGTTACAATCAAAATTGAGAATGGCAAAGGTGTAATAGAAGATATTCATGAAAGAAAATCAGAACTTATTAGACCTACAGTTGCAAATGTAACATTGGCTTTTGTTGTATTTGCTATAAAAAATCCAGATTTAAATTTTGACTTATTAAATAGATTTTTAGTACTATGCGAAAGTAATAATATTGAGGCAATAGTATGTTTAAATAAAATAGATTTAGTAACAGATGAAGAAAGAGAAGAAGTAAAAAAGAAAATTAATGATATTGGATATGAAGTGCTTTATATAAATGCCAAAAAAGGTGAGGGTATAGAGTTACTTAAAGAAAGAATGAAGAACAATATAACTGTTTTATGTGGTCCATCAGGTGCAGGAAAATCTACATTAATAAATACCTTAAGTGATAGAGAACATATGGAAACAGGTGTTGTTAGTGAAAAAATAGGTAGAGGTAGACATACTACAAGACATAGTGAAATTATAGAAGTATCAGGTGGATATATTGTAGATACACCTGGATTCTCTACATTAGATGTAACTTTTATCGATAAGGATGATTTGAAATATTGTTTTCCTGAGTTTGAAGAGCTTAATAATGAATGTAAGTTTAGAGGCTGTTTACATCATAAAGAACCAGGATGTGCAATAAAGGAAGCTGTTGAAGAAGGTAAAATTAATAAATATAGATATGAATTTTATATAAGAACATTAGAAGAAATACTTGAGGGGAGGAAATATAGATGGTAAAAATATCACCGTCAATATTATCAGCAGATTTTGCAAAACTAGGAGAGGATGTTAAGAGGGTATCTGAAGCAGGTGCCGATTGGATACATATAGATGTAATGGATGGAGCATTTGTTCCTAATATAACAATAGGTGCTCCTGTTGTTAAAGCTCTAAGAGATAAGAGTGATAAGGTTTTTGACGTTCATTTAATGGTTGAAAACCCAACTAGATTTATAGATGACTTTGTAGAGGCAGGTTCAGATTTAATTACAATTCACTATGAATCAGAGGTACATATAGATAGAGCAATACAATATGTGAAATCTAAAGGAGTAAAAGTAGGACTAGCATTAAATCCAGGTACATCTGTATGCCTTATAAAGGATTTAATACCTCAATTAGATATGGTTCTAATTATGTCTGTAAATCCAGGTTTTGGAGGACAAAAGTTTATTGATTATTCTCTTGAAAAGATAAGAGAGGTAAATGAGTTGAAGAAAAAATATAACAATGCTTTAATGATACAAGTAGATGGTGGTGTAGGAGTTAATAACATAAAAGAAATTGTTGAAGCCGGAGCTACTGTTGTTGTTGCAGGGTCAGCAGTATTTAAGGACAATAAGATTGAGGAAAACATTAAATTATTAAAGGAAAGTGTTTAATGAGAGCAATTATTGTAAGTGGTGGAACACCTCCATCAGAAAAGTTACTAAAGAGCTATATCCAAGAAGGTGATTTTATAATTGGAGTAGATAAGGGATGCAATGCATTAGTTGAATATGATATTCATATAGACTTAGCCTTAGGTGACTTTGATTCAATAAATAAGGAGGTATATGAGATATTAAATAGTAAAAATACTCATATATTAACTTATAATTCAGAAAAAGATTATTCTGATACTCATTTGGGATATATTACAGCCATTGAAAATGGGGCAGATAAAATTTTTTTGTTTGGAGCAACAGGCACAAGAGTTGACCATATGCTTGGCAACTTAGGACTTTTTAGAAATTCAATAATTGATAAGGTTCATTTAGAAATTATTGATGATAATAATAGAATGTTTGTTGTAAATAAAGAAGCCACTTTTAAAGGGAGTTATGGAGAAACAATTAGTTTTCATTCTTTAAGCGATGAGGTTAAAAAACTTAATATAATAGGTGGAAAGTATAAATTAAAAGACTATGATATGAAATTATTAGAGCCTAGAGCTATATGTAATGAGTTTTTGGATAAAGATATACGAATTACATTTGAAAGTGGATTAATTTTAGTAAATTTTCCTAAAGATTAAAAAAGTAATCACCAAATTGACTTTTTGTTCATACAATAGAATAAAGAGAAAATTTGGTGGTTTTTTAATAATTTAAATGGGAGGATTTTATGAAGATAGTAGCTATAAAATTACCAAGATTCATTTCGAGTTTTATAAGGTTCTTTAGAAGAAAAAAATAATACATAACTTTAAAATGAATAGAAAAATAGAAAAAGCCGGAAGCTATAAACTTTCGGCTTTTTAAAGCATAAAAAAATGCATTGCTTAAGCATTGCATTTTTCTATTTGAACTTATATTGCTCTTTGAACCTTACCAGATCTAAGGCATCTTGTACATACGTGAACTGTCTTTGGTGTTCCGTTAACTAAAGCCTTTACTCTCTTTATGTTAGGAGCCCAAGTTCTCTTTGATTGACGATGTGAATGGCTGTACTGTACTCCAGAAACAACACCTTTATTACATACTTCGCATCTTCTTGCCACTTGAAAACACCTCCTTATATAGTGAAGATAAAGTTCTCTTCAATAGGACAAATACGATTTTACCACACCTAGTATAATATTTGCAAGTAAAATATAAAATAAATTGAGACGAGATATCTATTATGGTAGATAATTCTTGAATAAAATATATTTCTAAGATAAAATAGAAGTTAAGGATAGTATGAGGAGGAATTGTAATGGTTGGATTTTCTAAAGAAAATGGATATATACATTACTCTGATGAGGTTTTAGCAAAAATAGTTGGTTTATCAACTATGGAATGCTATGGTGTTGTTGGAATGGTATCTAAGAACGCTACTGAAGGTTTTTGGGAACTAATGAGAGTTGAAAATTTAAGCAAGGGAGTAAAGTTAACTCTTACAGAAGATGAGAAGTTAAATATAGAATTATTTGTTATGGTGGAATACGGAACTAAAATTTCCGTTATTGCAAACAATATAGTACAAAAGGTACGTTACAATGTAGAAAACTTTACAGGATTAAAGGTTTCTTCTATAACAGTTAATGTTCAAGCGGTAAGAGTCTAGGAGGTAATCTGATGGAATATAAATCAATAAATGGCCGTGATTTTTATAACATGGTCGTGAATGCTAGTAATAGATTGGCTGAGGAGAGCGATTTTGTAAATTCTTTAAATGTTTTCCCTGTTCCAGATGGAGATACAGGAACTAATATGTCTATGACATTCAAGGCAGCAGTTAAAGAAATTGAAAATATAAACTCAAATTCAATTGGAGAAGTTTCTAAAAAGCTAGCTAAAGGTGCTTTAATGGGAGCAAGAGGTAACTCTGGAGTTATCCTTTCTCAAATATTAAGAGGTATATCAAAGGGATTAGAAGGTTTAGAAGAGGCTGATGCTGCTCAAATTGCTGTGGCTTTAAAAGAAGGCTCAAATTCAGCATATAAGGCTGTAATGAGACCAACAGAAGGTACTATCCTATCAGTAATAAGAGCAACAGCAGAAGCAGCTATTGAAATTGAAGCGACAGATGTTGCAGATTTAATGGATGAAGCTACAAAAGCAGCAAAAATAATGCTTGATAAGACACCAGATTTATTACCAGCTTTAAAGAAAGCTAAGGTAGTTGATTCAGGAGGAATGGGATTATACATAATTCTTTCAGGTATGACAGCTGCATTAAAAGAAGGAATTCAAGCAGAAGTTAAGGATATAAAGGTAAGTGAAGGTGGAGCAGTTGGTGCAAAATCTACTGCAGAAGCTGACATTAAATTTGGATATTGTACTGAATTTATAATTTTAGGTGATGCAAGCAATGCAAAAGCTTTCCAAGATGAAATTGAACCATTAGGGGATTCAATGATAGTTGTTGGTTATGATGATGTAATTAAGGTTCATATCCATACAAATGATCCTGGAGATGTATTAGCAAAAGCAGTAAAGTTAGGAGAATTATCTAAGATTAAAATAGATAATATGAGAGAAGAACACAGAGAACTTCTTATGAGCGAAGAAGAATATGCTAATGCTGAAGTAGAAGCACATGAAGAAGTAGCTGCAGAAGCTAAAAAATATGCATTTGTTACTGTAGCTATGGGAGAAGGTATATCAAATATCTTTAAGGATTTAGGAGTTGACTATGTAATTGAAGGTGGTCAGACTATGAATCCATCAACTCAAGATATACTAGAATGTGTAAACAAACTAAATGCTGAACATATTTTTATACTACCAAACAATAAGAATATTGTTATGGCAGCAAACCAAGCTTCAGAAATATCAGAGAAGGATGTTAGAGTGATTCCAACAACTTCAATACCACAAGGTATTACTTGTGTAACTATGTTTAACCAAGAAGCAGAAGTTGATGAAAATGAAGAAGAATTAAAGGAATTAATGAAGTCTGTTAAAACTGGTTCAGTAACTTACGCTGTAAGAGATACTGAATTAGAAGGAAGCAACCAAAAGGTAGAAGCAGGTAACAAACTTGGATTAATCGAAGGTAAGATTAAGGAAGTTGGAGCAGATACCTATGAAGTAGCTGAAAAAGTTATTGAAAACATGGTTGATGAAGATAGCGAACTTATAACTGTTTTCTATGGTGAAGATGTAAATGAAGATGAAGTAAATGATTTTATTTCTAAACTAGAAGAGAAGTATGATGAGTGTGATGTTCAATGTTATAAGGGAGATCAACCACTTTATTATTTCTTTATATCAGTAGAATAAATTTCTTTCAAAAAGCACCTTGGGTGCTTTTTGTTATATAAGGAGTAAAAAGAATGGATATATATAGTTCAGTATCTACCTTAAAAGGAGTAGGACCTAAGGTATTAGAAAAACTTAATAAAGTATCTATATTTAATATTCTTGATTTATTGTTATATTTTCCAAGAGATTATGAATTTGTTAATGGAAACATACCTTTTGAAGAGATTGATGGGGAAGAAAAGCAAATACTAAGTTGCAAAGTAGTTGCCTTTAAAAGAGATGTTAGAACTAGAACAGGAAAAACTATAACAACAATAGAATTTGATTATAATGGGCATAGGGTAGATGGTAAGTGGTTTAATCAACCCTATATAAAAAATAATTATAGAATTGGTGTTACATATAATTTGATAGGTAAGTTTAAAAGGGTTGGTAAGACTTTAGAGATAGTTAATCCATTAGTAGGGTGCGAAGATGCTCTGAAAAGTGAAATAATACCTAAATATCCCTTAAAGGGAGATTTAACAGATAAACTTATAACAAAGCTTATTAGTTTGGTTCTTGACTCAATAAAGATAACAGAAAACTTACCAAAAGAAATGTGTGAAAGGTATGGCATGATTTCATTAGATAAAGCTATAAGAGAAATTCATTTTCCTAAAGATAAAGAAATGTTAGATAAGGCAATAACAAGATTAAAGTTTCAAGAGCTATTTACTTATTCAATGAAGTTACTTTTATTAAAAAGAAAAATCAAACAAAATAATAAAGGTATTAGTATTCCTTGGGACAATGAAAGAATGGGAGAGCTTAGGGAAGCTCTTCCGTACCAATTGACTGGCGCACAAGCAAGGGTTGTAAGAGAAATATTAAGAGATCAAAAAAGTAATTATCCTATGAATAGATTAGTTCAGGGAGACGTAGGAAGTGGTAAGACTGTAGTAGCATTAATAGCAATATATAATGCATACACAAATGGATATAAATCAGCTTTTATGGTTCCTACTGAAATTTTAGCAAATCAGCATTATGAAGAAGCTAAAAAGTTATTATCACAATTTGGAGTGGAAATTGAACTACTTACAGGTAGTACAACTGCTAAGGAAAAGAAAAGAATAAAGGAAAGAATTGCAGATGGTGCACCTTTAGTTGTGATAGGAACACATGCTCTAATTCAGGAGGATGTTAACTTTAATAAACTTGGGCTTGTTATAACTGATGAACAACACAGATTTGGAGTAGAACAAAGAAGCAAGCTTATAAATAAGGGAGCAAGGGCAGATGTATTAGTAATGACTGCTACACCTATTCCGAGAACATTAGCACTATATCTATATTCAGATTTAGATGTTTCTGCAATAGACGAACTTCCACCAGGAAGAAAGAAAATTGATACAAGATTCTTTAATGAATCATCAAGAAATAGTGCATATGAATTAGCTCTTGGAGAAATTAAAAAGGGAAGACAAGTTTATATTGTTTGTCCATTAATAGAAGAGGATGAAAAGGAAAAGTTAAACTCTGTAGAAAGTATATATAAGAAACTTAAAGAAGGAATATTTAATGATATTGAAGTTGAAATTCTACATGGTAAAATGAAACCTTCTGAAAAAGATGAGATAATAACAAGATTTAAAGAAAATAAAACTAAGGTTTTAATTTCAACTACAGTTATAGAAGTAGGGGTAAATGTGCCTAATGCGTCAGTTATGATTATTGAAAATGCAGAAAGATTTGGATTAGCTCAGCTTCATCAACTAAGAGGAAGAGTAGGGAGAGGGCAATATGAATCTTATTGTGTTTTAATAGCTAATGCAAAGAGCAATATAACTAAGAAAAGAATGAGTATAATGACAGAGTCTACAGATGGATTCTTCATTTCAGAGCAAGATATGAAGCTTAGAGGAACTGGTGAAGTATTTGGCATGAGACAAAGTGGAGATGAAGGACTAGTGTTAGCAGATATATATGAAGATATTAATATTTTAAAATGTGCAAGGGGAGAAGCTAATAAAATGCTAGAGTCTGAAGATTTGAATGATAAACGTCTAGTATATGAAGTTAAGCAAGGATTAGAAAAAAGTAGCAAATATATATGTTTTAACTAATAAATTGTATATATTTATCTAATATGATAAAATGTTAGTGATAAAACTTCGAGGAGGAGAAAAGAAGTGAGAATTATAGCAGGAAAAGCAAAAGGACGTAAGTTAATTCCTCCAGCAACCTTAGAAACAAGACCAACTTTAGATAGAGTTAAAGAGGCAATGTTTAGCATGATTCAAGGATATATTCCTAATGCTGTAGTTGTAGATGTTTTTGCAGGGACTGGTAGCTTAGGTTTAGAAGCTGCAAGCAGAGGGGCTAAGGAAGTATACCTGGTAGATAAGAGTTCCACAACTTTTCCTTTGTTAAAGGAAAATGTTAAAAATCTAAAATTTGAGGAATTTTGTAATCCTATGAATATGGATTCTTATGATGCGTTAAGATTATTAGCGAAGAAAGGTAAGAAATTTGATTTAATATTTATAGATCCTCCATATTGTAGGGAAATGATTCCAGAAGCTATCAAACTAATAGAAGAAAATGATATGTTAGTAGAGGACGGAATAATAGTTACAAAGATAGATTCTGTAGAAGAGATATATGAAGGTTATAAAGATATAAAGTTTAGTAGAAATAAGAAATATGGAAACACTACAGTATGTTTCTATAAATATTAGGGGGAAGAAAATGAAGATAGCTGTTTATCCAGGAAGCTTTGACCCAATAACAAATGGACATTTAGATATTATAACAAGAGGATCAAAGACCTTTGATAAGCTTATTGTTGGGGTACTGGTTAATGTAGATAAAAAGGGATTATTTAATATAGATGAGAGAGTTGAGTTAATAAAAAGAGTGACAAAAGATTTACCTAATGTTGAAGTGGTAAGTTTTCATGGCTTATTGATAGATTTTATGAAAAAGTATGATGCAAATGTAATTTTAAAGGGGTTAAGGGCTTTTTCAGATTTTGAATATGAGTTTCAAATGGCATTGATGAACAATAAGTTAGATCCAGAAGTGGAAACTTTATTTATGATGACTTCTGCTCAATATTCGTATTTAAGTTCATCTGCTGTTAAACAAGTCGCTAAATTTGGTGGATGTGTAGAAGGATTAGTTCCTAGTGATATAATTCCAGATATTATAAAAAAAATAAAGGAATAGGTTGGGTGGTATTGTGGATAAGAACGTGGATGTTAATATCGTAGAATTATTAGAATATCTTCAGGATTTAATTGAGAATTCTCCGAAGGTGCCTATAAGTGGGAAAACAATGGTTGATAGGAAAGAAGTGCTTGATGTAATAGATCAGATAATAAACTATCTACCAGATCAATTTAAAAAGGCACAATGGGTTATGAATGAAAGAGAAAGAATTTTATCAGAAGCTAAAAAAGAGTATGATTCAGTAAAAAAAGAAACAATGGAAATGATGAGACAAAATGTTGAAAATCATGATGTTGTAAAAGAAGCTAAAATTAGAGCGCAAGAAATAGTGTCAGCTGCTCAAAGAGATGCAAAAGCCATAAGATTAGGGTCAAGAGACTATTCTGATGAAATATTAACGGATCTTGATAGAGAATTAGAAGTAAAGAAGGCAGAGCTTATAAAAGCCTTACAAGCAAGCTTTGAAGAAGTTGCTAGTGATGTAGATAAGAATTTCACTGGTATAAGCTCTACCATTAAAGATAATATTAAAGAACTACGAGATATGAAAAAGTAATTTTTTAAAGGTTTTCCCTATTGCATATATACCTAAAATTATTATGAAAGGTATAAAATACATAAATGTTGTTATATAAGGAGTTGCAGGAGTTACTATAGTAGAGGTTGCTATACTACCTACAAATAACTTTGCAACTATAAAGGTTATTATAAAGCTTAAGATTCCTTGGATTAGCTTGAGTAAAGTATATCTAAACATAGGTACATTATGCTTGCTAATAAAAGAATTTACTTGAGCTATTATTGATAGCCCGGAAAAAGAACATAAGAAGCTTATTATACTTAGTTTTAATGGTATTGTTAATGTTGAATTGGCTATTATATTACAACCGTTAGTGATTTCAATACTGCCAAGAAAAAGTGCATATATAGAGTCTTTAGGTAAACTTAAAAATGATTCTAAATTATTAAAAATAATGCTTATATTAGCATTATTTTTTATTATGCCGATAATTACTGAAAAGATGACTATAAATCCACCAACTTGTATGGTAGTAGAAATTGCATTATCTATTGCGTTCTTAAAGGCTTGACCAAAATTGATTTTTGGACTTGATAAGTTAGATGAATTATTATTGCATATTTCTTTATTCTTTCTTGTAAATAGTCCTATAAGGATTAAAGAAATATAGTTTGCTATTAATAGTAAGTACCCAAATCTTGCATTTCCTAGCATTGCAGTACAAACTGAACCTACAATAAATAAAGGACCGCAGTTAGAAGCTATATTAAGTAGTCTGAAATATTCTTTTTTATTTATATAACCTAGATCATAAATATCAGTACAATACTTTGCTCCTAGAGGGTATCCGCATAAAAAACTAGCAGTTAATGGGAAAGAGCATACTTTTGATAAACCTAGTGGTTTACATAAAAAAGGTCCTAATATTTTTGAGTATAAGGAAATACCATCATAAGATATTAATAAATTACAGATTACTAAAAAAGGAAATAACGTTGGAACCATTGCTTTAAACCATAGTTTGCATCCTTCAATTGCAGATGCCATAGATACTTTTAAATTAACAAAAAATAAAATTATAAGTATGCTTATTAAAAAAGATATAATATAGTTCTTTTTTATATTTATCAATTTAAATAAAATTTGAATTAATAGAATAATTAAAAGCCATAAGAAAATAATACTTAACATGAAATCACTCCAATCTATATAGTATTTATATTTCCTATGGCTTTACAATATTATTTTTTCCTAAAAAATGTTGGACTTTTTAAATAATCATCATAAGGTAAAATAGAAGAATTAAGGATAGAATAAGCTTTAGTTCCTAGTAAATCAATTTCTAAGTATTCATCATTAAGCTTTTGGGGCAACTTTGTTAATATTTCTATATTACCTTTCTTTTTTATTTCCTTAAGTATTTTACTTCCAGTTTCATTAAAAGCAAGAGGTCTAATGTAATTAGGTGTTTTATGAACAAGTTTTTTAATATCATATTTTTCTAATCCTAAAAAGAATGATGTTAGAATTCTGCTTATTCTTGTATATGTATATCGTTTGCTCTTAATATTTAAAATTAACTCATCTATGCTTTTAGAGTTAGTTATTTCTTTTATTATCTTATTATCTAAACCTTCTTTTACATCATAAACCCTATTAAGAGTTTCTCCTGAAGTTAAAATTTTATATTTTACAAATTGAAACATATCATCGTTAAAGACAAAATTATATTTTTCCTCTTTCAACTTTTTTAAATAGGTGAAAGTTTCTTTGGAAACAGCATTTTCAATTTCTTTTAAACTACCACTATTTTTTAAAGCGTTTCTAATTGAAGTGGCAGAAGAAAAAATATTGTTAAGTTCTGAATCGTTATAATTTGCTCCTTGCCTTTTTAATGTATATGGAATAATGGAACTATTTAATTTTGATAAAGATTTTATATATTCAATAGCAAGAATGTTATTAGAGCTACCAATAATTTCTTCGCAACAAATATCATGAAGAGAATTCTTTAAAGCAATTTTTCTTGCTGTATGAAATGGTGCACCTTTATCAAGTTGAAGTTTTAGATTTAATTTAAAGTCCTCAGGTTCTGTTATTAATACCTGTGAGATTCTTTTCAGTTCTTCAATATTACCAGACTCACTTCCAAAGTAAATAGAGTTTACTACTCCTGTAGAGTTTAGTATACTACATGCTCCGTAAGCAAAACCTTCAGCTGAAGATATAGAGTATACTAAAGGCAGTTCTATTACTAAATCAACGCCATTAGCTACTGCTATATTAGCTCTTTCCCACTTATCAATTATAGCTGGGATTCCTCTTTGCATGAAGTTACCACTCATTATACATATTACACCATCACAATTTGTATCCATCTTTGCTTTTTGTAGATGATAAAGATGACCAAGATGAAATGGATTATATTCAGTTATTAAGCCAGTTATATTCATAGCTTTCCTCCTATACTGAAAATATAGAGATATTATAACATAAAATATATCCATTTAGGTCACAACATAAAATAGAGAGAATTTTTCTGATAATTAAGATAATTTTTAATCTAAAGACTTTGGCAAATAGGGGATTTTAAGGTTGAAATAGTATGTGTTGTAGGAGTATAGTATAAGATGAAGAGACAACGTGTCTTTGAAAGGAGAAATGAACATGAAACTGATGAATAAAATATTGGAAGTAGCAAAAGCAGATAAAAAAAGAATTGTACTTCCAGAAGGAAACGAAGAAAGAACAATAGTAGCTACGGAAGAAATATATAAGCAAGGATATGCACATCCTATTTTAGTAGGAAATAAAGAAGAGATATTAAACAAGGCTACTGCTTTAAAAGTTGATTTAACAGGAGTAGAGATTATAGATCCTGAGACATCAGAAAACTTAAGCAAGTATATAGAAGCATTCTATGAATTAAGAAAAAATAAGGGTATGACTATGAGTAAAGCTGAGAAAATAGTTAGAGACCCGTTATATTTTGGGACAATGATGGTAAAGCTTGGTGATGCAGATGGTATGGTATCAGGTGCTGTTCACACAACAGGAGATCTTTTAAGGCCAGGTTTACAAATAATAAAGACAGCTCCAGGAGTTTCAGTTGTATCTAGCTTCTTTATAATGATGGTACCGGATTCTGTATACGGAGAAGAAGGAATGCTTCTATTCTCTGACTGTGCAGTTAACCCAAATCCTAATGAAGATCAATTAGCTGCTATAGCAATTGCTACTGCAGAAACAGCTAAAAACTTATGTAAGGTTGAACCTAGAGTTGCAATGCTTTCATTTTCAACTATGGGAAGTGCTGACCATGAGTTAGTATCAAAGGTTAGAACTGCTACAGAAAAAGCAAAAGAATTAAGACCAGACTTATTAATAGATGGAGAAATGCAATTAGATGCAGCAATAGTTGAGTCAGTAGCTAGTCAAAAGGCTCCTAATAGCAAGGTTGCAGGAAAAGCAAATGTATTAGTATTCCCAGATTTACAAGCAGGAAATATAGGATATAAATTAGTACAAAGATTTGCTAAAGCAGAAGCAATTGGACCAATATGTCAAGGCTTTGCTAAGCCAATTAATGACTTATCAAGAGGATGTAGCTCAGAAGACATAGTAAAGGTTGTTGCAATCACAGCTGTTCAAGCTCAAAGTAGTAAATAATAAAGCTAAAAAGGAGTGTCTCTAATAATGAAGGTACTTGTTATCAATTGTGGTAGCTCATCATTAAAATATCAGTTAATAAATATGGAAAATGAAGAGGTGCTTGCACAAGGGTTAGTAGAAAGAATAGGAATTAATGGTTCAATTTTAACTCAAAAGATAAGCGGTAAAGAAAAATACGTGGTTGAGGAAAAAATGGTTAATCATGAGGATGCTATAAAGCATGTATTAGATGCTTTAATAGATAAAGAGCATGGAATAATAAAGGATATGAGCGAAATTGATGCAGTAGGTCATAGAGTTGTTCATGGTGGAGAAAAGTATTCGCAATCAGTACTTGTTAATGATGAAGTTATGAATTATTTAGAAGAATGTGTAAAACTTGCACCTCTTCATAATAGACCTAATATAATCGGAATAGAAGCTTGTAAGAAACTTATGGCTAATACACCTATGGCTGTTGTTTTTGATACAGCATTCCATGGTACAATGCCAAAAGAAGCGTATATGTATGCTTTGCCATATGAAATGTACGAAAAGCATGGAATAAGAAAATATGGATTCCATGGAACAAGTCACAAATATGTATCTAATAAGGTAGCAGAAGCTATGGGCAAGGATATAAAGGATTTAAAAATCATAACATGCCATCTAGGTAATGGAGGAAGTTTAACAGCAGTTAAGAATGGAAAAGCTATAGATACTACTATGGGATTTACTCCATTAGATGGAATTGTTATGGGAACTAGATCGGGAAGTATAGACCCAGCAATTGTTATTTATCTAATACAAGAGTTAGGTTACTCTGTAGAAGAAGTTAATGATATTTTAAATAAAAAGTCAGGAATATTAGGGGTATCAGGAGTAAGTTCTGATTTTAGAGATATAAGATCAGCAGCTTATGAAGAAAATAATGAAAGAGCTAAATTAGCTTTAGATTTATATCATTATAAGGTTAGATGTCAAATTGGTGCTTATGCGGCAGCAATGGGAGGAGTAGATGTAATAGTATTTACAGCTGGTGTAGGAGAAAATGCTATTGAAACAAGAGAAGGATGTGTTGAAGGACTTGAATTCCTTGGTATTGAAATAGATAAAGATAAGAATAAAGTTCGTGGAGAGCTTAAAGAAGTGTCTAAAGATACATCAAAAGTAAAAATTTATGTTGTTCCAACTAATGAAGAATTAATGATAGCAGAAGAAACAGTAGAATTGTTAAATTAATCCCTTGACTTTTAACCATGCAGTTTATATAATAAATTGTGTTTATTCAGTAAATATTTTAGCTAAGGAGTGAAAAGGCTCAAAAAGAGTCGTTTTTATGGAGATACAGTTTTTAGATCTTATTTCTAGAAAAGAAAGAAAAAAAGATATTACTTATAAGGTGGTAACTGAACCATTCTATTTCGAAGGGGATTATATTAAACCTTTAAGCGAAGTAGATGTTAAAGGTGAAGTGACATCTGATAATGATATAATAACGATTAAAGCTCATATTAAAGTAGATTTAGAATTAAAATGTTCTAGATGCCTAGATACCTTTATCTATCCAATAGATATTGATATAGAAGAAAGGTTTACAAATAACAGCGAACATTGTAAAGATGAAAATGTTGTTTTTGTAAAAGGTGATGCATTAGATATCACAGAAATTGTTGAAAATTCAATAATATCAACCTTACCTATTAAGAGACTTTGCAGCAAAAATTGCAAAGGCCTATGCCAAAGTTGTGGTGCTAACCTTAATAAAGAAGCATGCAACTGTAACAATGAAGATGTAGATCTTAGATTGGCAGGCTTAAAGGCGTTGTTAGATAATAAGGAGGTGTAACAATGGGAAATCCAGCTAGAAAGACATATAGAGCAAAGAGAGATTCAAGAAGAGCTCAAACTTTTAAGGCAAGCTTACCAGGGATCGTAGAGTGTCCACAATGTCACGAAATGAAACTTGCTCACAGAGTATGTAAGAACTGTGGTTACTATAAGGGTAAAGAAGTAGTAGTTACTGAAGAATAAAGAAAGTCATTAGACTTTCTTTTCTTTATATTCAGATAAAAAAGGAGATAATAATATGAAGATAGCTATAGACGGTATGGGAGGAGATCATGCACCGCAAGCTGTTGTTGAGGGTGTTGTTCAAGCACTAAAAGAATTTGATGGTGTAGAGATGTATATAACTGGACCTGAAAATATCATGGCAGAAGAACTTAAAAAGTATGATTATCCAAAGGATAGAGTAAAAATAATTGATGCTACTGAAGTAATATCTACTAATGAACATCCTGTAATGGCAGTTAGAAAGAAAAAAGATTCTAGTATTGTAAAGGCCTTACATTTAGTTAAGGAAGGAGAATGTGATGCTATTATTTCTGGTGGAAGCACAGGAGCTTTTTTAGCAGGATGTACATTTATAATAGGAAGAATTAAAGGGGTTGAAAGACCAGCACTTGCACCTATAATGCCAGGTAGAAATGGTAACTTTATGGTTGTTGACGTAGGGGCAAATGTGGATTGTAAGCCTCAATATCTAGCTCAATTTGCAAAGATGGGCAGAATTTATTATGAAGCGATGTTTGATACTAAAAATGCCAGCATTGGTCTTGTAAATATTGGAGCAGAAGAAGAAAAAGGAAATGAGCTTACAAAAGCAGCGTATCAGTTGTTAAAGGAAGAAGACTTTAATTTTGTGGGAAATGTTGAACCAAGGGATATTTCGACAGGAGATGTTAATGTATTAGTCACTGATGGGTTCGTTGGAAATACAGTTTTAAAGATGTATGAAGGATCTGCTTCCACTCTTTTAAAAATGATTAAAGACGAAATTTATTCGGCACCTTTAATACCTAAGTTAGGAGCAGCATTATTAAAACCTGTGTTTAAAAAGTTAATGGTTAAGTTTGATTATAAAGAAGTTGGTGGTGCACCATTTTTAGGCGTTAATAACATATGTATAAAAGCACACGGAAGTTCTGATGGGAAAGCATTTAAAAATGCTATAAGACAAACTATATTATTTAATGAAAGAGGAATTCTTGATACAATGAAAAAAGAATTTCATAAAGAAAAATAATATTAGATTTTATTTATAAGTTATATTGACGAATAAAATTATATATACTATCATCTAAATGAAAGGACTTAGGAGGTGAATATAATGTTTGAAAAAATACAAGAAATTATTGCTGATAAATTAAGCATTGATGTTGAAGAAATAACTTTAGATTCATCGTTTATAGACGATTTAAATGCGGATTCGTTAGATATTGTTGAACTTATTATGGCTTTAGAAGATGAACTAGAAATGGAAATTCCAGATGAAGACGTTGAAAACTTTAAAACAGTTGGAGATGTTGTGAATTATGTAAAAACTCATCACGAAGAATAATGTAATCCCGCATCTTTCGCGGGATTTTGTATTTTAGTTTATTCTTGAATTTATTAGTAAGCTAAAGATTGAAGAATAAACTTAGAAGAGGGGTATATATGAATAACTTTAATTTGAGTAATGTAGAAAAAAACTTGAAGATAAATTTTAATAATAAAAGAATAATACAAACAGCTTTTACTCATAGCTCATATGCAAAACAGTTTAAGGAATCTCAATATAATGAAAGATTAGAGTTCTTAGGTGATTCTGTTTTGCAGTTAACAATTACAGAGTATTTATTTTCAAATTATAAAAACAAGTTAGAAGGAGAGCTAACAAGATTACGTAGTTTAATTGTTTGTGAAAACTCCTTGTATAATGTAGCAAGAAAGCTAGGAATATCTGATTTTATAATGATGAGCAAGGGTGAAGAGTTAACTGGTGGTAGGGATAGAATATCTATACAAGCTGATGCAGTAGAAGCTATTATTGCAGCTATTTACATTGATAAAGGATTAGAAGTTGCTAAGGAATTTATATTAACTAATTTTAATGATATTATTAAAAAAGCTATAGATAATAAGATAATCTTAGATTTTAAAACTAAGTTACAAGAATACTTACAGAAGGATGGAGATATTGATATAAATTATGAACTTTATAAACATGAGGGTCCACCACATAGAAGAAAGTTTTTTGTTAACTTATATGTAGAAGGTAAGTTATTGGGTAGTGGCGAAGGATATAGCAAGAAAGAAGCAGAACAAAATGCAGCAAAAGAAGCACTAATTAAACTGGAGGTTGTTGATGAGTAAAAATTATTATATTATACCTTTGTTTGTGCCACAAGAAGGTTGTCCACATAAGTGTGTATTTTGTAACCAAGATAGAATAACTGGTTCAAAAGAAAGTGTTACAGCAAAAACGGTATATGATACTGTTGAAGAGTATTTACAAACAATTAATAATAAAGATGCAACTATAGAAATTTCATTTTTTGGAGGAACATTCACAGGAATAAGAGAAGAAAAACAAAGAGAATTACTTTCTGTTGCAAAAGAATATAAAGATAAAGGTCTTATAGATAAGATAAGAATGTCAACTAGACCAGACTATATTAATGATTATATACTGAGTTATTTACAAGAGTATAGTGTAGATATAATTGAATTAGGAGTACAATCATTAGTTGGGGATGTTTTAATAGGAGCAGGACGAGGACATACAATTAAGCAGGTTGAAGATGCATCAAAACTTATAAAAGAGTATGGTTTTACCCTAGGACATCAAATTATGCCTGGATTACCTAGAGATAATTTCGAAAAAGATATAGAAACAGTTAAAAGGTCTATTAGTATGAAGCCTGATATTTGTAGAATATATCCTTCTCTTGTTATTAAGGATACTCCAATGTCAGTCATGTATAATAGGGGAGAGTATATTCCTTATACACTAGATGAAGCGGTTTCTATATGTAAAAAGTTATATAAAATGTATTTGGAAGCAGGTGTTCAAGTTATAAGAATAGGACTTCAGCCTACAGATACTATTACAGAAGGAAAAGATATTGTAGACGGTCCATTCCATCCAGCCTTTAGAGAGTTAGTTGAAGGTAGTTTCATTAGTGATAGGATACGTGAAGTGTTTAAGGAAAGTAAAAAGGGAATAATCTGTTTAAATAGTAGAGATTTAAGTAAGTTATATGCAAATAAGAAAAAGTATTTTAAAGAGTTGTTATCTGATGGATTCAAAATAGATGTTCAAACAGATGACACATTAGAAAGAGGACAGATTATTTTTAAATAAATGGAGAGGTAGCCTGAATTATAAGAAGAGTTATAATTCGGGTTATTTTATTCTTAAGAGTTAAGAAATATTGAATTTTGTACAAGGTTAAGATAAACTTATAAAGAAGATAGGAAGTGTTTTTATGAAAAAGAAGACAAGAGATAAATTGAAATATATATTAGCAACATTTATGGTGATTATTTTTATATTGGGATTAATTCCAGCTATATTTCACTAGTAAGGAGTGGGCGTATTGTTTTTAAAGTCGCTAGAAATAAGAGGATTTAAATCTTTTGCAGACAAAACAGAATTAAGGTTTAAAAAGGGTGTAACTGCTGTAGTTGGACCAAATGGAAGTGGGAAGAGTAACATTTCTGACTCAGTTAGATGGGTTTTAGGTGAACAGAGTGTAAAGACATTAAGAGGAGGGAAGATGGAGGACGTAATCTTTGCAGGAACTCAATATAGAAAACCTGTAGGATTAGCACAAGTATCTTTAACTCTTGATAACACAGATGGTTCATTAAGTTCTGACTACAATGAAATTACTGTTTCAAGAAGAATATTCAGATCAGGTGAAACTGAGTATCTTTTAAATGGAACTAAGTGTAGATTAAAGGATATAAATCAGCTATTTATGGATACTGGTATAGGTAAAGAAGGATATTCATTAATAGGACAAGGTAAGATTGAAGCTATTCTTAGTGGAAAACCTGAAGAAAGAAGATCTCTATTAGAGGAAGCAGCTGGTATTGTAAAGTATAAATCTAGAAAAGAAGAGGCTGAAAAGAAGCTTTCTAATACAGATGAAAACCTTGTGAGAATTAGAGATATTATATCTACATATGAAGAGAGAATTGAACCATTAAGAATAGAGAGAGAAAAAGCTATTGAATATAGAGGGTTATATGATACGTTAAGAGTAAGTGAAGTATCTTTATTAGTTCACTATATAAATAATATTGAAAAGACATTAAAAGAGTATAGTGAAGCAGTAATACAAAAGAGAAATAAATTAGATGAAAAGAAAAATCTTTTATTAACTGAAAAAGAAAAGTTAAAAGAAATAGAGAGTAAGATAGAAGAAATAGAAAATAAGACAATACAAGAAAAAGCGGAGTATTATGAGAAAAAAGAAAGTATATCTAAAATCTCAAATGATATAGATGTATTTAGAGAGCGTATAAAAAATCTTGAAACTATAATAGAGAAGAATACTTTAAGTTTAGCTGAGTATAAGAATAAGATTTCTATTATCAAAGAGGAAAGAGATAGAGTTGAACAGGAACTTTTAATAAAAAGAGAAGAACAAAGAGAGAAGGAAGAAGAAATCTCTTTATTAGAAAATAAGAATAGCGAATCCATAAAAAATATTAATAATATGGATGAAGAACTTAAAAAATTAAAAGAGGATGAATTTGAGTTATTAAGAGGTAATTCTGAAATTAAAAACTCTCTTACATTAATAAATAATGAAATTAAGTTAAGGGTTGAAAAGGAACAAACATTAAAATCTTCTATTCAGTCTTTAGAAGGAAATATAAAGATAAATATAGCTACTTTAGAAAGTTTGAAAAATAAAGTAGAGACAATAAAAGGTGAAATAGGAAATTTAGAAGCTTCTATATATGAGAAGAGAAAAGAAATAGGAATATTAAATTCTAAAATAACCAAAAAGGATAATGAGATAAAACTTTTTAATAAAAATATTAATGAACTTGAAGCAAATAAAAATATGTTATCCAATTTAGAAAAGCATTATGAAGGATATAATAGATCAGTAAAAATTCTTATGGAAAGAATAGAGAAGGGCTTAACACCAAAAGCAGATGGAACTAAAGTTCTTGGAGAAGTTTTTACTGTTGAAAAAGATTATGAAACAGCTATAGAAATAGCTTTAGGTGCTGGTATATCCAATGTAATTACTGAGAATGAAAGGGTAGCAAAAGACCTTATTAATTATTTAAAAAAGAATAATATAGGAAGGGCAACATTTTTACCTCTAGATAATATAAGAGGAAACAAGCTGTCGTTGGATTCTAGAATTACTTCAATGGAAGGATTTATTGGAATAGCATCAGATATAATAAAATATGATGATAAGTATACTAAAGCTATTAATAATGTTTTAGGAAGAACTATTGTATGTAGTGATATGGATTCAGCCTTAAGACTATCAAGAAATAGTAATAATAGTTATAGAATAGTAACTTTATCAGGAGAATTAATATCTCCAGGAGGAGCTTTAACTGGTGGAAGTATACAAGGGAAGCATACTAATATTCTTGGTAGAAAAAGAGAAATTGAAGAGATAGGTGAACTATTAGAAAGTAAAAAGCAAAAATTACAAGAAGCTTTAAATGAGTACAATAGTTTTAAAAAGAAAGTATCGGATTTGGATGAAAGTATATTAAATGACAGAGATGAAATTCATGCTAAAAATGTTGAGGTTGCAAAGAATGAATCTGAAATAATTTCTTTGAAAAATGAATCTGAAAAGCTAAAAAATAGTTTAGAGGTTTCTAAGCTTGAGTCTAAAAGAAATGACGAAGATATACAAAGCTTAAAGAATAAGTTAAATGAAAAAACTAATGAGTTAGAAAAAATAGAAGAACAAAATAGTTGGAATAAAGAAAGAGCTGTATCACTAGAAGATGAATTAAAGATTGCTAGGGAGAAGCTTAATAAAGAAAGAGAATATATTACAGAACTTAAGGTTAATAAGGCATCTTTAGATGAAGCATTAACTGGTAAGTTAAGTGAAATATCAAGGAAAGAAAAAGAAATAGATGAGAATATCTCAAAAGCTAAGTTCATGGAAGATGAAAATAAAGACAATAGAGAGAATGTTCAAATTTTAAATAATAATATACATGAAAGATTAGACAGAATTGAGATAGAGAAGAATAGACTTGTTGAACTTGAGGAAAGTTTTAAAGAAGAGGAATTAGAAAAAGCTAAATTAAAAGAAGACTTTAAGATTAAAGATAGTTTAATAAATGAAACCTTAGATATAATAAATAAAGAAGAAGGCGAATTAAACAAGCAAGAAGTGCAGAGAGCTAAATATGAAATGGAAAAAGATAATCATTATACAAAGTTAAATGAGGAGTTGGACCTTACATTAGCTGAAGCACAAGAAATAGCAGTAAATATTGAGAATGTCCATGATATAAAAGAAAGTATTAATAGCTATAAAAGAAAAATTACAGCTCTTGGAACTGTTAATTTAGCTGCAATTGAAGAGTATGATGAAGTTAAAGAAAAGTATGAATTCATGTCTTCTCAAGAAGAAGATTTACAAAAATCAAAAGAAGAACTTTTATCTGTAATATATGAAATGACTACCAAAATGAAGGAATTATTTAAGGAAAATTTTAAGGTGTTAAATAAAAACTTCAATGAAACTTTTAAAGAATTATTTAAAGGGGGTAGCGCAGAACTTATTCTTGCAGAAGGTGATGAATTAACTGCAAATATAGATATAAATGTAGAGCCACCAGGAAAGAAACTTCAAAACATTAATCTTATGTCAGGGGGAGAAAAAGTTTTATCTGCCATTGCATTACTGTTTGCAATATTAAAGATGAAGCCAACTCCATTCTGTATATTAGATGAAATTGAAGCAGCACTTGATGATGCTAATGTATATAGATATGCTGAATTCTTGAAAGAATTCTCTAAAGGAACTCAGTTTATAGTTATTACTCACAGAAAAGGTACAATGGAAGCTAGTGATGTAATGTATGGAGTTACAATGGAGGAAAAGGGTATATCAAAGGTTGTATCAGTAGACTTAACAAAATAGAACTAGGAGGAAAAAATATGTTTGGAAAGTTATTTGACAAACTTAAGGATGGATTATCAAAAACAAGAAATGGATTAACTGATAAGATTAACGAAGCTTTAAAGTTAGCAGTAACAATCGATGAGGATTTGTATGAAGAGTTAGAAGAAATTTTAATAACTTCTGATATTGGTATGGATACAACTATGGAAATCATAGAAAAGCTAAGAGAGAAGATTAGAAAAGAAAAAATAAATGATACAGAGTTAGTGATTCCAACATTAAAATCTGTTATTAAAGAGATGATGATGGAAGGAGCTGAAGAAGAGGAAGATAAAGAAGGCAGAAGGGTTCTTTTAGTTATTGGTGTTAATGGAGTTGGTAAAACAACTTCTATTGGAAAACTTGCAGCAAAGAATAAAGCAGAAGGTAAAAAAGTTCTTCTAGCAGCTGCTGATACCTTTAGAGCTGCTGCCATTGACCAGTTAGAGGTGTGGAGTCAAAGAGCTGGTGTTGATATAATTAAGCAAAGTGAAGGGTCAGACCCTGCAGCTGTAGTATTTGACGCTGTAACTGCTGCAAAATCAAGAAGTGCAGATATACTTATTTGTGATACTGCAGGTAGACTGCACAATAAAAAGAATCTTATGAATGAATTATCCAAAATAAATAGAATAATTGATAGGGAATATAGTGAAGCTAAAAAAGAAACTTTATTAGTATTGGATGGAACAACAGGACAAAATGCTGTTATACAAGCAAAACAATTTATGGAAGCATGTCCTATAGACGGAATAATACTTACAAAGTTAGATGGTACTGCAAAGGGTGGAGTTGTAATATCAATTAAACAAACCTTAAATATTCCAGTTAGGTATATTGGAGTTGGAGAAGGTATAGAGGATTTACAAGAATTTGATGCAGAAGCTTTTGCAGAAGCTTTATTTTAATATTTCAAAAGGTGTTAAGTAAAAATACTTGACACCTATAAATTATTCTGTTATTATCTCTTTTGTGGGTAAGGTGATTATATGGAAGATAGAGTTGAAATTTCTTTATTAATGGATTTTTATGGTCCATTATTAACAGAAAAACAAGGTAACATTATGGAGCTTTATTATAATGAGGATTTATCCTTGGCTGAAATTGCTGAATTAAATAACACAAGCCGTCAAGCTATCCATGATTTAATTAAAAGATGTTACAAGCTACTTCTATCATATGAGAGTAAGCTTCACTTACTTCAAAAGAGTATAAAACGTGAAAAAAAGATTACAGTTCTTTTAAAAGACTTTAAGGAAAAGTATTCTTTATCTAATGAAGAACTTGAAGAATTAAGATTTAAGTTAGAAGAGTTGTAATATATTTAGGAGGTTTAATATGGCTTTTGAAGGATTATCAGAAAAACTTCAAAGTACCTTTAAGAAATTAAGGGGAAAAGGGAAGCTTAATGAAAAAGATATAAAAGAGGCTATGAGAGAGGTAAAGCTTGCTTTATTAGAAGCAGATGTTAACTATAAGGTTGTAAAAAACTTTGTATCTAATGTGAGTTCTAAGTGTGTTGGAGGCGACGTTCTAGAAAGCTTAACACCAGGGCAACAAGTTATAAAAATAGTTAACGAAGAACTTACTAATCTTATGGGCGGTAGTGAGAGTAAATTAAATTATTCAAGTTATGGACCAACTGTAATTATGCTAGTAGGTTTACAAGGTGCTGGTAAAACAACTATGTGTGGAAAATTAGCACTTCAATTAAGGAAGGATAATAAAAAACCTTTATTAGTTGCATGTGATATATATAGACCTGCAGCAATTAAGCAATTACAAGTAGTTGGTAAACAAATAGATATTCCTGTATTTACTATGGGAGATAAAGTATCACCTGTTGATATTGCTAAGGCAGCAATTAAACAAGGAAGAAATGATGGTAATAATGTAATTATTATAGATACAGCTGGTAGATTACATATTGATGAAGAGCTTATGCAAGAACTTAAAGATGTAAAATCTGCAGTTGAGCCTAACGAAATACTATTGGTTGTTGATTCCATGACTGGTCAAGATGCTGTTAATGTTGCAGAAAGTTTTAATAAAGAACTTGATGTTTCAGGAGTTATCTTAACAAAGTTAGATGGTGATACAAGAGGTGGTGCAGCTTTATCAATAAGAAGCATTACTGAAAAGCCAATTAAGTATATTGGTGTAGGGGAAAAAATGAGCGATTTCGAAGTTTTCCATCCAGAGAGAATGGCATCAAGAATTTTGGGGATGGGAGATGTATTGTCTTTAATAGAAAAGGCACAAGAGGCTATTGATGAAAAAGAAGCTGGTGACTTAGCTAAGAAGATGATGACCAATGAACTGAATTTTGAAGACTTTTTAACTGCAATGGAACAGATGAAGAAGCTTGGTCCTTTAAACAAGATTATGGAGATGATTCCTGGAATGGAGTCTCAAAATGTTGGAAAAATTGATTTTGAAAAGAGTGAAAAGCAATTAGATAAAACTAAAGCTATTATTCAATCAATGACTTTAAAGGAAAGAAGAAATCCTTCACTTTTAATTGGATCATCTTCCAGAAAGAAGAGGGTTGCATTAGGTGCAGGTACAACAATTCAAGAAGTTAATAAACTTATTAAAGGCTATGAAGCAATGAAGAAACAAATGAAACAGGTTAAATCATTAACAAAGAAATCTAGAAAAGGTTTATTTGGAAAAATGCCTTTCATGAGTTAGAAATATAAGTATATTTTAAAAGGAGGTGAAATTACAATGGCAGTAAAGATAAGACTAAGAAGAATGGGTGCTAAGAAGGCTCCTTTCTACAGAATAGTAGTTGCTGATTCAAGAAGCCCAAGAGATGGTAGATTCATCGAAGAAATTGGATACTACAATCCAATAACTGAACCAGCTGAAGTTAAGATTAATGAAGAAAAAGCTACTAAATGGTTAAACGATGGTGCTCAACCTACAGATGTAGTTAAGAGATTATTCGACCAAGCAGGCCTTAACAAGTAATTTTTGGAGGTGAACACTGTAGTTATAGTATAATTACAGGCACTATATGAAAGAATTAGTTGAAATATTAGCCAAAGCTTTAGTTGATCATCCAGAGCAAGTTGAAGTAAATGAAGTAGTTGGTGAGCAATCAATTATTTTAGAACTTAAAGTTGCTCAAGATGATATGGGTAAAGTTATTGGGAAACAAGGAAGAATAGCGAAAGCTATTAGAACCGTAGTAAAGGCTGCAGCAATTAAAGAAGAAAAAAGAGTAGTAGTAGAAATAATCTAAATGAAAGAGTTAGGTACACCCTAACTCTTTTTATACATTTACACAGGAGGGAACAAGTGTGAGTGAATATTTCAAAGTAGGTCAAATTGTTAATACTCATGGAATAAAAGGAGAAGTAAAGGTAATGGCTTTTACTGATGATGTTAACAATTTTAAAAGATATGGAAAAGTTTTAATCGATAATAAGTGGGTTGAAATCCAAGGAGTAAAGTTTCAAAAGGATAGAGTTATTCTTAAATTAGAGGGAATCGATTCTATGAATGATGCGGAAATGTATAAACAAAAGTATCTACAAGTTTTAAGGGATCAAGAGCCTGAACTTCCAGAGGATACTTATTATGTTGTAGATTTAGTGGGATGTACAGTATATGATACAAATGGAAAAGATCTAGGTAAAATATACGATGTACTACAAACTCCTAATAATGATGTTTATTGGATTGAGAAACCTAAACAATTATTAATTCCAGTTCTAAGAGATATAGTGTTAGATGTTAATATAGATGAAAAGAAAGTTCTTATAAGACCAGTAGGAGAATGGCAAGATGAGGATTAGTATTTTAACTCTCTTTCCAGAGATGTTTTCCATATTTGATCATTCTATTATAGGAAGAGCAAGGGAAAAAGATCTTGTAAATTTAGAGTATTATAATATAAGAGATTATTCTTTAAACAAACATAAGAAAGTTGATGATTACCCATATGGTGGAGGTGCAGGAATGGTTATGACACCTCAACCAATAATTGATTCTATAAAAGCTGCAAAAGAAAAGAATTCAGGAAAGGTAATTTTTCTAGGACCTAGAGGTAAAACCTTTAATCAAGAAATGGCACAAGAACTTTCAAAAGAAGAAAATTTAATTTTCTTATGTGGTCATTATGAAGGTATAGATGAAAGAGCATATAAGCATATTGATATGGAAGTATCTTTAGGTGATTTTGTTCTTACTGGAGGAGAAATGGCAGCTATTCCTATTATTGATTCTGTTTTAAGGCTTATACCAGGTGTTTTAGGTAAAGAAGAAAGTTTTATGGACGAATCTTATTCTGATGGTTTATTAGAATATCCACAATATACTAGACCAGAAGTGTATGAAGATGAAAGAGTACCTGAGGTATTGCTTTCAGGTCATCACGAAAATATAAGAAAGTGGAGAAGAAAACAATCTTTACTTATAACAAAAGAAAGAAGAAAAGATCTCTATAAAAATCTCCAACTTACTAAAGAGGATATAAAAATTTTAAAGGATGATAGATTATAATATTTATGTTGCGTTAGATAAAGTTGTATGCTAGAATATAGTTTGTGCTAGTACGGGCGCTCCTCTGCTGAACTAGGCTTCGGTAAGAACGTCAAATTATCTTTAAGGAGGGAATGCACAATGAACGAAATATTAAGAGCTATAGAGCAAGAACAAATCAGAACTGATTTACCACAATTCAACGTTGGGGACAACGTAAGAGTTCACGTAAAAATTAAAGAAGGTAACAGAGAAAGAGTTCAAGCTTTCGAAGGAACAGTTATTAAGAAGCAAAACGGTGGAATCAGAGAAACTTTCACTGTAAGAAGAGTTGCTTATGGAACTGGTGTTGAAAGAACTTTCCCTATGAACGCTCCAATCATCGAAAAGATTGAAGTTACTAGAAGAGGTAAAGTAAGAAGAGCTAAGTTATACTACTTAAGAGACAGAGTAGGTAAGGCTGCTAAGGTTAAAGAATTAGTTAGATAATTTCTTTATAAAAATGGGGACTTTTATGAAGTCTCCTTTTTTAATATTTAGAATTAAACTAGCGTAAAGGAGGGAAATTATATGGCAATAAATTGGTTTCCAGGTCATATGAAAAAGACTCAAAGAGAAATAAAAGAAAATTTAAAGTTAGTTGATGCTGTTATAGAAATAAGGGATGCTAGAATTCCTAGAAGTTCAGCAAATCCAGATATAGATAAATTGGTGGGAGATAAGCCAAGAATAATTTTATTAAACAAGAGTGATTTAACAGAAAAGAGTGTTACAAAGCAATGGATTAAACACTTATCCTCTGAAAATGTTAAGGTACTTGAAGTTAATTGTTTAACTGGAAGTGGTCTTAATGCAATTAAGCCTGCAATTCTGGAGTTATTAAAAGAAAAGCATGATAGATTAAAGGCAAAAGGTTTAGTAAAAATAATAACAAGAGTAATGGTTGTAGGAGTTCCTAACTGCGGTAAGTCTACATTTATAAATAAAATGGCTAAGAATAATATAGCTAAAACAGGAGATAGAGCTGGAGTTACGAAAAATAAGCAATGGATAAAAACTCCATTAGGTGTAGAAATGCTTGATACTCCAGGTGTTTTATGGCCAAAGTTTGAAGATGAAGAAACAGCATTAAATCTTGCTTTTACTGGGGCTATTAAGGATGAAGTAATGGATTCAGAAGAATTAGCTTATAAGCTTGTAGAAAGATTACAAACTTATTATCCTGAAAAATTAAAAGAAAGATATAAAATAGATGAGATTTTTGAAAATCCTTTAGATACTTTGGATGCTATAGCTAGAAAAAGAGGATGTTTAATGAAGGGCAACGAAATTGATTATATGAGAATAGCAGTTATTCTTTTAGATGAATTTAGAGGCGGAAAAATTGGAAATATAACTTTGGAACGTCCATAGTGAAAGGTATTAGGGTATGAATAGTGTAGATTTTAATCAACTTAAGTTTAATGAGATAAAGAAAATTGTTTCTAATATAAATATAGAAGAAGATTATAATAGCGAATTAGTTAAAAGATATATTGACTTACTTCTTTCTGATAGTAGAAAAAATGTTGTAAAACTAGGAGAATCTCTTCAAAAGAATAGAGATAAAATTATGAAAGAGATTTCTAGAGTTAAAGAAATGTATGCTTTTGATAAGAATTTTGGAAACTATCAATATATTGCGGGGGTAGATGAAGTGGGAAGAGGTCCACTTGCTGGCCCTATTGTGTCTTGTGCTGTAATTTTAGATTTAAATGCAATGGATGACGAGTTAATTTTATGGCTTAATGACTCTAAAAAGATTTCTGAAAAGAAGAGGGAAGAATTAGCTCAAATAATAAAAGAAAAAGCACTTGCATATCATATAGCCCAAGCATCAAATGAAGAGATAGACAGTAAAGGAATTGCTTATTGTAATAATAATGTATTCTTAGAAGCATGCTATGGATTAAAAATAAAACCAGATTTAGTTTTGTCTGATGGTTACTTGGTAAAAAATATCACTATAGAGAATAAATATGTTATTAAAGGTGATGCTAAAAGTGCTACTATTGCTGCAGCTTCGATCTTAGCAAAGGTATATAGAGATAACTTAATGAAAGAATATTCAAAGAAGTATCCTGAATATTATTTTGATGAAAATGCTGGGTATGGAACTGTTAAGCATGTAGAAGCTTTAAAAACAATTGGGCCATGTGAAATACATAGAAAAAGTTTTTTAACAAAAATATTATAACTCTCTAAAAGAACTCTAAAGATTTATTTAAGAGTTCTTTTTTTTGTTTTTAATTTTATCTAAAAGCATCACTTATTATATTTAATTTGTACGAATTATCGTAGTAGTTAAAATATATTTCTGCCACATCATATCTAACATAATAGTTATAGAGATTATGAATAGTTAAATAGTATTTAGATAAGTACTTTATATTTTTTTGCTTTGAGAATGTTACAGATTCACAAGGGGTACCGAAGGAGTTATTGCTTCTAGATTTCACTTCAACAAATACTATGACGTCATTTTTTTTAACAATTAGATCCATCTCACCTTTTTTAATTAGAAAATTTCTATCAAGAATAGTATAGCCGTTATTTAAATAATAATTAGCGGCAATGTCTTCGCCGTGGTTACCTAGTAGTTTCTTCATATTTTTCATTTTATAACTCCCATATTTATATATTTTTATATTTATATAAATAATTATTACCTTTATTTGGTTAATGCAAGCAAGATTTTATGTTTAGTATAAATTATATTGGTAATAATCTAAGAGGAAATTGTATAGAAGGGATTGAGCGCATGGCAATAAAAATAATTAGTGCCACCTACTCTGGATTAGAAGGGCAGCTTATAGATGTTGAAGTTGATATTACAAGAGGAATTCCGTACTTCAATATTGTTGGATTACCAGATGCTGCAATAAAAGAAGCAAAAGAAAGAGTGAGATCAGCAATAGTAAATAGCGGATTTGAATTTCCTCTAGGAAGGATAGTAGTTAACTTAGCACCAGCAGATGTAAAAAAGATAGGATCATTATTAGATTTACCTATTGCTATTGGCATACTAGCCTGTTCTAGACAAATTAACTCTAAATATATAGAAGATTACATTTTGTTTGGAGAGTTATCATTAGCAGGAGATATTAAAGGGGTAAAGGGGACACTTCCAATAATACTAGCTGGTGTTAGTGAAGGGAAAATGAATTTTGTATTACCTTATGAAAACCTAAATGAATGTAAATATATTAAGGAAGCGAAATATTATCCTTTTAGTAATTTAAGAGAAAGTATATCTTTTTTGAATTATAAAGATATGTTACCTTATGATTCATTTTTATTAGAAGAAGTTTCTAAGGAAAACTATTTAGATTTCAGTGATATTATAGGGCAAGAAAGTTCTAAAAGAGCAATGGAAATAGTTGCTGCAGGAAATCATAATATACTTATTTATGGTAGTACAGGAGCAGGAAAAACTATGTTAGCAAATGCGCTTCAATCCATATTGCCTGATTTAACTAAAGAGGAAGAACTTGAAGTTGCTAAGGTTTATAGTATAGCAGGAAATGATAAATTATGTAATGTAAAAAGACCCTTTAGAAATCCTCATCACTCTATTACAAAAGGAGCTTTAATTGGTGGAGGAAATATTGCTAAAGCTGGAGAAATTACTTTGGCTCATAGAGGAGTACTGTTTTTAGATGAGATATTAGAGTTTAAAAGAGATGTACTAGAGGTTTTGAGAGAACCATTAGAAGAAGGAAAGATAAAAATTAATAGATTATATGGAAGTTATGAATTACCATGCAATTTTATAATGATAGGTTCCTTTAATGTTTGTCCATGTGGTAAGAGTGGACTAGAAAGTGGGGATTCAGATGGATGTAATTGTAGTGATAATCAAAAAATGAAATATTTAAATAGAATGTCAAAAGCTTTAAGGGATAGAATTGATCTATATAATTATGTACCAAAGGTAGGATATAAAGAAATAAGAAATAATAATGAAATGTATTCTTCCTTGAAAATGAAAGAGAGAGTAATTAAGGCAACAGAAGTTCAGAGAGGAAGGTTAAAAGGAACTAAATATAAATATAATTCTGAAATAAGAGGAAAAGATGTTTTTGAATTGTGTAGAGTTTCAAAAAATATAGAGAGAATATTAGAAAACTATTTTGACTTAAATAGTCCTTCATTAAGAGGATATGGAAAGCTTATAAAGATATCTAGAACTATTGCAGACCTAGATGGGAATAAGGATATATTAGAAGAAAATATTCTGGAGGGAATAAATTATAGGAGGGATTATCATGGAGAAATTGTGTAAAGGGGTAGACAGTTTATGAAATATAAGATATGGTTAATAATGTTAAATGTATCAAATTCGGATAAAATATCTCTTATTGAGAGATATGGAAATGAAAAAGTTGTTTATGATGAATTAAACAGTACTTTTAGCAGTTCTTCATTACAGGATGCAGAGGAATATGTAGGGATATTAGCTAAAGAAAATATAGGGCTTGTTACATATAATGATCTTAAATATCCTGAGGATTTAAAGAATATAGATGAACCGCCATATGGTTTGTTTTATAAAGGAAATATAGAATTACTTAATGAAGATATAGTTGGTATAGTTGGCTCAAGAATGTGTACTCAGTATGGTGCACAAATTACAAAACTATTGACAAAAGAATTAATTAGCTATAATATCACAATAATAAGCGGAGGTGCTAAAGGGATAGATTCAGTAGCACATAAAACAGCATTAGAAGATGGTGGAAACACTATTGTTGTTTTAGGATGTGGTATAGATGTTGTATATCCTAAACAAAATGCATCATTATTTAAAAAGGTTGAAGATACTGGATTGATTATTTCAGAATTTCTACCAGGCACTAAGCCACTTCCATACCATTTTCCAATGAGAAATAGGATAATTAGTGGGTTAAGTAGATTAGTAATAGTTGCCGAGGCGTCGAGTAAAAGTGGTTCTTTAATTACGGCTAATTATGCTGCAGAACAAGGAAAATCAGTAATGGCTGTTCCTGGATCAATTTTTTCAAAAGGAAGTAATGGATGTAATAAGCTTATTAGAGATGGTGCGCAGATTTTTAGTGGAATGGATGACTTATATTCTATTTTGAAATTAAAAATTCCAAAGGAAGAAGGAATAATATCTCCAATAAAGAGAAAAATATTATCTGTTATAGCAAAGGCACCAACACATATAGATGAAATCGTTGAAAAGTCTTGTATTGACAGGGCTGCTTTGTTTAAGGTATTATTTGAAATGCAAATTAGAAATGAAATAGTTAGCCTTCCTGGCAATTATTATGCAAAGATTACGTGAGTTTTAAGGGGGTGAAGGCTCCATAAAAATGGAGTTTTTATATGGGTCAAAATTTAGTTATAGTAGAGTCACCTGCAAAGGCTAAGACAATCGCAAAATATTTAGGAAAAAATTATACAGTTGAAGCATCTATGGGGCATGTTAGAGATTTGCCTAAAAGTAAGATGGGTGTTGATATAGAAAATAATTATGAACCAAAGTATATATCAATAAGAGGTAAGGGAGAATTAATAGATAAGTTAAGAAAAGCAGCAAAAAAAGCTGATAAAGTTTATCTTGCAACTGACCCTGACCGTGAGGGAGAAGCAATTTCTTGGCATTTAGCAAAGCTTTTGAAGATATCAGAAGATTCACAATGTAGAATAGTATTTAATGAAATAACTAAAACTGCTGTAAAAGGATCAATAAAACAAGCTAGAAAAATAAATATAAATTTAGTTGATGCTCAACAAGCTAGAAGAGTATTAGATAGACTAGTTGGATATGAAATTAGTCCTATTTTATGGAGAAATGTAAAGTGGGGTCTAAGTGCAGGTAGAGTGCAATCAGCAGCTTTGAAGCTTATCTGTGATAGGGAAGAAGAGATAAAAGTTTTTAATGCAGAAGAGTATTGGACAGTTGATTGTGTAATGAAAAAGGAAAGAAAGAAATTTCCTATTAAGTTATCTACAAAGAATGGCAAAAAGATTGAAATTAAAAATGAAGATGAAGCTAAAATTATAGTTAAAGAACTAGAAAAAGGTGAATTTGTAGTAGCTGGGATCAAAAAAGGTAAAAAAGTTAAAAATCCACTTCCACCATTTACTACAAGTACACTTCAACAAGAAGCAAGTAAAAAACTTAATTTTATGACAAAGAGGACTATGTCGGTAGCACAAGTTTTATATGAAGGCGTTGAAGTTAAAGGATATGGAACAGTTGGTCTTATAACATATATGAGAACAGATTCTGTTAGAATTTCAGAAGAAGCTCAAGGAAAGGCTTTAGAATTTATTAATAGTACTTATGGAGAAGAATATTCCCCAGAGAAGCCTAGAGAGTATAAAGGAAAGAAAAATATCCAAGATGCTCATGAAGCTATTAGACCTACTTATGTTGAAATTACTCCAGAGATTGCAAAGGCAAACTTAACTAGCGAACAATATAAATTATACACATTAATTTGGAATAGATTCATGGCAAGTCAAATGGCTTCGTGTAGATTGAATACAAATTCAATTGATATAATAAATGGTGATTACAAATTTAAAGCTAGTGGATCAACAATTGACTTTGATGGGTTTATGAAACTATATCAGTACTCTAATGAGGAAGATGCTGAAGGAGTTATTCTTCCAGTTTTAGAAGAAGGGGAAGTTTTAAAGAAGGAATCCATAGAAGGAAAACAACACTTTACTCAACCTCCTGCAAGATTTACTGAAGCTTCATTTGTAAAACTTATGGAAGAAAAGGGGATAGGAAGACCAAGTACATATGTACCTACCATTTCAACAATATTAAGTAGAGGTTATGTACTTAGAGAAAAGAAGAATCTTATTCCGACTGAGTTGGGATTTATAGTAAATAAGATTTTAAGTGATTACTTCAATCAAATTGTAGATGTAGAGTTTACTGCTGATATGGAAAAGAAGCTAGACCATATTGAAGAGGGTAGAGAAGAATGGAGAGAAGTTGTAGATGAATTCTTTAAGCCATTAAAGGTAGCTATAGATAAAGCTGAAAAAGAAGTTGCAAAAGTAGTTATTGAAGATAAAGTTAGTGATGTTCCATGTGATAAGTGTGGAAGAATGATGGTGATAAAAAGAGGAAGATATGGTGACTTCCTTGCATGTCCTGGTTATCCTGAATGCAAAAATGCTAAGCCAATAGTGGAAGAACTAGATGTGCCATGTCCTGAATGTGGTAAAAAGATTGTCGTTAAGAAGAGTAAAAAAGGTAAAAAATTCTTTGGTTGTTCTGGATATCCTGAATGTAAGTTTGTAAGTTGGAATGAACCAGTAAAAGACAAGTGTCCTAAGTGTAATGCGTATATGGTTTTAAAATACTCTAAAAAAGATGGGAATTATGTACAATGTTCAAATAGTGAATGTGGATATAAAGAAGTTATTAAGAAGGAAGAAAAAAACGACAAAGAAAATAACTAATAGTAACTAAAATGTCGAAAGAACAAAAATGGAGTTGAAATAAATGGCTCTGTATGATAAACTGAAATAGTCTATAATGAAAAGAACAAAAATTTAAAAAATTATGAAAATTTAAAATATACTTGAATTTTAATAGATTATTTAAGGGGGAGTTATATGTCATCATTACTTAGCAAAACAAGAATGTTGAACAAGATATTGCAGAAGTCAGGAACAGAGCCAGTTGCTTTTGAAGATATATGTAAGCTTTTAAGCGAAGTGTTAGAATGTAATGTATATATTGCTAGTAGAAAAGGGAAAATATTAGGATATACTTTTGCAAAAGATTTCGAATGTCATGTGATGAAGAAGAAAGTAATAGAAGAAAGAAGATTTCCGGCGGATTACAATGAAAAGCTTCTTAATATTACAGAAACTATATCTAATTTACCTAACAAAGGTTATTGTGTTTTTGAAGGTGAAGGAGATTGTATGGCGAAAGACAAGCTGTCTACAATTGTTCCTATAGTAGGAAATAGAGAGAGATTAGGAACGTTACAACTTGCAAGGTTTGGTAGAAGATTTACTGACGATGATTTAGTTTTAGTTGAATATAGTGCAACAATAGTTGGAATAGAAATGCTTAGAGGAAAACAAGTTGAGATAGAGGAAGAAGCAAGAAAAAAAGCTGTTGTGCAACTAGCTATTGGAACTTTATCTTATTCAGAACTTGAAGCTGTAGAACATATCTTTGATGAATTAGATGGGACTGAAGGGCTTTTAGTAGCTTCAAAGATAGCTGATAAGGTTGGTATAACAAGAAGTGTTATAGTTAATGCTTTGAGAAAATTTGAAAGTGCTGGAGTAATAGAATCAAGATCTCTAGGAATGAAGGGGACTCATATAAGAATACTTAATGAAAAGTTATTAGATGAGTTGAAAAAGATTAAATAGTTTATTTTAAAATCTGTATCTAGTATTAGGTACAGATTTTTTACGTCTAGGAAATTATAAAGAGTTTTCAGTAGCCTCCTTATGGATACAGAGCATGAGGGGTAAAAATTATAGTGCCATCACAGAACACTAAAAGCAAGTTTTGGAACCTGTGTATGACTGAAAAAAGTGTATCTTATGAATAGTTAATTTTTATGAAGGGGGAGAATTATAATGAGTATTTTTATATTATTTTTAAGATGGATAAAAATAATATAAAATTTTGTTGATACAATAAAAACCTTGTGGTATACTAACAAAGGTAATAAAATACACACATTACCCAATGCAAGTAGTTGGTGCCTATTAGGTAGCTACTTGTGAAGAAGGTAGTGGAGGAAAAACCAGGAGGTAAGAAAATGTCAGTAATATCAATGAAACAATTATTAGAAGCTGGTGTACACTTTGGTCACCAAACTAGAAGATGGAACCCTAAGATGGCTCCTTACATCTTTACAGAAAGAAACGGAATCTATATCATAGATTTACAAAAGACTGTAAAGAAGGCTGAAGAAGCTTACAACTTTATTAAAGAAGTTGCTGCAGAAGGAAAAGATATCTTATTCGTTGGAACAAAGAAACAAGCTCAAGAAGCTATCCAAGAAGAAGCTATAAGATCAAACATGCACTTTGTTAACAACAGATGGTTAGGTGGAATGTTAACTAACTTCGAAACAATAAAGACTAGAATTAAGAGATTAGCTGAAATCGAAAGAATGCAAGAAGATGGAACTTTCGAAGTTCTTCCAAAGAAAGAAGTTATAAAGCTTAAGGGAGAATTAGAAAAGTTAGAAAAGAACCTTGGTGGAATTAGAAACTTAGACTGCGAAAACATCGGAGCTATGTTCATAGTTGACCCAAGAAAAGAAAAGAATGCTATTTCAGAAGCTAAGATTTTAGGAATTCCTGTAGTAGCTATAGTTGACACTAACTGTGACCCAGAAGAAGTAGATTACGTAATTCCAGGTAACGATGATGCTATAAGAGCTGTTAAATTAATAACTGCTAAAATGGCTGATGGAATCATTGAAGGAAGACAAGGTGAACAATTAGCTGAATAATTAGCTATGTAAAAGGTAGGTGAAGGATTCTTCATTTACCTTTTAACCTAAATGATAAGGGTTACTTAATATAAAGGAGGAAATGAATATGATAACTGCAAAATCAGTTAAGGAATTAAGAGAAATGACTGGCGCAGGAATGATGGACTGCAAAAAGGCTTTAACAGAAACTAACGGAGATATAGAAAAGGCTGTAGAATTCTTAAGAGAAAAAGGATTAGCTGCTGCTGCAAAGAAAGCAGGAAGAGTTGCTGCTGAAGGTCTTGTTAAGACATATATTACAGAAGATAACAAGAAGGCTGGTATCGTAGAAGTTAACTGTGAAACAGACTTCGTTGCTGCTAATGAACAATTTGTAGCTTTTGCTGATTCATTAGCTAAGATGGTTGTTGATACAACAGCTACAACTGTTGAAGAATTCTTAAACGAAAAGTACAATGAAGAACAAACAGTTCAAGAAGCTTTAACAGCTTTAATTGCTACTTTAGGTGAAAACATGACAGTAAGAAGATTCAAGAAGGTTGAAGTTGCTAATGGTGCAGTTCAAACTTATATTCACGGTGGTGGAAGAATCGGTGTTGTTGTTGAATTAGGATGCGAAACTGAATCTCAAGTAGTTGTAGATTTAGCTAAAGAACTTTGTATGCAAGTTGCAGCTGCAAACCCATTATTCTTAAATGAAGAAGGTGTTGATAAGGAAGCTGTAGAAAAGGAAAGAGAAATCTACAGAGTTCAAGCTCTTAATGAAGGAAAGCCAGAAAAGATCGTTGATAAAATGGTTGAAGGAAGAATCAAGAAATACTATAAAGAAGTATGTCTTGTAGATCAAGCTTGGGTTAAAGATGGAGATAAGAGCATAGCAAAGCTTGTTGAAGAAAAATCTAAAGAAGTTGGTTCTCCAATCACTGTTAATAGCTTCGTAAGATTTGAAAGAGGCGAAGGTATAGAAAAAGTTGTTGAAGATTTTGCTGCAGAAGTTGCAAAGCAAATGGGTAAATAGTTAAAACCAAAGAGAACACTAAGTGTTCTCTTTTTTTAAAGATATAGGAATTTACGTTGGAGGTATAGAGATGTCTAATTCTAAGTATAAGAGAGTGATGCTAAAGATATCAGGTGAAGCTTTAGCTGGAGAAAATGGATTCGGTTTAGATTTTAATGTAGCTACAAGAATAGCTCTAGAAATTAAAGAACTTGTAAATATGGGGATTGAAGTAGGTGCCGTTGTTGGTGGCGGTAACATTTGGAGAGGTAGAAGCGGCGAAGGTATGGATAGAACTACTGCTGACTACATGGGAATGCTAGCTACTTGTATAAATGCTTTAGCACTACAAGATTCATTAGAACAAGTTGGAGTAATGACAAGAGTACAAACGGCTATAGAAATGAAGGAGGTTGCAGAACCTTTCATTAGAAGAAGAGCTATGAGACATCTTGAAAAAGGAAGAGTTGTAATTTTTGCAGCAGGAACAGGAAATCCTTATTTTTCAACTGATACAACTGCAGCACTAAGAGCAGCAGAAATAGAAGCAGATGTAATATTATTAGCTAAAAAAGTTGATGGTGTATACGATAAGGATCCTCATAAGTATTCAGATGCTAAAAAATATGATACACTATCATATATAGAGGTTCTTGAACAAGGATTACAAGTAATGGATTCAACAGCTACATCTTTATGTATGGATAATAATATTCCTATACTTGTATTTGGTTTAGATGAACCTGGAAATATCAAAAGAGCTGCACAAGGCGAAAAAATAGGAACGCTTGTATCAAAAAAGTAGGAGGGTTAAAATGATCAAGGACATTATTAAGAATTCAGAAGAAAAAATGAAAAAGACTATTTCAGTTCTTAATTCAGAGCTATCGACTATGAAAGCAGGAAGAGCTAATCCAACTATGCTTGACAGAATTCAAGTAGAGTATTATGGAAGTTTATGTCCACTTAATCAAGTTGCCAATGTATCTGCTCCAGAACCAAGAGTACTTATGATAACACCTTGGGAAAAACCATTACTAAAAGATATAGAAAGAGCTATACTTAAGTCAGATTTGGGATTAAATCCTTCAAATGATGGTTCAGTAATAAGATTAATAATACCTGAATTAACAGAAGAAACTAGAAAGAACTTAGTTAAGAATGTTAAAAAAACAGGTGAAGATGCTAAAGTTGCAGTTAGATCTGTAAGAAGAGATGCTAATGAAAAGATAAAGGCATTAAAGAAGGATTCAGATATATCAGAAGATGAAATTAAGAAGGGTGAGGATCAAGTTCAAAAAATAACTGATTCTTACGTTAAAGAAATTGACAACATAATTTCAGCTAAGGAAAAGGAAATAATGTCAATTTAGGCTAGCAAACAAAAAACCTGCTCCTAGGGCAGGTTTTTTGTTAATTAGATATTATGGGAGGGGCCAACCTTGTTTAGTTTTTATAAGAATAAGAAAAAGAATAACTTCGATAATGACGAAAATATAGAATTAGATATGAATAATATCCCTAAACATGTAGCTATTATAATGGATGGTAATGGAAGATGGGCAAAACAAAGGAATCTTCCAAGAACTATGGGTCATAAAGCTGGTGTAGAAACCATAAGACGCATAATTAAGGAAGGGGATAGACTTGGCATTAAATACATGACTTTATATGCATTTTCAACTGAAAATTGGAAGAGACCTAAAGAAGAAGTTGGAGCGCTAATGAAGTTGCTTGTTCAATACTTAAAGCAAGAAATAGATGAATTAGATAGAAATGGTGTTGTTATAAATGTTCTTGGAGATATCTCTAGATTACCGGAAGAGTGTATAGGTGAAATAGAGAGAGCGAAAGAAAGAACAAGAAATAATAATGGAATAGTTATGAATGTAGCTTTAAATTATGGTGGAAGAGATGAAATTATAAGAGCAATAAAAGCAATAGCCAATGATTATAAAGATGAAAAAATAGATATAAATAATATAGATGATAGTCTAGTAAATAATTATTTATATACCGCAGGAATGCCAGATCCAGACATAATAATTCGACCATCAGGAGAACAAAGATTAAGTAATTTTCTTTTATGGCAATGTGCATATTCAGAATTTTGGTATTCGGATATTAATTGGCCTGATTTTAAGGAGAAGGATTTACAAAGAGCAATTTATGATTACCAAAACAGAGATAGACGTTTTGGTGGAATAAAATAGATTGGGGTGAAGGTATTGAAATCAGATAACAGATATCTAGGTGCACTTATGATAGCACCATTTATATTATTTATATTTTGGGGAGGGTTACCTCTAAAAATATTTACTTTCATTTTATCTGCTTTTGGAATGTATGAATTTTATAAAGCGTTAAAAGAAAAAGATTTTAAACCAATTGAAATGGTAGGATATATTTTATTAATACTATTCTATTTGTTTAATAATGATTTTGAAAAGCTTATTTTTATGATAATTTTAGCAACATTTATACTTTTAATAATACCAGTAATAGATTTAAAGTATACATTTATTGATGCTGCAATTACTTTGCTGGGCTTCTTATATGTGGGCATTTTGTTTAGTTTTATATACCTAGTAAGTGAAAAAAGTGGTGGAGCTTTTTATGTATGGCTAATATTTATAGGATCATGGATGACAGATACAACTGCATACTATGCTGGTAGATTATTCGGAAAAACAAAGCTATGCCCAAAAGTAAGTCCTAAGAAAACTATAGAAGGTTCGATTGGAGGACTTATAGGGTCAACAATTTCTTGTGGAATATTAGGATTTGTTGCCAAAGGATACATAGCTACTTTCCCAATATATCATTTCTTTATTATAGGAGCATTATGTGGAGTATTTAGTCAGTTTGGTGACTTAGTAGCATCTTCTGTAAAAAGATATGTTGGAATAAAGGATTATAGTAATCTTATTCCTGGTCATGGTGGTATATTAGATAGGTTTGATTCAATATTATTTTCAGGATTGATAGTGTTTTATTACTTAACTTTTATATTATCATTGTAAATTAAAAAAATATTATGTTTTATTTCTGTAAATATAACCCCTTTTCTTTGCATATATTTTAATGTATGTGCAAGGGAGGGGGTTTTTTGGAGTTTAGAAGAAGATATAAGAAACTAATTGATTTGATTATGCTTTTATTAATAATAACGGTTCTAACATTAACTATAAAATACTATTTCAAACCCTTTATATGGATGGTTATAATGTTTCTCATAGCAAATCCGTTATACAAGTTTTTTATAAGGTTAAATATACATGATAAAATTGCAGGAGCATTATCAATTTTATTTGTAAATTTAGCCTTAATTATATTTGTTATTTATCTTGGTGGTAGTATATTCATTTTGTTAAAAAAATTATATGAGGGAAATATTAAACTTATAGAAGATTTAATTAGAACTTATATTGGATTTATTGATGTTGGAGATGGGAAAAGTATTGCAGGTAGTGTTATATCTATATTAAATCAGGATTTTATAAAAACTGGTGCTATAACAACTGGAGAAGGAATAGTAGCATTCTTTATAGGCAATATATGTGCTTTTTTTATTTTAGTAGATAGAGAAAAAATGAAGGATTTAGTTAAAAGATTGATACCAAGAGATATATTATATAAAGCTAAGTATCAAGGTGGTAACTTTAAGCAAATGATAGGTATTCAAGTTATTTTAGTATTAATATCAACTCTTGAAATAATTATAGGATTTATAGTGTTTAGGGTACCAAAAGCAGTTTTACTAGGAGTTATTTGTGGAATATTAGACATATTACCTTATGTAGGAACAATAATTGTATTTGTACCTATAATAATATACAATATTATAGTAGAAGATTATATAGTAGCTTTTGGGTTAATATGCTTATATATTTTGGTTCAAGTTATTAGAGAAGTTCTTGAAGCAAAATTTTTAAGTGATAAACTAGAATTACATCCCTTATTAGTTTTATTATCTATATATATAGGAATTAAGTTATTTGGGGTTCTTGGAATAGTTGTAGGCCCTATGTATGGGATTCTAGCTAAAGATATAATCTATGGAGAAGATAAGTAGCAATTAGGAGGATAAAGACATGAAGAAACTTTCAATATTAGGGGGAACAGGGTCAATAGGACTTCAAACCTTAGATGTAATTAGAAAATCTGCTAAAGAGTTAAAATTGATTGGGGTAACTGCTAATTCATCTATAGAAAAGATGATAGAGATAATAGATGAGTTTAAGCCTAAATATGTAGGAATGATGGATAGTAGCTCAGCTTTAAAGATAAAAGAATATTGCACTGAGAATAATTTTGATATTGAGGTTCTTGAAGGAATGGAGGGGCTAATAAAAATAGCATCCCTTGAAGAAATAGATATGGTTGTTACTTCAGTTGTAGGGATGATAGGTTTAAAGCCTACAATGGCAGCTATTGAAGCGAAGAAAGACATTGCTCTTGCAAATAAGGAAACTCTTGTTGTTGCAGGGGAATTAGTTATGCAGGCAGCGAAGGATAATGGCGTAAAAATTCTTCCGGTTGATTCAGAACATAGTGCTATATTCCAGTCATTAAGAGGGAATAGTTTAGATAGCTTAAAAAAGATAATATTAACTGCATCTGGTGGACCTTTTAGAGGAAGAAAGATAGATGAGTTAAAGGAGATATCTTTAGAAGAGGCTCTTAATCATCCTAATTGGAGTATGGGAAAGAAGATTACAATAGATTCAGCTACATTAATGAATAAGGGACTTGAAGTGATAGAGGCTCATTGGTTGTTTAATTGTAGTTATGATAATATTCAAGTTGTAGTTCATCCTCAAAGCATTATACATTCTATGGTTGAATATAAAGATGCAAGTATAATAGCTCAACTTGGATCTCCAGATATGAGACTTCCTATACAATATGCATTGAATTATCCAGAAAGAAAAGAAGAAGTAGCTAAATCCATTGATTTTTGGAAGATATCAAAATTAACTTTTGAGAGACCAGATTTAGAAACATTTAAATGTTTAAGACTTGCGTATGAAGCTGGGAAAAAGGGTGGCTTAGTTCCAACAGTTTTAAATGCTGCTAATGAAGTTGCTGTACAATTTTTCTTAGATAAGAAGATAAAATTCTTAGAAATAGGAGATATTATTGAAGAATCTATAAATTACTTTAATGTTGAATGCAAAAAAGAGTTATCCTTAGATAACGTAATTGAATTAGATAGAAAAGTAAGAGAATATGTAGCGTGTAATAGAGGTTAGGAGGAAAGACATTGAATTATATTTTGGCGATTTTAGGGTTTGGTTTATTAATCATAGTACATGAATTTGGACACTTTATAGCAGCAAAATTAAATGGTGTTAAGGTTGTTGAATTTTCTATAGGTATGGGACCAAAGATACTTTCCCATCAAGGAAAAGAAACAAGATATTCCATTTCATTATTACCTATAGGTGGATATGTTCAAATGTTAGGAGAAGAAGAAGCTGTAGATGACGAGAGGAGTTTTTCGGCTAAATCACCACTAAGAAGAATTTCTATAATCTTAGCTGGAGCTTTCATGAATTTTGTTTTAGCAATAGTTATTTTAAGTACTATATTTAATATTTTTGGATTTGCAACTACAAGCTTAGATAGAATTGAAGCTGGAACACCAGCTGCTTCAGCAGGATTAATGCAAGGAGATAGAATAACTAGAGTAAATGGAAGCAAAGTGTTTACAAATAGCGATATTTCTGTTGGCGTAAATATGAATAAAGGGAAAAAAATTGACCTTGAGTATGAAAGAGGAGGGTTAAAAGATACGGTAACTATAGAACCTGCATACATAGAGGATGAAGGAAGATATATGATAGGAGTTTATTTCAAGGGTGAAGAAAATCCTAGTATATTAAGTAGTATAAAAGAAAGTTTTAATGAAACTGCATCTTTGATTTCTCAAACTTTTAAAGGTTTAAAGATGATATTTACAGGGGAGGCTAATTTAAAAACTGACGTTGGAGGTCCTGTTACAATAATTAAGATGTCAGCAGGTGCAGCAGAAGTAGGCGTGTGGAACTTAATGAAGCTTGTTGCAATACTTTCTGTTAGCATAGCAGTGTTTAATTTATTACCATTCCCAGCTTTAGATGGTGGATGGGCAGTTATATTATTTATAGAATTAATAACAAGAAGAAAGGTGCCAGACAAAATAGTAGGGGCTCTAAATACAGTAGGATTTATGCTACTGATAGGCGTTATGATATTAGTAACAATAAAGGATATAATTTTCCCTATTAGTTTTTAGGAGAGTATGATAAAATGGATAGAAAGTTAACAAGAAAAGTTAAAGTAGGAAAGGTATATGTAGGAGGAGATGCTCCTGTTACAATCCAATCTATGACTAATACAGATACAAGAGATGTTGAGGCTACATTAAAGCAAATTAGAGAGCTTTATAATGCAGGATGTGAAATTATAAGATGTACAGTACCTGATTTGGAGGCTGCTGAAGCAATTAAAGAAATAGTAAAGCAATCACCTATTCCAGTAGTTGCAGATATACATTTTGATTATAGATTAGCTCTTAAAGTTGTTGAAAATGGTATATCAGCAGTTAGAATTAATCCGGGGAATATTGGAAGTATTGAAAGAGTGAGAATGGTTGCTGAAGCTTGTAAAGCTAAAAATATTCCAATAAGAATTGGTGTTAATTCAGGTTCTTTAGAAAAAGAGATTTTAGAGAGGGATGGAAAGCCTACAGCTAAAGGATTAGTAGAAAGTGCTTTAGCTCATGTTAAGATATTAGAAGCAGTAGATTTTCATGATATAGTAATTTCTATAAAATCCTCTGATGTTAAAATGATGATTGATGCATATAGACTTATGAGCGAAAAGGTTGATTACCCACTTCATTTAGGGGTAACTGAATCTGGAACTCCATTTAGAGGAACAATAAAGTCAAGCATTGGTATTGGAACTTTACTTGCAGAAGGAATAGGAGATACTATAAGAGTTTCTCTTACAAGTGATCCTATTGAAGAAATTAAGGTTGCAAAGGAAATGCTAAAGGCTTTAGGATTAAGAGAGGGTGGCCTTGAGTTTGTATCTTGTCCTACATGTGGAAGAACTCAAATAAAGCTTATTGAAATTGCAAATGAAGTTGAAAGAAGGCTTGAAGGAATTAATAAAGATATAAAGGTTGCTGTTATGGGGTGCATAGTTAATGGGCCAGGAGAGGCTAAAGAGGCCGATATTGGTATAGCTGGCGGTAAAGGTGAAGGAATTATATTTAAAAAAGGTGAAGTAATTAAAAAGTGCAAAGAAGAGGATTTAATTGAAGAGTTAATGAAAGAAATAGAATTACTTTAATTAAATATATAAATATTATTAAGAGACTTAGACTTTGGCTAAGTCTCTTTTTGTATAATTGATTAGAAGGAACATTGCTTTAAGGTAAAAAGATAAATAATGTATCTTTAGCGTTAGGATATACATGTATAGGTGAAAGAATATATTGTGATAAACTCTAAATGATGTAAAATTTTATCTAATTACTTGTATTATTAAAAAAAGTGTGCTATTCTAATTTAAGAAGATTTATTTCAGATAGCTAGAAAAAAGGAGTGGGAGGAAATACCCGCTCTTTCTATTTGTAACGCAACTACTACAATAGTTGCGTTTTTGATTAGGTAAAAAATATTAAACTAGTATTTGGGAATAATAATCTTGAGAAAATTGAATATTGTAAAGGAGGTTTAAAGATGCAAAGAGAAGGTTTAGTAGAAAAGGTATCAGCTCTAGTACAACCAATTGCAGATGAATTAAACTATGAATTATACTATGTTGAGTATGTTAAAGAGAGCGGAGAGAATTTTCTAAGAATATACATAGATAAGGAAGAAGGAAGCATAAGTCTTACAGATTGCGAAACACTTTCTAGAAGAGTTAGTACTATGCTAGACGAAGAGGACCCAATTCCAGATTCGTATTATTTAGAAGTATCTTCACCAGGTCTTAATAGAGGTTTATATAATGATAAGCATTATAATAGATTTGTAGGAAGAGAAGTAGAAATTAAGCTGAGTGGAGCAGTTAATGGGAGTAAAAATTTTAATGGCATATTAAAAGGTGTAACAGAAGATTCAATAATTATTAATAATGGAGAAGATGTTACTATACCAAAAAATAAAATAAAAAAAGCTAATTTGGATGGGGAGATATAGCAAGGAGGATATAATAATGAATGAAGAGTTTATAGGCGCTCTAAAAGAACTAGTAAAAGAAAAGGGGATTAGTGAAGAATTAATATTCACAACAATAGAGGATGCATTAGTTGCAGCATATAAAAAGAATTATGCAAATATTAATACTTCAGCTCAAAATGTTAGGGTTAGCATGCACAGAGAAACAGGAGAAATACATGTATATGCACAAAAAGTAGTTTGTGATGAAGTATATGATGATGTGACTGAAATCTCTTTAGAAGAAGCTAAAGAAATAAGCCCAAAATATGATGTGGATGATATTGTAGAAATAGAAGTTACTCCAAAGAACTTTGGTAGAGTTGCAGCACAATTAGCTAAGCAAGTAGTAACACAAAGAATAAAAGAAGCTGAAAGAAATATCATTTACAATGAATACAAGGAAAAAGAATTTGATATTATTACTGGTACAATCTTAAGAAAAGATAAGGGTATGGTTTTTGTTAACCTTGGAAAGCTTGAGGGAGTAATAGGACCAAATGAGCAAATACCTAATGAGGAATATAAGTTCAATGAAAAGCTTAAGCTTTATATAGTTGAAGTTAAGAATGGATCTAAGGGAGCTCAAATACATGTTTCTAGAACACATCCGGGCTTAGTTAAGAGATTATTTGAACTTGAAGTTCCTGAAATCTATAATGGAGTTGTAGAAATAAAGAGCATTTCAAGAGAAGCAGGATCTAGAAGTAAGATAGCTGTTTACTCAAATGATGAATCTGTAGATCCAATGGGAGCTTGTGTTGGACCTAAGGGTGCAAGGGTTCAAAATATAGTAAATGAATTAAAGAATGAAAAGATAGATATAATTAAGTGGAGTAAATCTCCAGAAGAATTTATTTCAAATGCTTTAAGTCCAGCAAAGGTATTAAGTGTAGAAGTAGATGAAGATAACAAGTCTGCAAAGGTTGTTGTTGATGATAATCAATTATCACTTGCAATAGGTAAAGAAGGTCAAAACGTTAGATTAGCAGCTAAGTTAACTAACTGGAAGATAGATATAAAGAGCAAATCTCAAGCAGAAGCTTTAAAAGAAAGTGAAGAAGCTACTGTAACTGAATAATGAGGTGTTTTTATGAAAGTTAAGAAGATACCATTAAGAATGTGTACAGGATGCATGGAAATGAAGCCTAAGAAGGAATTAATAAGAGTTGTTAAAAGTCCAGAGGGTGAAGTTTCTGTTGATTTAACAGGGAAGAAGTCAGGTAGAGGTGCTTATATATGTAAAAGTGGAGAATGCTTAGAAAAGGCATTTAAAGCTAAGAGATTAAGTAGAAACCTAGATGTAGCTATAAGCGAAGATATATATAACAGGCTAAAGGAAGAAATTGGAAATGAGTAAGTTTTTTAATTTTTTAGGTTTAGCAAAAAGGTCAGGTAACATATTAGAAGGTTACAGTAAATGCAATGAGGAGAGAAATAGAAGAAAGCTTTTTCTATTTATAATTTCTCCAGATGCATCGGAAGCCACAAGAAAAAAGTTTAAAAATCATTGTAAGGAAAATAATATACCATATATTGAAGATTTCTCAAAAGAGGAATTAGGAGGAGCAGTTGGAAGACCAGAGGTTAAAATCCTAGCTATTTTAGACCAGAATATGGCTAATAAGCTTAATGCTCTTTACGAGGAGGAAAAATATATGAAGTAAAATATTCGGGGGTGACTGTATGTCAAAAATTAGAGTATATGAATTAGCAAAAGAATTAAATGTAAGCTCAAAGGAACTAATAGAATTATTAATGACAGAATTTAACGTTGAAGTGAAAAATCATATGAGCGTAATAGAAGATGAAGATGCAGCTTTAATAAAGGAATTATTAGGTGAACCAAATAAAGATGAAGCTTCAAAGGAAGTATCAGCAGATAATGGTAGCATTGTTGAAGAGTACGAAGAGCAATTAAATGAAGAAGTTAACAAGGGTAACGGAAAGAAAAAGAAAACTAGAAAACAAATTGCTGAAGAAAAGGCAAGAAGAGAACAAGAATTTGCTGAAAACACAATTTTAGAAATTGGTGAAACTATTACAGTTAAAGAATTAGCAGATTCTTTACAAAAGCCATATGCAGATGTTATTAAGAATTTAATGTTCTTAGGTGTAATGGCTGCTGTTAACCAAGAAATCGACTTTGAAACAGCTGCAAAGTTATGTGATAAGTATGAAATCTTATATGAAAAGAAAGAGGTATCATCTGAACTAGAAAGCTTAGAAGTAGATGCAGAAGATGATGAAAACTTAGTTAAGAGACCTCCAATAGTAACAGTAATGGGTCACGTTGACCATGGTAAGACATCTTTACTTGATGCTATTAGAAAAACAAGAGTAACTAAAACAGAAGCTGGTGGTATTACTCAACATATAGGTGCTTACACAGTAACATTAAATGGAGAAGAAATTACATTCCTTGATACTCCAGGACACGAAGCTTTCACAGCAATGAGAGCTAGAGGAGCTCAAGTTACTGATATAGTTATATTAGTTGTTGCGGCAGACGACGGAATAATGCCACAAACTAAAGAAGCTATAAACCATTGTAAAGCTGCAGAAGTTCCTATGATTGTTGCTATTAATAAGATAGATAGACCAGGTGCTAATATTGATAGAGTTAAGCAAGAATTAACTGAATTTGGATTAGTAGCAGAAGACTGGGGTGGAGATACTATATGTGTACCAGTATCAGCTAAAGAAGGTCAAAATATTGATCAATTATTAGAAATGATTATATTAACTGCTGAAATGCAAGAATTAAAGGCTAATCCAGATAGAAAAGCTAAGGGAACAGTTGTTGAAGCTAAGCTTGATAAGGGAAGAGGACCTGTTGCATCATTATTAGTTCAAAGTGGTACTTTAAGTGTAGGAGATTCTATTCTTGTAGGTTCTACTTATGGAAGAATAAGAGCTATGTTTGATGATCAAGGTAAGAAGATTAAATCAGCAGGACCATCAATTCCAGTAGAAATTTTAGGATTATCAGAAGTTCCAGCAGCAGGAGATAGATTTATTCAAGTTAAGGATGAAAAGACTGCTAGAACTATGGCAGAAGCAAGAAAGGATAAGTTAAAGAATGAAACCTTAAATGCTTCCCATAGAGTATCATTAGAAGATTTATATAGCCAAATCAAAGAAGGTACAGTTAAGGAATTAGCTATTATAGTTAAGGCTGACGTACAAGGTTCTGTAGAAGCTATAAGACAATCTCTTGAAAAACTTTCGACAGATGATGTTAAGGTAAGAGTAATTCACGGTGCTGTTGGTGCAATAACAGAAACAGATATAACTCTTGCAACAGCTTCAAATGCTATAGTAATTGGATTTAACGTAAGACCAGACTCAAATGCAATAGCTGCATCAGAAAGAGAAAAGGTTGATGTTAAGACATATAGAATAATATACGATGCTATAGAAGATGTTAAGTCAGCTATGGTTGGTATGCTTGAACCAGAATACAAAGAAGTTGTTCTTGGTAAGGCAGAAGTTAGAGAAACTTATAAGATTTCTAATGTTGGTACAATTGCAGGATGCTATGTATTAGATGGTAAGATTCTAAGAAATTCTGATATAAGAGTTATTAGAGATGGTATAGTTATATTTGAAAGCTCTTTAGCTTCATTAAAGAGATTCAAAGATGACGTTAAAGAAGTAGCAACTGGATATGAGTGTGGCTTAAGTGTTGAAAAGTTCAATGATATTAAAGAAGGCGATATTATTGAATCATTCAAGATAGAGGCTATAAAGAGAAAAGAGCTTTAAAGAGGTGATATAAATGCCAAATTATAGAGGCGGCAGAATAAATGAAGAAGTTAAAAGAGAAGTAAGTAATTTAATTAGAAATGAAATTAAAGATCCAAGACTTACAGCTATGATTTCTGTAACTTCTGTAAAAGTTACTAAAGATTTAAGATATGCAAAGGTATATGTAAGTATATTTGCAAATAGTGAAGAAGAGAAGAAAAGCAATCTTGATGCACTAAAGAGTGCAGCAAGTTTTGTAAGAAGAGAGATAGCACAAAGAATTAATTTAAGGCATAATCCACAAATAATTTTTGAAATAGATGATTCTATTGACTATGGTATGCATATAGATAGTTTAATAGAAAAGATTAAAGATAAATAATATGACTTTAAAAGATATTTCAAAAGATATTATTGAAAGTAAGAAAATAGGGCTAACCTTTCATATATCTCCAGATGGAGATGCTTTAGGAAGCACATTAGCTCTATTAAATGGACTTAGAGAACTAGGAAAAGATTCATATATAATATCAAGAGAAGTTATCCCGGATAACCTCTCTTTCCTACCTCTAGGAGAAGAAATTAATGGTGATATACCTGAACCTCTAGAAGGAACAGATATGGTTATCGTTTTAGATTGTGGTAATTATGAAAGAATATGTGCAAATCTTGAAAATTATGATGGTAAGCTTATAAACATAGATCACCATGTTACTAATGAAAACTATGGAACAAGTAATTATGTTGAAGAATCATCTGCTGCAACAGCAGAAATTGTTTATTTACTTCTAAAAGAATTAGGTTTTGACTTTAAAGAAAAAGATGAAGTTAATGAGAAAATAGGAAGATGTATATATACATCTTTAGTTACAGATACAGGTGGTTTTAGACATTCAAATGTAACAGAAAGAACTCATAAAATAGCATCTGAGCTGATAGCCATTGGAGTTAATAATACTAAAATTCATAATAATCTATTTGATAATAGACCTTATGAAAAAATCAAACTTATAGGTGAAGCTTTAAATAATTTAAAGCTTTTACTTGATGGGAAATTATCAGTTATAAAACTTTCTAAAAAACTTTTAGACTCTTATAATTTAGGGAATATAGATACTTCCGATGTTATTTCTATGGCATTAGGGATAAAAGGAGTAAAAGTTGCCTTAGTATTAAAAGAAGTTGAAGATGGAGTGAAGGGAAGTTTAAGATCAAGAGAAGATTTTGATGTTAGAAAGGTTGCAGAGGTTTTAGGTGGTGGTGGCCATATAAAGGCTGCTGGATTTAAAATGAAAAATGTTTCATTAGAAGAAGCTTTCAATAAAGTAATAATTGAAATAGAAAAAGAGATATAGATATGAATGGTGTATTAAATATATTTAAAAATTCAGGAATGTCATCTTTTGATGTTGTAAGAATTGTAAGAAAAGTTGCTTGTGAGAAAAAAGTTGGACATACAGGCACTCTTGATCCAGAAGCAATTGGTGTCTTACCAGTATGTTTAGGAAAGGCAACCAAGATAATAGATTACATTATGAATGATAAGAAGAGCTACAAGGTGAAATTTAAGCTTGGAGTTACTACAACTACATATGATTTAGAAGGTGAAATATTATCAGAAAGTGACACTTCTAATATTACAGTTGAAGAGACACTAGAAGCTATAAATAAATTTAAAGGAACATATAATCAAGTTCCACCTATGTATTCTGCCCTAAAGAAAAATGGAGTAAGGCTATATGAACTTGCAAGAAAAGGAATAGAAGTAGAGAGAGAAGGAAGACCCATAACTATATATGACATTAAAGATATAGAAATTAATCTTCCTTATATATCTATGGAAGTAACTTGTTCTAAGGGGACGTATATAAGAAGCCTTTGCTATGATATAGGTGAAGCATTAAAAGTAGGGGCTTGTATGACAGACCTTAGAAGAACTGAAACATCTTGTTTTCATGAAAGAGATAGCATTAATATTAAGGATTTAACTAGTGAGAACATACATAATTATATTATATCAATAGAGGATGCATTAAAATTCTATCCTAAACTTAAAGTTAATGAAGGCTTTAGCAAGTTACTTATAAATGGTGTTAGAGTAATGGATAGAAGATTAACAAATGAAAAAATAGACAATAATATTCTATATAGAGTTTATGATGAAAATGATAAATTTTTAGGTCTTGGGAAAAGAGAACTTAACGGATTTAAAATTGAAAAACTATTAATATAGTAGGAGCTAATGAAGTATGAATGAGAAGCTTAATAGATTTTTAGAAGAAGGTACATATAGTTATGTTGCCCTTGGTAGCTTTGATGGTTTACATTCAGGACATTTATCATTAGTAAATAAGATTATTGAGCTAGCAAATGAAAACAAAGGTAAAAGTATAGTATATACTTTTAAAAATCATCCTAGGACTTTAATAAAAGGAGCAACTCCTCCTAAACTACTTATGGATAATGAGAGTAAGGAAGAGATATTAGAAGCTTTAGGTGTTGATTTAATATACTTTGAAGAATTTAATGAAGAATATATGAAATTAACCCCAGAGGGATTTATTAAATATTTATGTGAAAAGTTTAAAGTAAAAGGGATTGTTGTTGGATTCAATTATAGATTTGGATATAAGAATGTTGGAAATATAGAGATGTTAAAAGAATTATCAACAAAGTATGGCTATGAACTTTATGTAATGGAACCTTGTAATTATGAAGATGAAGTTATAAGTAGTACTAGAATTAGGAATGAATTACTTAGTGGAAATGTTGATAAAGCTATGAAGATGCTTAATAGGCCTTACTGTATAAAAGGTAAAGTGGTACATGGTAAGAAGCTTGGAAGAGCCATAGGTTTTCCAACAGCCAATTTAGATTATTCAAAGGAGGCTTTAATTCCTAAAAAAGGTGTATATTATACTAATGTACAATGGCAAGGTAAAATATATAAGGGAATAACATCTGTAGGAAATAATCCAACTGTTAATGGTGATAAATTAACAATAGAAACTTATATTTTAGATTTTAATAATGATTTATATGGGCATAATATAAAAGTATACTTTATTAAAAAGATACGTGATGAGAAAAAGTTTAACTCAATAGATGATTTAGTTATCCAATTAAAAAAAGATAAATATTATGCTCTAGAGGAAAAGTTCTTTGTAAACTTATAAAAAATATTTACAATAAGAATGGCTTTTGTTATAATAGCCATTAGGAACCTAGTCCTATGTTTAAAGAATGCCAACTTTATACATGGCACTAAGGCGATAAATTATGGAGGTGCATTACGCATGGATAAGGCAAAAAAGTTAGAAATAATTAAAGAATTTGGAAGAAATGAACAAGATACTGGTTCTCCAGAAGTTCAAATCGCTTTATTAACAGAAAGAATCAATTCTTTAACTGGTCACTTAAAGACTCACAAGAAGGATCACCACTCAAGAAGAGGATTATTAATGATGGTTGGTCAAAGAAGAGGTCTTCTAAATTACTTAGAGTCTCAAGATATCGAAAGATACAGAGCTATTATCAAAAAATTAGGTTTAAGAAGATAATCTTTAGAGCGGATAACTCCGCTCTATTATTTTAAAATTACAAGAAAATTATGTAAAATGTAGATAGTGAAGGGAGGTCCTATCATGAATAAAGTATTAAGCAAAACCATTGCTGGTAGAGAGATGAAGGTTGAATTTGGTAAGATAGGAATGTTATCAAATGCAGCAATTTTTATGAGCTATGGAGATACAGTAATATTAACAAATGTTAATGCTTCAGAGCAACCTAGAGAAGGTATAGATTTCTTCCCATTAAGCGTTGAATATGAAGAAAGATTATATTCAGTAGGTAAAATTCCAGGTGGATTTATAAAGAGAGAAGGTAGACCTACAGAAAAAGCAATTCTAAACGGTAGAGCAGTAGATAGAACAATAAGACCATTATTTCCAAAGGGATATAGAAATGATGTTCAAGTTGTATGTACAGTGGTTTCAGTTGAAAAGGATAACTTACCAGAAATTTTAGCCATTAATGCAGCATCAATGGCATTATGTTTATCAAGCATTCCTTATACAATTCCAGTGGCAGCAGTTCAAGTAGGATTAATAGATGGAAACTTTGTAATTAATCCAAATGCTGAAGAAAGAGAAGAATCAATCATGCATCTTACTGTTTGTGCAACAAAAGAAAAGGTTATGATGATTGAAGCTGGAGGTCACGAAATTCCAGAAGACACAATGATAAAGGCTATAGAATATGGATTTGAAAGATGTCAAGATATAATTTTATTCCAAGAAGAAGCTATGGCTACAATGGGTAAAGAAAAAGAAGTTCCTGAATTATACCATGTTGATTTAGAGGTAGAAAAGGATATAACTGAGTTTGCTGGAGAAATGGTTAAGAAGGCAATGTACATCACTGATAAGGACGAAAGAAACTTAGCAATTGATGAAATCAATGAAAAGGTATCTGAAGAATTTGGTGAAAAGTACGCTGATAAGACTGGTGATATAAAAGAAGTTCTTTATAACATGCAAAAGAAAGTTGTAAGGCATATGTTATTAAAGGAAAAGAGAAGACCGGATGGAAGAGCTTTTGATGAAGTAAGACCAATAAGTTGTGAAGTTGGTATATTACCAAGAACTCATGGTACTGGGTTATTTACAAGAGGATTAACTCAAGTAATGACAGTTGCTACATTAGGTTCAGTTGGAGATATTCAAGTATTAGATGGAATAGATGAAAGCGAAACTACTAAGAGATACATGCACCACTATAATTTTCCTGGATATAGTGTTGGAGAAGTTAAACCATTAAGAGGGCCAGGAAGAAGAGAAATTGGTCATGGGGCATTAGCAGAAAGAGCTCTTGAGCCATTAATACCATCAGAAGAAGAATTCCCATATACTATTAGATTAGTATCTGAAGTTTTAAGTTCTAATGGTTCTACTTCACAAGCATCAGTATGTGGTTCAACATTAGCCTTATTAGATGCAGGTGTTCCAATAAAGAGACCAGCAGCAGGTATTGCAATGGGATTAATTACATCTGAAGATTTAAGTGAAGAAGCAGTATTAACTGATATTCAAGGAATAGAAGATTTCTTTGGAGATATGGACTTTAAGGTAGCTGGTACGACAGAAGGTATTACATCAATTCAAGTTGATACTAAGCTTCAAGGTTTCTCATTTAATGTAGTTGAAAATGCTATTAAAGATGCTAGAAAAGCTAGATTATTTATATTAGATAAGATAAATGAATGCATAGAAAGTCCTAGAGAAGAAGTTTCTTCATATGCTCCAAAAACATCTATTATTCAAATAGACCCAGAAAAGATTAGAGATGTAATTGGAACTGGTGGTAAGGTTATAAATAAGATTATAGCTGATACTGGAGTTAAGATTGATATTAAGGAAGATGGTACAGTATTCGTATCTTCACCTGATCATGATGGAGTTAATGCAGCACTTAAGATTATTGAAGGTATTACTAAGGAAGTTCAAGTTGGTGAAGTGTACCTAGGTAAGGTTACAAAGATAACTACTTTTGGTGCTTTTGTAGAAGTTCTTCCAAATAAAGAAGGATTAGTTCATATTTCTAAGCTAGCTAAGGAAAGAGTTAATAAGGTTGAAGATGTAGTTACTGTTGGTGATGAAATCTTAGTAAAGGTTGTAGAAATAGATAACCAAGGAAGAGTTAACCTTTCTAGAAAAGATGCTTTAGCTGAAAATGAAGAAAATAAAGAACAAGAATAATATGAACATAAAAAGGGCAATTCATTGCCTTTTTTCTATATATATTAAAATATAGAATAAGATGCCACGAATTACTTTATACTATATAAAGAGAATTCGTGATTTTTATTATAGGAGGAAAATATGTATAATTTTTATACTTTAAAAAATGGGCTAAGAGTAATAACAGAAAAAGTAGATGGGGTAAACTCTATAAGCGTAGGAGTAATGATACAAAATGGTTCCAGAAATGAAACTCCTGAAGTAAATGGAATATCACATTTTATTGAACATATGTTTTTTAAGGGAACAGATAAGAGGACAGCAAAAGAAATTGCAGAATCAGTTGAGAATATAGGCGGACAAATAAATGCATTTACAAGTAAAGAAGCTACTTGTTATTATGTTAAGAATTTATACACTCATTTAGATTTATCTCTAGAAGTGCTTTCAGATATGATATTAAACTCCAAGTTTGATGGAGATGAAATAGAAAGGGAGAAGGGAGTAGTTATTGAAGAAATCAATATGAGCGAGGATAATCCAGAGGATGTTCTTGAGGATTTACATTCAAAAGCATGCTTTGATAATAGTTCCTTAGCCTACCCAATTTTAGGGACAATTGATAAGGTTAAAAGTTTTACTAGAGATAAAATAAAGAATTTTATAAAAGAAAAATATACTCCATACAACACAGTGATATCTATATGTGGTAAGTTTGATGAGAAGGAAGTGGAGACTTTAGTAGAACAATATTTTGGAGGGTGGAAAAGCGACAATATCTATGTTCCAACATACGGTGAAACTTTAGTGCACTTAAACTCTATGACAGCTACAAAGGATATAGAGCAACTTCATGTAAGCCTTGGGTTAAAGGGGCTTCCTTTTGGCCATGATAATGGGTATGGCCTCGTATTATTAAGTAATATATTTGGTGGTGGAGCTTCATCTATACTATTCCAAAGAGTAAGGGAACAACTAGGGTTATGCTATAGTATTTATTGTTATCCTCAACCATATCAAGGTGCAGGAGTATTAAATATATATGCTGGTCTTGGAAAGAATTATGGTGAAAAGGCTTTAGATGCTATTAAGCATGAGTTAAATAGATTTGTTAAAGAAGGTATAACTAAGGAATTATTAGATGTTAATAAGGAAAAGATAAAAGCAAATTATATTTTAGGATTGGAAAGTACTAGTTCAAGAATGTTTAGTAATGCAAAATCTGTATTATTTAAAAATAGGGTAACTACTCAAGAAGAGGTTATAGAAAAAGTTGATAGAATCAATATGGAGGATATTGATTTTGTATTAAAGGAGTGCTTTGGAAGTGGAGTGTTAAATACTTCTTATGTAGGGCAAAATGTTGAGGCTGACAAGTTAAACTCTATAATATTAGACTCTGATAAAGCATATAATAATAAAAATAATTTTGGGAAAATAGAAATATAAGAATAAAATCTCTCTTTATATCATATGTATTATGTAGGTAATAAGGAGGGATTTTTTATGTCAGGAGAAAACATAAAGTTACTTAGTGAAATAGAAAGATATGAACTTATAAATATTAATGATGGTGAAAAGTACGATTATCTTCAAAATAATGACTTAGTAGTAGATGATGATGGAAAAATACGATATCTTATTATAAATACTACTGGAAGTAAGATGGGACTATTCAGTAGGTCTAGAGAGTTTTTAGAGATTCCATGGGAGTGTGTAAAGAAGATTGGATCAAGAACTATAATACTTGATGCAGAAGATAATGATGTAAAGAGAGCTAAACTATAGAATCTGGAGGGAATGACTTGAAAATAGTTATACAAAAGTTTGGCGGCACATCAGTTTCTACCAAGGAGAATAGAGAAAAAGTAATGGAGAAAGTAAAGGAGTCAATTGATAATGGATATAGTCCTGTGGTTGTCGTGTCAGCAATGGGAAGAAAGGGTAGTCCATATGCAACTGATACTTTACTTTCTTTAGTTAATGAAAATTTTATAAAAGAAAATAAGTTAGCAGCAGATCTTTTAATGTGCTGTGGAGAAATAATAAGTTCTGTTGTAATGTCATCAGATATGAATAGTAAAAATATTGAGGCCTTTCCTATGACAGGCGGACAAGCTGGGTTAATTACCAATAAAAATTTTGGCGAAGCAACTTTGCTTTCAACTAATGAAAAAGAAATATTAGATGTAATATCACAGGGGAGAGTTCCTGTTGTAACTGGATTCCAAGGTATAACAGAGAATGGATACTTTACTACATTGGGAAGAGGTGGAAGCGATACTACAGCTTCAATACTTGGAGTAATGTTGGATGCAGAAAGAATTGAAATATATACAGATGTTGATGGTGTAATGACAGCAGATCCTAGAATAGTAAAAAGTGCATCAGTAATTGATATTATAAGCTATGATGAGGTGTTCCAGCTTGCAGACCAAGGTTCTAAGGTAATACATCCTAGGGCTGTTGAGTATGCTAGAGAAGGTAATATTCCTATTATGATTAAAAATACTTTAAATGATACAATAGGTACATTAATTAATAGTGTGGGAGATAGAAAGAGGAGAAGATTAATTACAAGTATAACTAATCATGATGATAGAATTCAGGTTACAATAAATCTTGATGATAATAAGGGTAATGATAGATATAATGATGTATTAGAAATATTAGCTGCAAATAAGATTAGTTTGGATTTAATTAATATTTTTCCAAGGCAGCAAGTATTCACAATATCTAAAGCTGCAAAGGATATTGTAAAGGATATATTTGGTAAATTGGATTTAAAATATACATTAATAGATAACTGTAGTACTATAGCCTTAGTGGGAGCTGGAATGAAGGGAATACCTGGGGTTATGGCGAAAATTTATAAAACATTAAGTGAAAGCAATATAGAGGTGTTACAAACTGCAGATTCACATATGACTATTTGGTGTTTAATTCATACCGAAAATTTAGAAAAAGCTATAAATGCTCTTCATAAAGCATTTAAACTTTAAAATTGTATCTTTAATAAAGTATAAAAACATTCCTCATGTACAAAATAAAACTGTACAGGAGGAATGTTTTTATGGAGGATATTAAATTAACAAATAAGTCAACAAAATCTGGAAGTGAAGAAACACAAGAAGAATTAAAAGAAAACAATGAGAAAATGAAATCTGTTAAGGAATATGGGAACACAACTATGGCAGTACCTAATGAAAGAATTCAAGTCCTTTCAATAATAGGGCAAATTGAAGGACATAATGTTTCACCAGCCCAAACTAAAGCAACTAAGTACGAACACGTAATACCACAACTGATTTCTATAGAACAAAATAAAAATGTAAAAGGCGTACTAATCGTACTAAATACAGTAGGAGGAGATGTTGAAGCTGGTCTTGCAATATCAGAAATGATAAATTCAATTTCTAAACCAACAGTTTCAATAGTTATAGGAGGAGGTCACTCTATTGGAGTACCTTTAGCTACTTCTTCTGACTATTCTTTTATAACTCCATCAGCTACTATGATAATTCACCCAATAAGAATGAATGGGTTTATTATAGGAGTTTCACAAACATTTGACTATTTTAAGAAGATGCAAGAGAGAATTAATGATTTTATTGTGAGAACTTCCAATATTAAACTAGAAAAATTAGAAGAGTTTATGATGCAAACAGATGAACTACTAAATGATGTAGGAACTATATTAATTGGTAAGCAGGCTGTAGATTGTGGGCTTATAGATGAAGTTGGGGGGATAAGTAAAGCACTTGAAAAATTAAATGAATTAATAGGAGATGAAAAATAGGGATGTAAACCCTATTTTTTTTCTTTCTTAAAAGGAATTAAAGAGAAAGTGTAGAAATTATTATGATGGGGTGATTTTAAGTGAGTAGAAGTAATAGTAAAAGAAAAAATACAAAAGAAGCAAAGAAAAACGTACAAAATCATAATAGTGAAATTACTGGAATTATATTTATAGCATGTGGAATACTGAGTGCAGTATCAATATATACAAACCTAGCTGGATTTTTATCTACATTTTCACAGAAGATATCACATTTACTATTAGGAATAGGAGCTTATGTAGTACCTATTTATTTAATTTATTTAGGATATAATTATTTAAAGGGAAGAGGAAAAATAAATCTTGATAAAAAGTTTTATGGTATTACTCTATTTGTTGGGGTAATTATTTTATTTTCAGGAACATTTTATGTAGAATCATTAAGTGATATTACCTTTGGAAAGGGTATGAGTAATATAATTCAAACAATAGTAAAAGCTGATTACGGATTTAATGGAGGTCTTGTTGGACATCTTATATCCTATCCTTTATTTAAAATACTTGGATTTGTAGGTTCATTTATTGTGTATATAGCGCTTATAATTATAGCTTCTATATTAACATTTAGTATTTCGATTTTTGATTTAGGTGAAAGAGCAAATGTAAAAAGAAAAGAATTTAAAAAGAGAAGAGAAATTTCACCAACAATCAAAAACGATGAAAGAAATGACTTTATAAATGTAATTGAAAAGGAAGAAAAGCTAGAGCCAAATAGAGAAGAGTTTTTAAAGGGGGTAAATCATAAAATAAAGATACTTGATTTTATGAAAAATGCCACTATTGATGATGAGCTTGAAGTGGCTGTAGAAAATAACACAGAAAAAGAAATATCTTCATTTATTAACAGCGAGGAAGCTATGCCTTCTGTTAAAAAAGAAAAACTTGATAACGGAATAAAGGAAAGTGTGAATAAAGAAATTGAAGATATACTAAATGAAGACAAAGAAGAAATAGAGAAAAAAGAATATGTATTCCCTAATACAGAACTTTTAAATGTTAATAATAAAACTAAATTAAATAGCTCTGATAAAAAAGAGTTAATTGATAGCGCAAATAAGCTAGAAGAAACTTTAGGAAGTTTTGGAGTAGATGCAAAAGTTGTGCAAGTTACAAAGGGACCTTCAGTAACTAGATTTGAACTTCAGCCTAGTCCTGGTGTAAAAGTTAGTAAAATAGTAAATTTATCAGATGATATAGCATTAGGTCTTGCAGCTTCTGGGGTGAGAATTGAAGCACCTATTCCTGGAAAGGCAGCAGTTGGTATAGAAGTACCAAATAAAAAGCAAACACCAGTATTTTTAAGAGAGGTACTAGATTCAAAAGAGTTTACTAGTAGTAATAAAAAGTTAGCCTTTGCTTTAGGAAAAGATATAGGAGGAGCTTGCGTTGTAGGAGATTTAAGTAAGATGCCACATACATTGATTGCAGGGGCTACAGGTTCTGGTAAGAGTGTATGTATTAATTCTTTAATTATAAGCTTACTATATAAATATTCTCCTGATGAAGTTAAATTACTTATGGTTGATCCTAAGGTTGTTGAGTTAAATGTTTATAATGGAATACCCCATCTTTTAATTCCAGTAGTAACAGATCCAAAGAAAGCAGCTGCTGCATTAAATTGGGCTGTTAATGAGATGACAAAAAGATATAACCTTTTTGCTGAAATGGGAGTAAGAAATATTGATTCATACAATGCTTTAATGGATAAAGGAATTATTGAGGAGAAGCTACCTTATATAGTTATAATTGTAGATGAGCTTGCTGACTTAATGATGGTTTGTCCTAATGATGTGGAAGATTATATAGGAAGGCTGGCACAAATGGCAAGAGCTGCTGGTATGCATCTTGTTATAGCAACGCAAAGACCATCTGTAGACGTAATTACAGGTGTTATAAAAGCAAATATACCATCTAGAATTTCATTTGCTGTTTCTTCTCAGGTGGACTCAAGAACAATATTAGATTCAGCTGGAGCTGAAAAATTACTTGGTAAAGGTGATATGCTTTATTATCCTGTTGGAGAAAGTAAACCTCAAAGAGTTCAAGGATGCTTCATCTCAGAAGAGGAAGTTGAAAAGGTAATAGAATTTATTAAGTCAGAAGAAAAAGATGCAGTTTATGAAGAATCTATTTTAGATCATATAAATAATGAAACAGAAGGCAAGAATATAGATAGTAGTGATGATGCTGATGAGTTGTTACCAGAAGCTATAAATTTAGTAATTGAATACGAGCAGGCATCAACATCTTTCTTGCAAAGAAGACTAAGAGTTGGCTTTAACAGAGCTTCTAGAATAATGGATCAGCTAGAAGAAAGGGGAATAATTTCACCTAAAGATGGAAGTAGACCAAGGCAAGTTTTGATGAAAAAAGAAGATTTACTCCATAATTCAGATAATATGGAAGAAAATTAACTTGTAATACTTATAAAAGCGATATAAAATGTTTTTGATATAGTATTAAACTAGAGTAATACACAGGAGGAAACACATTTGAAAAAGTATAAAGTTGGAATGGTTAGTTTAGGCTGCGATAAGAATAGAGTAGATGCAGAAATAATTCTAGGTAGAATGAGTGAGCAATACGAAATAACAAATAATCCAAAGGAAGCAGATATAATAATAGTAAATACTTGTGGTTTTATAGAGTCAGCAAAGCAAGAATCTATAGACACAATTTTAGAGATGGCAGAATACAAGAATAAGTATAAGTGTAAAATGTTGATAGCTACAGGTTGTCTTACACAAAGATACGGAAAAGAGTTACAAGAATTAATGCCAGAAATAGATATTACTCTTGGAGTTAATGATTACGAAAAGATTAATGAGTATATAATGAATTTCATTAATAATGATGAAAAGTTAATAGAAGTAAATTATTCAGATCAAAAGATTAATGAAGGTATAAGAATTCTTACAACAAAATCTCATACAGCATATCTAAGGATAGCAGAAGGTTGCAACAATTTCTGTACTTATTGTATTATTCCTAAAATAAGAGGAAAATTTAGAAGTAGAGATAAAGAAAGCATTATTAAAGAAGCTGAATTATTAAGCAAGAGTGGCGTAAAAGAATTAATTTTAATAGCTCAAGACTTAACTATGTATGGTACAGACCTTTATGGTGGACAAAAGTTACATGAATTATTAAGAGAATTATCAAAGGTTGATGGAATTGAATGGATAAGACTATTATATTGTTATCCAGAAGAAATCTATGATGAATTAATAGATGAAATAGCTAACAATAATAAGGTAGTCAAATATTTAGATTTGCCAATACAACATATAAGCAATAACATTTTAAGATTAATGGCAAGAAAAACAAGCAAAGAAGCTATAATAAATAAGATTGAAACATTAAGGAAAAGAATTCCTGATATTGTAGTAAGAACTTCTTTAATTGTAGGGTTTCCAGGTGAAACAGAAGAAGATTTTAATGAATTAACAAAGTTTTTACAAGATTATAAATTAGATAATGTAGGGGTGTTTAAATATTCTCAAGAGGAGGGAACACCAGCTGCAAAGATGGAAAATCAAGTTCCTGAAGAGATAAAGGAAATTAGAGAAAGAAACTTAATGTTAGTTCAACAAGAAGTGGCAAAAGAAATAAATGAATTGAAAATTAGTAATATTTATGATATTCTTGTTGAAGGACATAATGGAGAATATTACTATGGAAGAAGTTATGAAATGGCTCCTGAAATAGATGGTGTAGTATTCTTTGATTCAGAAGAGAATATAAAAACTGGGGCAATAGTTAAAGTTAAGATTACTAATTGTGCCGATTATGATTTAATGGGAGTTGTGGTTTATGAATCTTGCAAATAAATTAACTGTAATTAGAATCTTTTTAGTTCCCATCTTTTTAATATTTATTGCTGTTCAAGGCATACCATATGGTACATTTATTGCAACATTTATATTTATTTTAGCGTCACTTACAGATAAGTTGGATGGGTATATAGCTAGGAGCAGGAATCAAATTACTAACTTTGGAAAGTTTATGGACCCCCTTGCAGACAAGCTGCTTGTAACATCAGCTTTAATATCTTTAGTAGAGCTACAAATGGTACCTAGTTGGGCAGCTATAGTTATAATTGCAAGAGAGTTTGCTGTATCTGGATTAAGAACAATAGCAGCTTCAGAAGGAAAAGTAATAGCTGCTAGTTGGTGGGGCAAGATAAAGACAGTAATACAAATAATAGCTATAGTGCTATTGTTATTACAATTTAATATTACTACATCTTCATACTTAACAAATTTAGTTGAATCAAGTAGTGTTTGGAATTGGTTCTTCATGAATGTACCTAGTTGGATGTTAAATATATCTGTAGTAATAACATTAATATCTGGTTGGGATTATTTTAGAAAGAATAAGCATACAATTGATATGAATAAATAAGATACATGTGAGATCGTACTAATATATTTAGCACGATCTCTTTTTTAAAACAATTTAAAGGTAACATTAGCAGTTAAATCAGTAATTTTTTATAAAATTTAATAAAAGATATATAGATGTATAAAAACAATCAGTTATGATAATACTAAAGAGGAAATTGCCATAAAATGGAGAAAAGAAAGTTTTATATTGACTATAAATAATAAATACTATATAATATGATTATAGAACATAAGTTCGTTTATGAAAGAGGTGTAAGAATAAAAATGAGTAACATAAATATGGATAAATTAAAGGCTATAGAAAGTGCTATGAACCAAATAGAGAAGCAATTTGGTAAAGGTTCTGTAATGAAATTAGGAGAAGATAGCACATTAAGTATCGATTCTATATCAACAGGATGTTTAGATCTTGATATAGCACTTGGTATTGGTGGAGTTCCAAAGGGAAGAATAGTAGAAATATATGGACCTGAAAGTTCAGGTAAAACAACAGTTGCATTACATATTGCTGCTGAAGCTCAAAAGGCTGGTGGAGCAGTAGCTTTTATTGATGCTGAACATGCTTTAGATCCTAGTTATGCAAGAAAGATTGGTGTCGATACTGAAAATCTTATAGTTTCACAACCAGATACAGGAGAACAAGGTCTTGAAATAGCAGAAGCCTTAGTTAGATCTGGTGCTATTGATGTTCTTGTAGTTGACTCTGTTGCTGCATTAGTACCAAGAGCAGAAATTGAAGGAGAAATGGGTGATTCTCACGTAGGGTTACAAGCAAGACTTATGTCTCAAGCATTAAGAAAGTTAGCAGGAACTATTAGTAAAACTAATTGTGTTGCAATATTCATTAACCAACTAAGAGAAAAAGTTGGAATTATGTTTGGTAATCCAGAAACTACAACAGGTGGTAGAGCACTTAAATTCTATGCTTCTGTAAGATTAGATGTTAGGAGAATAGATTCAATTAAGCAAGCTGATGCTATAATAGGTAATAGAACTAGAGTAAAAGTAATGAAGAATAAGGTAGCTCCTCCATTTAAACAAGCTGAGTTTGATATTATGTACAATGAAGGTATCTCAAGAACAGGTAATATAGTAGATGTTGGAGTTAAGGAAGGAATAGTACAAAAGAGTGGAGCTTGGTTCTCTTATGGAGATGTTAGATTAGGTCAAGGTAGAGAAAATGCTAAGATTTACTTAAAGGATAATCCTGAAGTAGCGCTAGAAATTGAAAATCAAATTAGAGAGAAGCATTCTTTACCTTTATATGTTGGTGAAGCTGAAGTTAAAAAAGAAGTATCTATAGATAAAGAATAAAAAAGAGGCGGTATACCGTCTCTTTTTTTGTTGTATATTATATGTAAAGAAAATAAAAGTAAATAATAGCAAGAAAAATAGATTATAAAAAAAGAATAAAAAGGTTTTCATAATGAGCGAAATGGATAGAAAACAAGAGGTAAAGCTAGTAAAATAGTGTATTTATAATATAATAAAGGGAATACTTATAAAGACGTGCTAACTTGACATAATTTGATTTTTCAGATAAAATAATAACAAATACTGGTTTATCATATTCCTATAAACAGTGAGAATTATATGATACCTACTATGCTTTCTTGTTTACTTATAATAGAAAGTTTACAAGCTAGGAGGTGTTTACGTGCAAACGTATATGATAATATTAATAGACATTGTTGTTTTATTAGTTTTAGGAATAGTATTTTATAAAACGATTCAAGCAGCATCAAAAAAGAAAATAGAATTACTTGAAAAAGAAGCTACAACTGTTTTAGAAAATTCAAAGAAAGAAGCAGAAGCTTTAAAGAAAGAAGCTATTTTGGAAGCAAAAGAAGAAGTTCATAGATTAAGAACTGATTGTGAAAGAGATTCACGAGAAAGAAGAAATGAAGTTCAAAGGCTTGAAAGAAGATTAATACAAAGAGAAGAGTCTTTAGATAAAAAGAGTGACTCTTTACAAAAGAAAGAAGATGCACTAAATGAGAGAGTGAACGAAGTTCAAAAAATGGAGGAAAAGGTTCAAGAGGTTTATAATCAAAGAAGAGAAGAACTTGAAAGAGTTTCAGGATTATCATCTGATGAAGCAAGACAAATCCTTTTAGAAGAAGTTCGTAAAGAAGTATCTCATGATGCAGCTTTAATGATTAAGGACATCGAGAGTAGGGCAAAGGAGGAAGCAGATAAAAAGGCAAGAGAAATTATTACCACTGCTATCCAAAGATGTGCAGCAGACCACGTGTCTGAAACAACAGTACATGTAGTAGCCCTACCAAATGATGAAATGAAGGGTAGAATAATAGGTAGAGAAGGTAGAAACATTAGAACCCTAGAGACGTTAACAGGAGTAGATTTAATTATAGATGATACTCCGGAAGCAGTTATCTTATCAAGTTTTGATCCAATTAGGAGAGAAGTTGCTAGGATGGCACTAGAAAAGTTAATAGTGGATGGCAGAATACATCCGGCAAGAATCGAAGAGATGGTTGAAAGAGCTCAAAAAGATGTTGAAAATGACATTAAGGAAGAAGGAGAACAAGCAGCACTAGAAACAGGTGTGCATGGACTTCACCCAGAACTTATAAGACTACTTGGTAGATTGAAATATAGAACAAGTTATGGACAAAATGTTCTAAAACATTCCATAGAAGTTTCATATTTAGCTGGTTTAATGGCTTCAGAATTAGGATTAGATGTTACTCTAGCTAGAAGAGCTGGCTTACTACACGATATTGGAAAGGCTGTAGATCAAGAGCAAGAGGGACCTCACGCTTTAATAGGTGGAGATCTTGCTAAAAAGTATCATGAGTCACCAATAGTAGTTAATGCAATTGCGGCCCATCACGGCGATGTTGAAATGCAATCTTTAGAAGCTATATTGGTTCAAGCAGCAGATGCTGTATCTGCAGCTAGACCAGGTGCAAGAAGAGAAACTCTAGAAGCCTATATCAAGAGATTAGAGAAATTGGAAGAAATTGCAAATTCGTATGAAGGTGTAGAAAAATCATATGCCATTCAAGCTGGTAGAGAGATTAGAATTATGGTTAAACCAGATCATGTTGACGATTTAGGTGCAGTTGAACTTGCACATAACATTGTTAAGAGCATTGAAGAACAGCTAGAATATCCAGGACAAATAAAGATAAATGTTATAAGAGAAACTAGAGCAGTAGATTTTGCAAAATAAAGAATTAGAGTTGTTAATATTATTCAATATTAACAACTCTTTTAAAATTATTATTATTTTAGAAAAAAAGTAGTTAAAAAAAAGGATTTTAAAAGTTTACATAGAATATATTTAATAGAGAAAAGTAATTATATTTTATTTTGTAAACGATTAGTAGGTCTGGGAGGAGAAATAAAAATGGAAGTATTAAAAGTATCAACAAAATCTAATCCAAATTCAGTTGCAGGTGCTTTAGCTGCAATTATAAAGGAAAAAAATATTGTAGAAATACAAGCTGTAGGAGCAGGAGCAATAAATCAAGCTGTTAAGGCTATAGCTATCGCTAGAGGCTTTGTTGCGCCAAGCGGTAAAGATATCGTTTGCATTCCAGCATTCACTGACATAGAGATTGATGGTGAAGAAAGAACTGCAATTAAATTAATTGTACAACCTAGATAAAGAATAAGCTTACCTTTATTGTGATATGAAAGATAAGATTTATAAAAGTCTTGAAATTCTTTTCAATCTCATATATAATAATAAAAGTTAAGTGAAAGCTTATAGAATATTTAAAGAGGTGAATGTAATGGTTTCAAAAGAAGTTGTAGTTAAGAATGGAACTGGTTTACATGCTAGACCAGCAACTTTATTAGTTAAGAAGGCTTCATCTTTCAAATCAGATGTAAGCATAGAATTCAATGGTAAGAAAGCAAACGTTAAGAGCTTAATAGGAGTTCTTTCATTAGCTGTAACTAAGGATTCTGTAATAAACGTTATTGCTAACGGTGATGATGAAGCTTTAGCTGTTGAAGAAATAGTTAAGTTAATTGAAAACTTAGAAGACTAATATGTCAAAAAAGGTTTCTCGTAAGAGGAACCTTTTATTTGTTTTCAAAAATATATTTGCATCTAAATACTAGCGATATTAAGTCAATACTACTTAAGAATATAAGAAAGTAAAAGAGTCTAAGTATTAAGGCAGAACCAAACGAAAGTATATAAAAAATATTGATATTTATTAAAGCAAGTATGCCATAATTGAGTCCACCTAAAAGAGAAATTAAAAATGAAATTTTATCGAAAATATTTAATTTGCACATTATATAGTTCACTCCTATCAAAAGTTTGTTCTAATTTAATTTATATGTAAACAAAACATAAATATTACTAGGTTAAATATTTTTTTTATAAAGTAATGTAAAATTTAAAAAAATATGATATAATACGAATGATGTTTTGCAGAAATAAAAATATATTCGTATGGAGGTAAGTGATGAGAAATTTATATAATAGCCCATTAAATTCAAGATATGCTTCAAAGGAAATGAGTTACATATTTTCGGATGATATGAAGTTCACAACTTGGAGAAAGTTATGGGTTGCTTTAGCAGAGTGCGAAAAAGAATTAGGATTAAACATAACTGATGAACAAATTAATGAGTTAAAATCTCATATTGATAATATAAATTATGAAGATGCAATTAAGAGAGAAAAAGAAGTAAGACATGATGTAATGAGTCATGTATATGCGTATGGATTACAATGTCCAAGTGCAAAAGGAATCATACATTTAGGTGCTACAAGTTGTTATGTAGGTGATAATACAGATGTAATAATTATGAGAGATGCACTTTTATTAGTTAAAAAGAAGATAGTAACTGTATTAGATAGATTAAGTAAATTTGCTATGCAATATAAGGATATGCCTACTCTAGGATTTACACATTTCCAACCTGCACAATTAACTACTGTTGGTAAGAGAGCTACCTTATGGATGCAAGATTTAGTAATGGATATTGAGAATATAGACCATTTATTATCAACTTTAAAGTTAAGAGGGGTTAAGGGAACAACTGGTACTCAAGCAAGTTTCATGAACTTATTTGAAGGGGATGAAGCTAAAGTTAAATCTCTTGATAAAATGGTTGCTGAAAAAATGGGATTTGATAAGAGTTTTGGAGTAACAGGTCAAACTTATCCAAGAAAGCTTGATTCAATAATCTTAAACACATTATCAGAAGTTGCTCAAAGTGCCTATAAGTTTTCAAATGATTTAAGATTACTTCAAAATATGAAGGAGATGGAAGAGCCATTTGAAAAGCATCAAATTGGTTCCTCAGCTATGGCGTATAAGAGAAATCCTATGAGAAGTGAAAGAATGGGAGCTCTTGCTAGATACGTTATAGTTGATGCATTAAACCCAGCAATAACAGCTTCAACTCAATGGTTTGAAAGAACTTTAGACGACTCTGCAAATAAGAGAATTTCAGTAGCAGAAGCTTTCCTAGCTTTAGATGGTGTATTAAATCTTTATATAAATATATCAGAAAATATGGTTGTTTATGATAAAGTAATAGCAGCTCATGTTAATAATGAATTACCATTTATGGCTACTGAAAATATTATGATGGAATCAGTTAAAAGAGGCGGAGATAGACAAGAACTTCATGAAAGAATTAGAGAACATTCAATGGCTGCAGCTCAAAGGGTTAAGGGTGAGGGGTTAGATAATGATCTTATTAAGAGAATCATTGCAGATAATAGTTTTAATCTTTCAAAAGAAGAAATTTTAGCTATAATAGATCCAACAAAGTTTGTAGGTAGAGCCCCAAGCCAAGTTGTTGAATTTATTGATGAGTATATTACTCCGATCATAGAAGATAATAAGGATGCTGTTGATATTCATAGTGAAATCAATGTATAGTTTAGCAAAAAGTCCGAGCATGGTATGCTTGGACTTTTTCTGCTATAATAGTTATAGTTAAAGAAAACATTTACGCCATCTAATAAAAGGAGTAGAAAATTAATTATGAAAAGATATATTATTGCTTTAGATCAAGGAACAACAAGTTCAAGAGCTATTGTATTTGATAAAAATCAAAATATATTAGGGATAAGTCAAAAGGAAATAACACAAATTTACCCTAAAGAGGGATGGGTAGAGCATAATCCTATGGAGATTTGGGCTAGTCAATATGGTGTACTTCAAGAAGTTATGGCTAAGATTAATATTAGCCCTAAAGATATAGCTGCAATAGGCATTACAAATCAAAGAGAAACTACTATAGTATGGGATAAGACAACAGGTGAACCAATTTATAATGCAATTGTATGGCAATGTAGACGTACTTCAAAGATGATTGACCAATTGAAAGATAGTGGAATAGATAAATATATAAAAAAGAAAACAGGTTTAATTCCAGATGCATATTTTTCTGCAACTAAAATTAAGTGGATTTTAGATAATGTAGAAGGTGCTAGGGAAAAAGCTGACAAAGGAGAATTATTATTTGGAACAGTTGATACATGGCTTACGTGGAAGATGACAGAAGGAGAAGTACATGTTACTGACTATACAAATGCTTCAAGGACTATGTTATATAACATAAGAGAATTAAAGTGGGATGAGGAGTTATTAAGGATTTTCAATATTCCAATATCTATGTTACCACAGGTGAAAAACTCTTCAGATGTATATGGTTATATAAGTTTAAGAGAGTGGAAAGTTCCTATTGCAGGAATTGCTGGAGACCAACAAGCAGCATTATTTGGGCAGACTGCTTTTAATAAGGGAGAGGCTAAAAATACATATGGTACCGGATGCTTCTTGTTAATGAATACAGGAGAAGAATTGGTAGAAAGTAAAGAAGGTTTGCTTACAACTATTGCAATTGGCATTGAAAATAAGGTTCAATATGCATTAGAAGGCTCTGTATTTGTAGGAGGAGCAGTAATTCAATGGCTTAGAGATGAGCTTAAATTAATAAGTGATGCAAGTGATAGCGAATATTTTGCTAGTAAAGTAAAAGATAATGGAGGTGTTTACTTAGTACCTGCATTTGTGGGATTAGGAGCTCCTTATTGGGATATGTATGCAAGAGGCACTATTTTTGGTTTGACAAGGGGGACTAACAAAAACCATATAATTCGTGCAGCTCTAGAGTCTATTGCTTATCAATCAAAAGAAGTAATGGAGACAATGGAAAAAGAATCAAATATAAATATAAAAAGGTTAAAAGTTGATGGTGGAGCAAGTAGAAATACCTTTTTAATGCAATTTCAATCAGATATTATGAATGTAGAAGTTTCTAGACCAATAATAACAGAAACTACAGCATTGGGAGCAGCTTATCTTGCAGGATTAGCAGTAGGATTTTGGAAGGATAGAAATGAACTATCAAAGGGATGGCATGAAAGTGAAAGGTATTATCCAAGCATGGTAGATGAAGATAGAAATAAGCTTTATTCTAAGTGGAAAAAGGCTGTAGAAAGAAGTCTAGCATGGGAAGAATAAAATTAAGAAGTATAGTACAAACTATGCTTCTTAATTTTAATAGGTATACTAAAAGTTAGAACCATTCCATCCCCAATTATCAACTTCTTCATATTTGATATATATAGTCTCACCAGGTATTCCAAGTTCTCTAGTGAATAATTCACATAAGTGCTTTGTCATTGTATTTAATGAATCCTTTGAGGTTTTACCGAAGATTTTAACTTCTATAAAAGCTCCAAGTTTAAGCTTTTCGCCTTTAAAATAAAGCGTGTAATTATCTTCAAAACCTACCATTAGAAAGTTTTCACTTTTTCCAGGAATGTCACAAATTATTCTTCCTAGTTCTTCCTTTAGTTTATTAGTTTTATCCTCTGATAAACTTACTGTTACTTTAGAATTAATATATGGCATCTAAATCACCCCTAATCATAAATGATTTGTTTTTATATCCATATTATAGCAATTAATCTTAAACTCTACAAATTAAAATAACTTTCTAAAATTTTATTTATATTAAAAAAATAACAAAATAATGGCTTAATTAGTCAAATTATGATAAAATATAGTAAAAGTAATTTATTAATAGGGGGAGGCATTATGTCCACGGTTGTTAGTTGTAGCTTAATCATTAGAGATGATTTTAATAACGTGTTATTGCTTAAGAAAAAGGTTAAGAGAGGACAAATCGAAAAATGGTCTCTTTTAACTCAAAAGAAGAGAAGTAAGGAAGAGCATGAGAAAACAATACATAGAGGTGTGAAGGATATATTGAAATCTATTGTTTTTGATTTAGAGCCTTTAGATGAGTATTCTATAAATGAAAATGAAAGTACTATGGTATACTTAGGTATACTAAAGGAAAAAGTAACTTTAGATAAGAATTACAAAGAAGTAAAATGGATTAATGTAAATGATATAGATAATTTTGAAATTAATAACTTAGATAAAAAAATTCTTAAGGATTATTTTAAAAAAGATAGCTAAAGGCTATCTTTTTTAATTAGTAGTATGGATATTTATATAAAACATCTATACTATAGAAGTAAAGAATGATTTATAGTATTATGTAATTAATTAATGAAGAAAAGGGGTGAAGCAATGCTACAGCATTTGTGGATAGGTCAGGCTATAATCATCTTGGTAATATTGATTGTATTACTTGGAATAGGTTTTATTTCAGATTTGCCATCAGTGTTAGGTCTTAGTTTCACTAAAAGAGAAACTATAGAAAAATATATTGAAGATACTTTTGTTTCAAAGAAGAAAAAAGAAAAGACAATTTGCACATTTAGAATGATTGGAAGTAGATATTTAAATGATTTAGAAAATGTATATATTTTTATTTGTATATGTAGATATAGAAAGGAAAAAAAAGATTTAAGTTTGTTAGATGTAGAGTATAGAAAAGGAATAGTTACTTTAAGCAGGAAGTTTGGTATTTATAAAGTTATTGATGTAGATACAAAGGAAGAAAATATAAGTGGATATTTTCCTGAAGAGATAATGAGTAGTGGTGATTATGAGGAATCCACTAATGATAGAGAGAAGAGGCTATTAAAAGAAGCAAATCAAAAGAAAGCAAATAAGAAATTTAAGATAAAGAAGGTATATAAAGTATAAAAACGGGAGTTGAATTCCCGTTTTTATTTTGGCTGAATTACACGTATTTTATCGTACATGAAAGGAAATATTTCGCTAAGAGGAAAGTTTAGCTTATCATAGCTATGGCAACAATATAAATATTCACCGTAGCCAAGAGATTTGGTTATTACACCAGAGTGAGAAAAGTATCCCTTACTGTTAGCGTAAAATTGTATTACATCACCTTCTTTATAAGGGTGTTTCGAGGTTATATTAACACCAATAGCATTTTTGATAAGGTAATGATATAATTCATTAACTCTTATCCAAGAAGTACTATAAGGTCTCCAACTATTTGTAATTGGAATATTACCTGCATGTAAACATTGAGATACAAAATTTGTACAGTCTCCTCCAGAATTATCAAAGCTTTTATATTTAGTATTATAATTTAAAGCATATTTTTGAGCATACTCGCTAGCTAATTTAGAATTATAGTTGCTTCCTCTAAAAGGGAGCGGTGAGTTTGAAGTCCTAACCATTCTTTTATAATCTATAAGAAAAGAATTAAGAGAAGATAGTTGATTCTCTAAAAACTTTAATCTATAGTCTAAGTCAAGGCATTCCTTAATGTTATAAAATAGAGTTTTTTTTGAGAGTTTATCATATGTAGAAGGAAATACGTCTTTATTACACATATCTAATATAGTCCAAAGTTTATTTACTTTTTTTAAGATAAGGATAAAGTACAGTCTTTCAGAGGATTTTGTCTTTAATGTACTATTGATATAATTAAAAGAATGAATAGCGGAAATTTTTATTCGGAATGTTGATTTTTCTTTATCAATAGATATTTTTTCTATTTTATATTTTTCATTTTCAATATTATATCCAAATGTTTTTCTTATCTTATTTTTATATTTATTTTGTAGAGAAATTTCTTTTAAAATATTATCATTCATTATAAGAGATGATAATTTCTTTAAATTAGATGATGGATTTTGCAGAAGATAGAATAATTTGTAGATGTATAGCTTTACCATTATAACCTCCTATTTTCTTTAGATATTACAGTATATATTGAATGTATGGCTAAATGTGAATGTAGATGATATAATGTTTTTGAAATTAATTTTGTTACAATAAGAGGAGGATTTATAATGAAGATTTTATTAATATCGATAATTTTTATCATGATAGCAATTAATATTTCTTTATATATATATGGAAGAAAAATATCAAAGAGAGTAAGTGAATCAGAAGAAGAAAATGAAGTTATGAGTAAGAAGGCTATGAAGTTTACTATAATATCTATGGTGTGTTCTTTTATAACAATTATAGTGGTTAGTATATTAGCAATATTAAATATATGGGTTTAAAAAATAGAATAATATATTAATGAGATAGAAAGAGGAATTGTAGAACAATTTCTCTTTTTTTCTTGTTTAATAGAATTATTAAATGAAAAGATAGGAATAATAGTAATGAGAAATATATAGGAGGTAAAATAATGAAAAAGTTTATTTGTACTGTTTGTGGTTATATACATGAAGGTAGTGAACCACCAGAAATTTGTCCTATTTGTAAAGTAGACAGTTCAAAGTTCGAAGAAATTAAAGGTGATTTACAATGGGCTGATGAACATAGAATTGGAATTGCTAAAGACTTATCATCAGAGATAATTGATGATTTAAGAGCAAATTTTATGGGTGAGTGCACAGAAGTAGGTATGTATCTTGCTATGTCTCGTCAGGCAGATAGAGAAGGCTATCCAGAAGTTGCAGAAGCTTATAAGAGAATTGCTTATGAGGAAGCTGAACATGCAGCAAAATTTGCGGAAATATTAGGGGAAGTAGTTGTAGCAGATACTAAATCAAATTTGGAAGCTAGAGTAGAAGCAGAATATGGAGCTTGTGAAGGTAAGAAAAAGCTTGCTACAGTAGCAAAACAAAATAATCTAGATGCTATACATGATACTGTTCATGAAATGTGTAAAGATGAAGCTAGACATGGAAGAGCATTTAAGGGATTATTAGACAGATATTTTAGTGGAAAGAGGTAAGATGGTATGAATAGAATAGATTGTAGTGTTACAAATTGTTCACATAATAAGTGTGGCACTTGTTATGCTAATAGAGTTAATATTGGAGGAAAAGCAGCAGCAGTAGATGAAGAAACATGTTGTGGATCTTTTTTAAATAGACTTTTATACAGTGATCTTACAAACAACACAAATTCTGATGGTGAGTGTGATAGTTTGGTATGTTTCGTAAAACCATGTAAGTATAATGATAATAATTTATGCTCATTAGAAGGGATACAAGTAACCGGAAATAATGTAGAAGTATATACAGAAACTAAGTGCCATAGTTTTAAATTAGAATAGTTTTAATTGAATTATCCACAAATTAATGATAGTATTAATTTGTGGATAATTTGTTAAAAAGATTATTTTATGTATAAAAATGGGTAAGATTACGTAGGGGGATGTTATGAGATTAAATGCAAATTTTGACTCGAAAAAAAGTTTTAAGTACAATACAACGAGAACTACAATCTTAATTGTATCTTTTGTTGCATTAGGGATTGTGGGATTCTCTAGAATTATTTCTGGTATAATAATTTCTAATAAATTAAAAGAAATTGTTTTTTTAGATGAAGTGGAGAGGGTTACGTCATCAATAAATTCATCTTTAAATTTAATTTTAGGAATTTTATTAATATTTAGCATAGTAGCAATTGTTGTAGCAGCAATGTATTCTTGGAAGTTTTATGGTAAAACTGCAAGGCTATTAAACGGACTAAGATTGCATATAGAGTATTTAACAAATGGGGTATATCATTATAAAATTAAAGAAAAATATTTTAATAGGGAAGATGAGATTGGTGCAATATGTAGAGCGTTAGATATTATGCAGAAATCTACAATAGGTATGATAAAGGAACTAAAAGAGTCAACATATTCTATGAACAAGCAATCCCTAGCACTAACTAGTGTTTCTTCTGAATTGAAGGATAATACAAGTAATATTTCTTTATCTATAAACAATATAGTTAAATCTATTTCTAATGAATCATCAAATATAGAGGGGATGATTGAGAAAATAAATAATCTTACAAGAATGGTTAAAGAAGCAGCACGTGATATAAAAACAGTTTCTAATATGACATTAACAGTAGATAATAATGCTGTTGAAAGTAATGCTGATTTAAAAGAACTAACTAATTCATTAAAAGGATTTAATAATATATTTATGACTTTCTTAAATACATTAGAAGCAATGAATGATAATATAAAAAAGGTAAATGATATCACTGAATTAATTAACAATGTAGCAGAACAAACAAATTTGCTTGCATTAAATGCTGCAATTGAAGCTGCAAGAGCTGGTGAGTCTGGAAGAGGATTTACTGTTGTTGCAGATGAAATAAGGAAGTTATCAGAAAAAACTAAGGAATCATCTGTTTCAATTAACCAATTAATTAATAATGTACTTATTAATTCTAAAAATCTGGTTGAGAGTACTTCAATTATGAAAGTAGAATTGGACAAGCAGTGGGTAGGGGTAGAAAAGTCTATTAAATCCTTTGCTAATATATCAGAATATGTAGCAACTATGACTCCAAAGATGGGTAATCTAGCAAATAGTTCAAATATGATTTATAAGAGTAGTAAGATTATTATGGAACAAATACAAAAGTTATCTTTAGTAAATCAACAGATATTTAGTTCAGCTGAAGAAATTGCAGTATCTTCAGAATCAACTAAGGAATATTCAAATCACTTAGCAGAATATGCAAAGGAGTTGGAAAAGAATGCTGATAATACTGCAGTATACGTTAATAAATTTGAACTAGATGGACCAGCAGAAGAAGATTAATATAAAAAAGGACATACAAGAAATTGGGGATTCTTGTATGTCCTTTTTACCATCCTCCAGAAGAGCCTCCACCATTTGAAGAGCCTCCACCAAAGCCACCAAAGTTACCACCACCACCGGGTCCTCCTCTAGGACCACCTCTACCAATATTACTCCAAAATATTATTTGAAGTAGAGTAGAAGAGATTCTTCCGCGATTCAGTATGATATCTAGCAAAAATAAAATTAGTATTATACCTCCTGAAAAGGCAAAACCTCTTGATGACCTTTCGGTTGGATTACCATAACTAGGTACTGTAAGATGTAAGGACTTATCTAAAGTTATATTGTATTCTTTAGCAATTATATCACAAAATGTGCTATAGGAGTTCATTACACCTTCGCTATAATTTCCTTCTAAGAAGCTTGGTTTTGATAGGGTTTCCATAACTCTGTTACTTAAAGCATCAGGAATAGCGCCTTCTAGTCCTCTACCAACTTCAACTCTCCAAGCCTTATCATCAATTGAGATAAGAACTAATAAACCATTATCCTTATTTTTTTGGCCAATTCCCCAACTACGAAATAACTCTAATGAATAATTTTCAATAGGTGTTCCATTAGTTGAGTTAATAATTACTATAGTGGCTTGTGCACCTGTTTTTAGTTCAAGCTCTCTTCCTATTCCTAGTATATTTCCTTTCTGAGGCTCATTTATAACTCCAACGTAATCATTTAAATATTTAAGATTTGTTTGAGTAGGAATAGAAATTGCTGAACTTATGGAGTTGTAACTTAATAGTAGTATTAATAAAAGAGAAGATAAAAATTTTAATACTCTAGATTTCATCCTTATTGTTGATTAAAATCTACTGAAGGTACATCAGTTGCACCTGCACTAGCTTTATATAAAGGTTTTTCTTGAAATCCAAAAAGTGATGAAATAATTGTTGTAGGGAATCTTCTCCTTTTAGCATTATAGTTTGTTACAGCAGTATTATAGTCTTGTCTAGCAACTGCAATTCTATTTTCAGTACCTTCTAGCTGTACTGAAAGATCCCTAAAGTTTTGATTTGATTTAAGGTCTGGATATCTTTCAACAACAACAAGAAGTCGAGATAATGCATTAGACAATTGACTATCTGCATCTGCTTGTTCTGTTACTGAAGTGGCTCCAGCAAGTTTACTTCTTGCATTTGCTATGTCAGTAAATATATCTTTTTCTTGAGATGCATATCCCTTTACTGTATTAACAAGGTTTGGAATTAAATCTGAACGCCTTTGAAGTTGAGTATCAATATTTGATTCCGCTTTATTAACAGTTTGTTCTAAATTAACTAAGCTATTATAGCTACCAACAATGGGAATAGCAATAACTAGAATTACAGCTAGAACTATTAAAGCTATTTTTATTCCATTACTCATTTTAAAATTCATAGTATCACTCCTTTCTTATATTGTTAGTATGTGCAATAAAAAATATATTTATATAATAAAAGTGTGCTGTCATAATAATTAATATTTTTTATAACAGCACACTTTTAAGTTTTTATATATTTATTCGAAATCTAATTTATAATCAGCTATATATTTACCATCTTCACTATATTTAATGAATATTTTTACTTTTGGCATACCTTTCATGCAAACATCTTTTGCAGCTATAACTTCGTGAGAATTACCTTCAGTATCTTTAAAAGAAATAACTATATCAGTAACTCCGTTTTGTGTAAACTTACCTAAACCAAAGCTTTTGTTGTCATTCTTTTTTATTTTTTTACATTTTTCTTTCCATAATGGATGTGTAGAAGTAATGTTAACATCCTTTATAAGTATAGAGGTTTGATTGAATATAATTAGCATAGGATATGATATAAACATTTTATTTTCCCCCTTTTTTATAAGTTTTTAAATATAGTAACATATAGTGGTGATTAATACAATATATTGTAAATAATACCATAAATGTTATAATATTAATATATGTATTTTGTTGTGGGGAGATGAATATATGAATTTTATTAGAATGGCAAAAGACAACTTACTTAAAAATTTAAAAGAATATTATGTATGTATAGGAACCTACGCGATTTCAGTTATAGTAATATTTAATATTCTAAATTCTACTTATGATAAATGGATATTTTATTCTAGTGATATGAGTGGTGAAGTACTAATATCTAATATGACAATAATGCTTGTAATTGTAATTATAGCTTTTTTAATGTGTTGCTATATTAGTAATTATTATGGAACTACAAAAGTACGTGATATAGGTATTATTGGAATAAGTGGAGGATCAGTTGAAAAGACGGCTATTTATATAGGAGTCCAAAATATTATATTACAAGGCATTGGAATTATTATTGGATTATTGCTAGCTGTACTATCTTCACCAATATATAATTATTTTATAAAAATAAATTTAGAGATAGAAAGACCAATATTATATATATCTCCTGAGGCAATAGGACTCACTATAGGGGTTATAATAATTGAATTTATTATGTCTGTTTTAGTAGCTACAGGTTTCTGCTATAGAAGAACTATTTTGGAACTTATGAATTATAATAGAACTACATTTGAAAGAGATAAAAGGCTGTTTAAAAAGCCAACGGCTATGTATTTTATAACTTATATTTTAGGATTAGTATCAACATATTATCTTGCAGGAGAAAATGTTGGACCTGTAATTTGGATAAATATGATTATGTGTGTTGCAGGTGCTATGGGAACCATAAGATTTGGCGTTCCAAAATATTTAGATAAAAAAAGGAAATCTGGAAAGCTATATGATTCTGAAAGAAGTGTGTGGTCAGGAAATGTAATAAATCTAATAATGAAAATATCCCCCTTAATGGCATTTATAATGGTGGCGATATCATCTACAATAGGGCCTGTGTTAAACTCTATGGATGTATCATATTCAACTATATTTATAACTAATATACAATTATTTAGTTTATTAGCCTTGCTGAGCTTTGCAATTATTTTTAAGATGTTAATTGAAATAAATAATAGGAAAATAATTTATAGAAACTTAAAGTTTATTGGTTATAGTGATGAAAAATTAAAATCTATTATAAAAAAAGAAATGTTTGTATTTTATTCTGTATTTTTGGTATTAACATTTATTCCTTTAATTATAATGGGAACTTCATCAGTAATTAGAAATTGTTTATTAATAAAAGAGCTAATTCAAATAATTATAGTACCTTTAATTACTATTATTATATTAGGGATTATATCTTATAAGTTATATAAAGATAGAGTGTTTAGAATGATTAAGGGGTGATTAGATATGGAAAAAGTTATAGAAGTTCAAAATTTAACAAAGATATATGGAACTGCAACAAGTAAGACAATAGCATTAGATAATATAAATTTAGAGGTTTATAAAGGGGAATTTGTAGGAATAATGGGACCATCAGGTTCAGGAAAAACTACCCTCTTAAATATAATTTCTACAATAGATAACCCATCAAAAGGACTAGTTGAGTTAAATGGAATAGAAGTATGTTCAATGTATGATACTCAATTAAGCAAGTTTAGATATGAAAATATAGGATTTATATTTCAAGAATTTAATTTGATTGATAATATAACTGTTGGGGAAAATATAGCTATTCCCCTAACCCTATCCCAAAAGTTAGGTACAAAAGAAATTAGGGAAAAAACCGTTGAGTATGCAAAAAGGTTAGGAATAGAAGAAGTGGTAGATAAATATCCTAATGAGTGTTCGGGAGGGCAAAGGCAAAGGGCTGCAATTGCAAGGGCTCTAGTAAATAATCCTTCTATAATTGTTGCTGATGAACCTACAGGAAACCTTGATAGTAAGAATTCTCATGAGTTATTAAAGATTTTAAAAGAGTTAAATAGTAAAGAAGGAAAAACAATAGTAATGGTAACCCATGATTCAATGATAGCAAGTTACTGTGAAAGAATATTACTAATAAAAGATGGAAAAATAGAGGGAAATTTAGAAAGAGAAGATTTATCGCAAAAGGAATTCTTTTATAAAATAGTGGACATGACATCTAAGGAATCACAAAGCTTATTTAGTGAAATAGAATAATAAATTATAAAAAGCTAGAGTATAGAATTTTACTCTGGTTTTTTTAATATTATAGATATGTAAATAACAGTTTGTATTGACAGTAATCTACAGTAAAATTAATATTATATTAAGAGATAGGCATAAATAAAATGGTATATATAAGGGGGAGCTATGAGTATTATAAAAAGATTTACAAACATAATGACATCAAACATTAATTCTATTTTAACTAAGGAAGATGCTCCAGAAAAGCTGGTTAACGAATATTTAAGAAAAATCGAAGATGATTTAGGAAGTATAAGGTCAGAGGTTGAAACTTGTATAACTGAAGAAAAGAGAATGAAGAGAAGTTTAAATGAATGCAGAGATGAGATAACAAAGGCTGAGAGATATTTAAGAAGAGCTCAAGATGACAGGGATAGTTCAAGGGAAAGTGAGTTCCTAGATAAAATAAATGAGCTGAAGGTTAAAGAGAGTAAACTAGTTAGTGACTATAATGTAATTCTAGACAATTCTAATAAGATGAAGCAGATGGAAGAAAAATTGACAAAAGATATTAATACCTTAAAAGAAAGAATGAATACAATTAAAAATACATTAGATAGTGCTAAAGTGATTGAAGAGAGAAATCTTCCAGGTAAAAATGGTGGGTCTATAGAGGATAAGGTCTCAAAATTAGAGGAAGAGGCAGACAAAAAGTTATTTAATGCTAAAGCTTTGGAGGAATTAAATGATTTATCAAGTGATAAAGCAGAGGAAGAGGAGTTAAAGAGATTATTTGATGAGTTAGAAAAAGAATAAGGGGGAGGGTAATATGTCTAGTACAGTTTACAAATGCGAGGGCTGTGGTGGTGTAATGGAGTTTGATGCTAAAGCTCAATGCTTAAAGTGTCCAAACTGTGGTAATAGTGAGAATGTAAAATCTAATGATGGAATTATAGAAGAACATACATTAACAATAGATGCTAAAAGAAGTATAAAGGTTGAAATTAAAGAAACTCAAACAATGGAATGTAAAGGTTGTGGGGCTTTAATTGAGGTTTCAGGATTAGAGACGGCTAAAAAATGTCCTTATTGTGGTTCTGCTTACGTTTTGGCAGAAAAGCAAGAGGAAACATTAATACCTGATGGAGTTGTTCCTTTTAAAATTGATAAAAATGATGCTCATGAAAGATTTAATACTTGGATGAAAAAGAGACTACTAGCACCAAGTGAACTAAAGAACTTATATCAAAGAGGTGGCTTCCAAAGTATTTATGTACCTTATTGGACCTTTGATGCACAAGCTTCTTTTGATTACACTGCAGAGGGTGGCAGAGATAGGACTGTTACTAGAACAGGAGCAGATGGTAAGACATATCGCAAGGTAGTTACTGATTGGTATTTTACCTCAGACCATATAGAAAATTTCTTTGATGACATACAAGTGCCAGCTTCAATTAGATATAAGAGTGGTCTATTTAAAGGAATAGAACCATTTAATTTAAAGCAGTTATTACCTTATTCACCTGATTATATATCAGGACATTTATCAGAGAACTACAGCGTAGATTTAGAAAGTGGACATAGAGATGCAATAGGTATTATGAATGATGGAGTAAGATCTATGGCAGAAAGTAATGTTAGACGTAGATATGATAGAGTTAGAAGTGTAAGGTTAAGTGGTGGATATTCTAATGAAACATATAAGTATATTTTAATTCCTGTATATTCTACAACATATAACTATAAAGGTAAAAATTATACGGTTATGATAAATGGACAAACAGGAAAAGTTAGTGGATTATATCCATATAGTATTGCCAAAATAGTATTAATAGTGATAGTTTTAATTATAGTATTTTGTTTATTTATGTATTTAAGCAATTCATAGGAGGAGAAGAGCATGGGTTTATTTTCAAAACAATTTTCAAATGTAGTTGAATGGGAAGAGTATAGAGATGATTTGTTATTTTGGAAATGGGATAATAAAGAAATTAAAAAGGGTTCAAGATTAATAATTCGTCCAGGGCAAGATGCCATATTTATGTATAATGGAAAACTTGAAGGTGTATTTACCGATGAAGGAAGCTATGATATTGAATCTGAAATTATTCCTTTTTTATCTACATTAAAAGGCTTTAAATTTGGGTTTAATAGTGGAATAAGAGCTGAGGTATTATTTATTAATACCAAAGAGTTTACTGTAAGATGGGGAACAAGACAAGCTATAAATATTCCTAATCAAGCATTGCCAGGAGGAATGCCTGTAAGAGCAAATGGGACATTTAATTGTAAGCTTTCAGACCATATGGCTTTTATTGATAAAATAGCTGGTATAAAGCATCAGTATTCAATTGATGAAACTAAAGAAAGAGTTTTATCTTTTCTCGACCAACTTTTAATGAAGTGGATAGTTAAAGAGGGAAAAGATATGTTTAACCTTCAAGCTAATTCATTTGATATATCAAGAGGAATTTGTGAGGATTTAGACTATGAAATGAGTAAAATTGGAATATCCATAACTAATTTTAATATAGCAAGTTTTTCATATCCTGAAGAAGTTCAAAAGATGATTAATAAAATAGCTTCTCAAAGTATGGTTGGGGATATGAGTAAGTATCAACAAGTTAGTATGGTTGAAGGAATGACATCTGGAAAGATGAATGGTGGTAATGTTGCATCTGATATGTTAGCAATGCAAATGGGTATGTCAATGGGACAACAAATGATGAATAATATGCAACAAAATAGCAATAATAATACTACTCAGAATAATAATATTCAAGATTCAAGTAATGGGTCTTATCCAAAGTTCTGCCCAAGTTGTGGGACAAAGACTTCTGGAGGAAAGTTCTGTAGTGAGTGTGGTCAAAAACTTTCATAAATATAATAACTCTAGTAAATAATTTTACTAGAGTCAGGGTGTCGACAAAATCGACACCCTTTTTTGATAAAAAGAGATATAGATAACAAATTATAAATAGAATGTAGTAGTGTAGATTCATTAGTTCCTGAAGACCATTTGAGTAGGAAAATTAATGAAGATTTAGATTTTAATTTAGAGTTTGATATTACTGCTGGAAATGTGCATGATAGTGTGGGCTTCGTTGATTTATGTAAAGAATTAAAAGATGGATTTTCATATATGTCCAAATTTTAAAATATTGAAATATGTGAGGAAATATGTTAAATTTTTATCATGGGTGGTATTTTCAGGAAGCTACACCAGATTGACAATTTTTTTATTTTGTATAGCTCATATCTATTTAGAATGGGACTAATATGTATCACACTCTATGAATGGAGGTGATAACAATAAAAATCGGATTTATAGGTGCAGGAAAGGTAGGATTTGCGCTAGGGAAGTATTTAAGTGAAAATAATATAAATTTAGTGGGGTATTATAGCAAAAATATAAATTCAGCAATTGAAGCAGCTAAATTTACAAATTCAAAATATTTTACAAGTATTAAAGATATTATAAAAGAATGTGATACTATTATCATTACTACTCCAGATGGAGTAATAGAAGAAGTTTGGAATAGTATTAAAAAGTTATACATTAATGAAAAAATAATATGTCATTGTAGTGGGTCACTATCATCAAGTATATTTTCTGAAATAGATAATTATAGTTCATATGGTTATTCAATCCATCCTATTTTCGCATTCAGCGACAAATATAATTCTCATAAAAATTTAAAAAGTGCATTTATAACAATCGAAGGGGCTGAAAAGTATTTAAATAACATTAAAGAGTTATTTAGTAGTTTAGGAAACACAGTAAAAGTAATATCTAAAGAAAATAAGTATAAATATCATTGTGCTTCTGTTATGGTAAGTAATCATATTATTGCATTAATAAATAATAGTGTTTTGTTATTAAAAGAATGTAATTTTACTGATATAGAGGCTATTGAAGCTTTATACCCATTAATTAAAAATAACATTGAGAATGTATATACTAAGGGGGTTAAAGAAGCATTAACTGGTCCTATAGAAAGAGGAGATGTTACTACTATTAAGGGTCACTTAGATGTGTTAGATGGAGATGTCAAGGCTATATATACTTTGCTTAGTAGAAGTTTGTTGAATATAGCAAAGGAGAAAAATGCATACAGAAGTTATGAGAAAATAGAATTAATGATTGGAGAATAAACAATGAAAAATACATCAGTTACATTTAAAGAGTCAAAAAATAAAGAGAAGCTTACTATGCTAACAGCATATGATTACTCTACGGCAAAGTTAATGGACGAGTCTGGAATAAATGGAATATTGGTTGGAGATTCATTAGGAATGGTATGTTTAGGTTATGAAGATACATTACCTGTTACTATGGAGGATATGATACATCATACAAAAGCTGTCTCAAGGGGAGCTAAAAATACATTGGTGGTTGCTGATTTACCTTTTATGTCTTATCAGACATCTGTATATGATGCTGTAGTTAATGCAGGTAGATTAATAAAAGAAGGTGGTGCGCAGGCTATAAAACTTGAGGGTGGTAAAGATATGCATGAGCAGATTAAAGCTATTGTAAATGCATCTATACCTGTTATGGGGCATATTGGATTGACACCTCAATCAGTAAATTCATTCGGTGGATTCAAGGTACAAGGAAAAAGTGAAGAAGCAGCTAAAAAATTATTAGAAGATGCTTTATCTGTAGAAAAAGCAGGAGCATTTGCAATTGTTCTAGAGTGTGTTCCTGTAAAGCTAGCTAAATTGGTATCAAGTAAATTAAGTATACCCACAATAGGAATTGGTGCTGGTGATGGATGTGATGGTCAAATATTAGTTTATCAAGATATGTTAGGAATGTTTTCTGATTTTACGCCTAAGTTTGTAAAAAAGTATGCAAATGTAGGAGAAGTTATGAAATTAGCTTTTAAAGAATATATAAATGAAGTTAAAGATGGAATTTTTCCAGAAGAAAAGCATGGATTTAAGATAGATGATGAAGTAATAGAAAAATTATATTAAGGAGTAAATTATGAATATTTCAAATAGTATAACAGATGTAAGGAAATACGTATCAAAGTGGAAGTTAGAAGGCCTTAAAATAGGGTTTGTTCCAACTATGGGATATTTACATGAAGGGCATAAGAGCCTTATAGATAGAGCGGTAAAAGAAAATGATAGAGTGGTAGTAAGTATATTCGTAAATCCAACTCAATTTGGCCCTAAAGAAGATTTAGCTAATTACCCAAGAGATCTAGAGAGAGATGCTAGTTTATGTAGTGACTCAGGAGTTGATTTGATATTTGCACCTAAAGTAGATGAAATGTATTTTGATGATTTCTGCAGTTTTGTGGCTATGGAGGGATTAACTAAAGGATTGTGTGGTAAGAGTAGACCAATACATTTTAGAGGTGTATGTACTGTAGTTTGTAAATTATTTAATATAGTTTCACCTAATAATGCATACTTTGGGGAGAAAGATGCACAACAATTAGCTGTTATAAAGAGAATGGTAAGAGATTTTAACTTTGATGTTAATGTAATAGGTTGTCCAATCGTTAGAGAGAATGATGGATTGGCTAAGAGTTCTAGGAATACTTATTTAAATGATGAAGAGAGAAAAGCAGCTACTATATTAAATAAAGCCCTAAAATTGGGTAAGGAAGCTTTAGATAATGGATTAAGAGAGTGTAGTGAATTAGTAGATATAATTAATAAAGAGATACAATTAGAACCATTAGCTAAAGTAGATTATATAGAAGTTGTGGATTCGTTATCTATGGAAAAGCTGGATATAATTAAAGATAATGTTTTAGTTGCAATAGCTATATATATAGGAAAAACAAGACTAATAGATAATTTTACTTATGAGATTTAATGGAGGAAAGCAAATGAATATAAAAATGTTAAAAGGAAAAATTCATAGAGCGACTGTAGTACAAGCTGAATTAGAGTATATTGGAAGTATAACTGTAGATAAGGATTTATTAGAAGCATCAGGAATATTAGAATATGAGAAAGTTCAAATTGTTAATATAAATAATGGTAGTAGATTTGAGACATATACAATAGCTGGAGAAAGAGGATCCGGTTTAATTTGCTTAAATGGTGCAGCTGCAAGATGTGTACAAGTTGGAGATAAAATTATAATAATGGCTTATTGTAATATGGACGAGAAGGAAGCAAAGGATCATAAACCACGTGTAGTATTTGTTGATGAAAAAAACAAGATAGAAAAATTATCACGATATGAAAGACATGGATTATTGGAATATATTTAATTTAGATGGGATAATGTTCCCTTTCAGATTATAGACAAAAAGCATTTTCTCCAATCGGAGAAAATGCTTTTTGTCTACAATCTTACTCTAGTAAATAATTTTACTAGAGTTTATTTATATTATTGAAAATATATTATTAAAATAATATAATAAGTATAAATTTTAAACACAAGAGGTAAAGTGATGGATTTTATAAAAAACTTAGGTGATAAAGAAGCGCAGGCTTTTATAGAAAATAACAAAGAATTAGTAATTCTAGATGTTAGAAGATATAATGAATTTAAAACAGGTAATATACCTAATTCTATTAATATTCCTGTAGAGGAACTTGAATGGGAAATTGAGCAGTTAGAAGATTATAAAGATAAACCGATTTTAGTTTATTGTAGAGCAGGTCATAGAAGTGTTGTTGCATGTAATATACTTAATGATGCAGGATTTGAAAAATTATATAACTTGTCGTATGGTACACTAGGATATACAGGAAGATTAGAGCCTATTTAAATGCAATAAATAGATAAAAAAATAGAGCGAATTATTTTCGCTCTAAGTCTGGGTTTAAATCATATATGAAATTAAAATATTGATTTGAAAGTTATTTATATCTTAATTATTGACAGAATAAATTATTTTAAACAAGTAAAGTTAAAAATATAAATTATTAGGGTATAAAAAAATTTTAGTTTGGTAAACTAATAGTAATCCTAAATTCATAAAAAATTATAGTTATTAGGTGGAATAAGTTTAAAATTTATTCCACCCTTTTTTTATAAAAAAAAATGATGTAATATATAATTAAGCTTACAAGGGGAGGAATAAGGATGGGTTTTTTAGAATTATTAAAGAGGTCTCAAAAGGAAAGCTTAATGTTAGTACAAGCTAAAGAAGCAGAAAAATTTTTGAAAATGAAGGAAAAAGATGATAAGCTAAAAATAGAAAAATATACTGAAGAAGGTATTTTATATTGTCCAAAATGTTTAGCTACAAACTTAAAAACCACAAAGAAAAAATACAAGATTCTAAATACTGGTGGTGAAGCTATGCTTACAGATTTTGATGGAAATGTTTTGGGAAGTGTATCATCTAAAAATTTAGATTTAGTATGTGCATGTTGTGGGCACAAGTGGAATAATAAAATAAATAAGAAATAATATGAATTTGTTATATTGAGAGGTTATTGTATGAAACATACAATAACCTTTTTTATATATATTAATTGCTTGAGGCATTGTATCAGTACAATTGAATAAGAATTAGGGATGTGTTAGTATTTATCCATATTCATAGGGAAAGGAAGATTGGGGATGAATAATAAATTTGTTTATACACCTGGGCCAACAAATGTAAGAGACAATGTTAGATTAGAAAGGTCTAAAGTAACTACTAATCCAGATATAGACACTGATTTTGTTGAATTTTATAAGGGCACATGTGATAAGGTTAGTAAAATTCTTAATACTAAAAATGAAACATATATATTATGTGGTGAAGGGATATTAGGTTTAGAAGCTGCCTGCGCAACATTAACAGAGCCAGGAGATAGGGTTTTAGTTATTAATAATGGCATTTTTGGAAAAGGGTTTATGGATTTTGTTAAAATATATGGTGGAGATGGTGTGTACTATTCATCAGATTATAGAAAAGAAATTGATACTGACAAATTAAATGAGTTTTTGCAAAGAGATCATGATTTTAAATATGCAACTTTAGTACATTGTGATACGCCTACTGGAGTTAAGAATGATATTTCTAAAATATGTAGGTTATTAAATGAGTATGGAATTTTGTCTGTAGTAGATTCTGTTGCAGGAATGGGGGGAGAAGAAGTTAAAGGTGATGATTGGAAAATAGATGTACTTTTAGGAGGTTCTCAAAAGGCTTTTTCAGCTCCTCCTGGATTGACTACAGTAACTTTAAGTAATAGAGCTAAGGAAGTTATGGAAAGTAGGAAAACTTCTGTTGTGGGATTTTATTGTAATTTAAATATATGGAAGAATTATTATATAGAAAAATGGTTTCCTTACACCATGCCTATTAGTGATATTATGGCACTAGATCTAGCTTTAGACAACATACTTGACGAAGGAATAGAGAATGTGATACTTAGGCACAGTAAAGTTGCTGATGCTACAAGAAAGGCACTCCAAGGCTTTGGGTTAGAATTGTTTTTAGAAAATGGATTTTGTAATACTGTAACAGCCTTTAAAGTTCCAGAATATATTGGGGCAGTTAAATTAAAAAATTACATAAATGATAAATACAACGCAATAATTTCAACATCACTTAAACCTTATGATAATGAAATTATTAGAATTGGACATATGGGAGAGAATGCTAGATTAGAGGAAATATCATATGCATTAAATTTGATAGGAAAAGCTTTAAAAGATTTAGGATATGTATCAGAAAAAAATCTATTGGATTTATTTAATGGGTATTATTGATCTATTTATTCTTTTTAAAAAATATTATATAATTGAGAGAAAGAAGTTGTTTTTTGGAGGATAAAATGATAAAGAATTATAGAGGAACTGCATTAAATATTATATATTCATTAATTTATGTAATTGCAGCTTTTTTGCTTATATCAATAAAAGTAAGTGGATTATATAAAAATCAGTCAGATTTCATAATTATTGCATACATAATAGCTTGTGTATTAATTGCATTAGGGTTTGCAAAAAGTTATTTAACTACTTTAAAATTTTCTGATAATAAGATTGAAATTTTAGGGATGATTACCAAAAAGGAAATAGTCATTGATAATATTGAAAATGTAGAGAGTGATAAAACCAAGAATGAAGTTATAGTAGTTACTAAAGAAAATAAGAAGTTTCAAATTAACTTAGGTGATATAAATAAGAAACAGCGAAAAGAATTTGAAGATAGGATATTATCTTTAAATATTTAAAAGAAGGAGAGAAACTCCTTCTTTTTTTATGTAAAGTAAAATATAAAATTTTAGTTAGGTATAAATTAAGCGGGGTATTACAATTTAATATTAAAAACTATAAAATAAAGGAAAATAATTTTATAGTTTCCATATCTTAAGTAGGAAGTGAATAGATATTTATTTTTCTGTGATTTGGAGCTTGGGACGGAATGTGAAAAATAAACATCTATCCTACTTATTTAATCCATTTCTAATATGAGAAATTTACACTTAAAGTCTTGTATATTACTTTCACCAGTATTAAGTATTTTTATATCAGTAGGTGTGGTAGAGGTATAAAAAATATAGTTGTTACAATTAAGGTCACCATTAGTTGAAGTTTCTTGAGTTAAAGAACTTATTGGAATATTATTAGCATAAATAATGAAAGAATTAGTGCTATTAGCAACATTTTTTCCAATATATCTAGAAAGAAGAATATAGGTGTGGTTTTCAGTTATAGAAAAAGAACTTTCATCCTTATTATAAGTGATATCATTAGCGCCACCAAACTCAATATTATCAAACTTAATATAAGTATTTATCTTAGATAATGGTATGTTAGTATAAGCAGACATAAAGCCTATAAGATCCAATTCTTGAGACAACTCCTCGAAGGTATCAAAAGATTTTGAGTTTATAGTCATAGTATCCTCCTTTGGCCTATTCAGGTGATTGCTTTCTATTATAAGTTATTCAAATTGGATAAAACTTGTGACATTTACATAATTATTGATAAAATACATAAGTGTGATATAATATGAACGTAAGTTTTTCAAAATTAAAGAAAGGCATAGGTATTTAAGAAATGAGAATATAATCTATTGTTAAATTTTAGTGCAATAAGAAAAAAAGTCACCTTATAATAAGGTTTTTTTGTTGTGCAAGTTTGAGGGTAGATTAGTTTTACATTACGTTATTTTTCTGCTCTCTCCGTTTAAGATTGGAGGGATTTTTTTGTTGTTAGGAAGCTTATTTAATGTTAAAAAAAGTTATGGGGATAGAATGATTCTAGATATAGATGAATTAAAAATATTCCAAGGTGATAGAATTGGATTAGTTGGGGAGAATGGTTCGGGAAAATCAACCTTGATTAAGATACTTATTGGTGAAGAGGAAAGGGATAGTGGTGAAGTGACTATATGTAATAGTTATTCCTATATAAGCCAAGGTGTAGATTTTGTTGAAGAATGTGACTTTGATTATGAGTGGAATTCTACTAGTATTAAAGCACCAAACCTTTTTGACAAGTATTTGTCTGGAGGGGAAAAAGTAAAGTTTAAGATAGTAAATTCATTAAAGAAGAAATCCAAACTTATAATTGGAGATGAGATAACTTCTAATTTAGATAGAAGTACAATAGATTCTCTAGAAAAACTATTATTAGAATATGATGGTGGCCTTCTGCTAGTATCTCATGATAGGGAGTTCTTAGATAATGTTTGCAACATAATTATAGAGCTAAAGGACGGTAAAGTTAAAAAGTATAATGGAAATTATTCTAAATATTTAGAAGTTAAAGAATTAGAAAATTTAAGTGAAGAAAGAGAATATATTAAATATATTAATGAAAAAGAACATCTTGAAAGAGCTATAATTAGAAAAGAAGAAATTAAGAATTCTATAAAGAGAACACCTAAAAGAATGGGAAACTCTGAAGCTAGGCTTCATAAGATGGGTGGACAAAAGGGAAAGAAGAAGCTTGATGGCAATGTAAAAGCATTAAAAAGTAGAATTGAACATCTAGAGATAAAAGAAAAGCCTAAGAAAGTTAAGAATATAAAGATAAAAGTTCAAGATGGACTAGAAATATACTCTAAAATAGTTGCTGAGGGTAAAAATATATGCATAAAGCGTGGTAATAAAACTCTTATAAAAGATAGCAATTTTGTAATTAATAAGGGGGATAAAGTTGCCTTAATAGGAGATAACGGTTCGGGTAAAACCTCATTAATTAAAGAAATTATAAATAATGTTGATAATATAAAAGTTAATCAAAGAGTAAAGATTGGCTATTTTGACCAAGAACAAAAAATATTAAATGACAATTTAACTATTTTAGAAAATATAAAATATAACTCTAGATTTGAAGAGAGTTTTATAAGGATATGTCTTAGTGGATTTGGATTTAAAAGAGATGATGTTCATAAAAATGTGGGAATACTAAGTGGTGGCGAGAAAGTTAAGGTGAGTTTATGTAAAGTATTATTAGATGACAATAATCTTTTAATATTAGATGAGCCTACTAACTATTTAGACATAAACTCTATAACTGCTTTAGAGGAAGCTCTTAGTGGAACTGATAAAGAGTTTATTATAATAAGTCATGATAGAAAATTAATATCTTATATATGTAATAAAATTTTTGAAATTAAAAACTGTAAGCTTATAACTTTTAGAGGAAATTATTATGATTATTCTCAGGACCATAAAAAAGTAAGAAATAACAAAGAGGATGAGAAAATGCTTTTAAGGACGAAACTTTCAGAGGTTTTATCAAGGTTATCAATAGAAAAAAATGATATTATTAAGGAAAAGCTAGAAAAAGAATATAATAAAATCTTAGAAAAGCTGAATAATATCTAATAGATAGAAAAATATCACAGCTAAAGATAAATTTTTAATTTACATTAGAAGAGTTTTGGAGGAACAAGTTTATGACAATTAATTTAGATATATTTGAGACTATGGCACTTGCAACAATAGTGTTTTATATAGGTCTGTATTTAAGAAAGAAAGTAAAATTACTTTCAAAATATTGTATACCAGCTCCAGTAATAGGAGGATTATTATTTGCTGTACTAGTACTGATTTTAAGAATAACTAATATAGCTACAATAAATTTAGATATAACGCTTCAAAATATTTTTATGACTGCATTTTTTACAAGTATAGGATATACGGCAAGTTTAAAAATATTAAAAAAGGGTGGAATTAAGGTAGGAATATTTCTAGCTTTAGCTATGCTTTTAGTGGTATTACAAGATGCTTTAGGTGCCTCTTTGGCTACCGTATTCAATCTTAATCCATTATTAGGTTTATGTACTGGATCTATACCTATGGTAGGTGGACATGGAACAGCAGGTTCTTTTGGACCGTTATTAGAAGAGATGGGTGTGGCTGGTGCAACTACAGTTTCCTTTGCTTCAGCTACATTTGGATTAGTTATGGGAAGCTTTATTGGAGGTTTTGTAGCTAAAAATTTAATTGAAAGAAAAAATATAGATACACCAAAGCATTCAGAAGACCATTCATTACCACTTAGCGATTTTCATGAGGACAATCAAGCTATACTTTGTCATAAAAGATTGATGAATGCTGTTGCATGGATATTTTTAGCCATGGGAATAGGGTCAATTATTTCAAAATTTATTCAAGATTTAGGATTAACTTTTCCGTCATATATTGGTGCTATGGTAGCAGCTGCAGTTATAAGAAATATCTGTGATTTTAGAAAAGTAGAACTTGAGGATAAAGAGATTGAAACTATAGGTGGAATAAGTCTTTCATTCTTTTTGGCTATGGCATTGATGGGACTAAAATTATGGGAGTTGTTTGATTTAGCACTTCCTATGTTAGTTATGTTAATTGCACAAGCTTTATTAATGGGGGTATTTGCATATTTTATAACCTTTAGAATTATGGGGAAAGACTATGATGCAGCTGTTTTTGCCTCAGCCAATTGTGGTTTCGGTATGGGGGCAACTCCAAATGCAGTTGCTAATATGGATGCATTAACAGCAAAGTTTGGATATGCACCAACTCCTTACTTAGTGGTTCCAATTGTAGGATGCTTATTTATTGATTTTGTTAACTCAGCAGTAATAACGTTATTTATAAATATATTAAGATAATTAAGTAAAAACTAGAGTTGAAATACTCTAGTTTTTATTTTTAGGAGGACTTAATATGGAAAAATATAGAAATAAGTTTGAAGAGATAGTAGAAAATTCTAAAACCAATATTAATGAGATAAGTAATACAAATGATGATGTTGAAATGGTAACCCAAATGAGTAGTGAATTAACAACAATGAATGTAGGAGAAGATTTTTCGAATGGACAACAAATAAAATTACAAATGCCATTGGAAACATATAATTCAAAGAATAAGATTATGGATTCATTAGATGTATCAGATAGAGGGGATGAAGTAGTAGATAGGACAAAGAATAATCATAATGGTCCAGATTTTGCTTCGACACATCTTATAGATAGGAGAGAATAATGAGGTATGTTATAGTTTCAATTGTACATGGAGCAGGAGGGGAGTTTAATAATAATTTAAGAAGAGAAGTATTTGAAAAGTTCAAAGCACGATCCTCTAAACTTCCTGCACACTTTACAATAAAAGCACCCTTTGAGGTAGAGGGCGAAATAAAAGAAATAGAAGATATTCTTCAAGACTTTACTAAAAAGCATAGCAAAGCTCCATATAAGATAGAAGGATATAACCATTTTGATGATAGGGTTATATATATGGATGTAAAAATGTCTAAGGAAGGGAAAGAAGTCCATGATAGACTTATTGATGAATTGTCAAAGGTATCCTATATAAATTTCGATAAAAAAGATGGAAAAAATAAAATAATTCATGTAACAATATCTTCAAAAAAAATAAGAAATATATACAATGATCTTTGGGAGTATGTAAATGAATATTCTTGTAACTTTAACTGTAGCTTTGATAATGTAACAATATATAAGTGGCAGGATAATACATGGAAGCTCCATAAAAAATACGTGTTTAATGAATAAGACCACACTTTTAGTGTGGTTTTTTTATTAAATAAATTTACTTTTGTAAATATATGTATTATTGTGACTCTTATAGAATATAGTTAAATATAGAATTGCTTCTTGGTTTTGCTTTGTAGTGATTGATATTGTTTCCAATGGAAAATAAATTATATATCAATGAAGGAGAGTTAAGTCATGTTAAAGAAGGCATTTTATAAAAATGCTAAAGCAATGGTAGCCATAGCTACAATTGCTTGTATACTTATGACAAATACAGTTCCTGTAATAGCTGCTGATCAAAAGAAGAATGGATCAGTTATGACTGTTGAAGCACAAGGATTACAAAAGTACCGCAATGTTATGTATTATGGTGATTGGTCTATATGGGGTGGGCAGAAACAGTTTAATCCAAAGGATATACCTGCAGATCAATTAACACATCTTAACTTTGCATTTTTAGACTTTGATGAGCACGGCAACCTACAATTTACCGATAAAGATGCTGCAATGACTCATGCAGTAGGAAACAGTGACGTGTTAGCTGGCGAACCTAATGCCGGTATTTTAAATGGATTTAAGGTGCTAAAGAGTGAAAATCCTAATTTGAGAATTGGAGTTTCACTAGGTGGATGGTCAAAATCAGGGGATTTTTCAAAAGTTTGTGCTAATAAAGAGAGTCGTACTAAGTTTGTGCAGAATGTAATGACATTTATTAAATATACTAACATGGACTTTGTTGATGTGGATTGGGAGTACCCAACCTTTGTAAGAGAACCTGACCTTTGTGATAACTCAAGAGATGAAGGAACAAAATATAGCACTTCAGCTGATAAAGAAAACTTTATTGATTTGTTGCAAGATTTAAGAAACGCTCTAGATGCTCAAGGTAAGGAGCTTAATAAGACTTATGAACTTTCAGTGGCCCTACCAGCTCCAATAGAAAAAGTATCTGCAGGAATAGATGTACCAAAATTATTTAGTTTAGTAGACTTTGCTAATATCATGACCTATGATATGAGAGGAGCATGGGATAATATTAGTGGACACCAAACAGGATTATACACTAACTCTAAAGATCCATTTAAGGATAAGGGATTATCTATAGATGAAAGTGTTAAGTATTATCTATCCCAAGGAGCACCATCTGAAAAAATAGTAATTGGTGCAGCTTATTATACTCGTGGTTGGGAAAAAGTTAGTAGTGAGGAGACAGCTACAGCAACACCTGGCTTGTTTGGAGATGCAGCCTTAGTTACAACAGATGCAGATGGAACACCAACAACAGGTGCTTGGCCTGAGGCACCATTGAAGAATGGTGAGGGTGGTCGTATGACAGGAGTATGGTCTTACAATGCTTTAGATGCATTAAAATCAAAATATTCTGGATTAAAAGAGTATTGGGATGATGAAGCTAAGGCTCCATATTTATATAATCCAACAACAGGTGCTTTTTTTAGCTATGATAATGTAAAATCAATACAAGAGAAATGTAAATATGTAAAGGAGAATAACCTTGGTGGAATGATTGCTTGGATGGCATCAATGGATAAAACAACTACATCTACAAAACGTGATGAATTAACCAAAGCAACTAAAGAGTCTTTATTTGGATCAGTAAGTTTGCCTAAATATGATGTTTCAAGTTATAAAGTAAATGTTACTGCAAAAATAGAGCCTACAAAGGCAATAATGGGAAGTAGTGGAAATAGTGAATTAAAAATAACAATTACAAATAATGAAAAACTATCTGAATCGGATGAGGTATTAAGTGCAGTAGAATTACCTGCAAAAACCTTAATGAATCCAACATTATATCTAGAGACCTATGGTCTTACTATATCTGGGGTACAATATCCATTAGAAAGCTCAAATGTAGTAGAAGAGAATGGTAAGTATGTTATAAAATTAAGTGATACTTACGATGGTAAATTTATAAAACCTGGTGAAAGTAAGACGTATACATTAGACACAAAGGAATCTGTTGATAATTTAGAAGGTGTAATTAGTCTTACTATGAACCAAAGAGTTTATAAATCTTCACAAGCTTATGGAGGACAAACCTTATATGGATATTCTTCGGATGAGGAAACTGTAACTCCTGATGGGAATACTCTACCTAACATTGCTGGAGTTAGAAACAAGAAAATAGTAATAGGAGATAAGTTTAATCCATTAGAAGGAATAACAGCGTTAGATAAGGAAGATGGTGATATAACTAGTAAAATAGTTGTTACAGGTGTTGTAGATGTAAGTAAAGAAGGTAAATATGAGTTGATATATTCTGTTAAAGACAACAATGGAGGGGAAAGAGTTCTTAAGGCTGTAATTACTGTTGGTAAAAAGACAATAATTGAAGCTGATAACTATGATTCAAAGAAGTCTTATTCAAAAGGTGATATAGTAGTTTATGCTGGACGTAGGTATGAATGCGTATGGTATTCTGCGTCAGGAATAATACCTGGAACTATGGCTGCCATATGGAAAGACTTAGTCTCAGCCGAAATAGTTATCGAACCAGATCCTACACAAGAAATACAACAACCAAATGGTAATTATCTTCCTACTTTATGGGGAGTAAAAGACTCAAATATACTAATTGGAGATGATTTCGATCCTTTAGTTGGAATTAAAGCTTTAGATAAAGAAGATGGAGATATAACCAGTAAAATAGTTGTTACAGGAACTGTGGATACAACTAAAACTGGAAAATATGAGTTAATGTATTCCATTAAAGATAGTAGTGATGCAGAAAGAAGTGTAAAAGCTGTAGTAACAGTTGTAAGTAATACAACACCTCCTAAGGATGACTATAGTGCTACTAAAAATTATGTTATGGGAGATGTAGTAATATATAACGGACATAAATATGAATGTATATGGTATTCTGTACAAGGAATTACCCCAGGAACTATGGATGTTATATGGAAGGATTTGGGTGTTGCTGAGTAGTATTAAATAAAAATAGATCCTGCATTTTTTTGCAGGATTTATTTTTTTGAAAATATATTAGTAAGTAGGAACAAGTTGCTTTTATAAATATAAAAAGTATTTTAGTATAAGACAAGTGATTATTATTGTTGATAGAAATACATGATTTCCATTTCAATATTATAATAAAAATATTTTTTTGAATTTATATCATATAAACTTATCCTAACCTGCATTTTAAATATATAAATATATATTTATTTCTTCATATATTTAAAACAATATATAAATATTTCTTTTTGCTAGAATTAAAGCTACCAAAATAATTTGTACAAACCTTTTTCTATACATTCTCACAGTGATTATCATATTTAGTTTTGGTTGCAGTTTCGTCACTTAATTCATTCATGGCTATATTTATTTTTACGCGATTCTGTGTTAATATTTGAGTGGTCCATAGTGATTATGGATGTATAGATGAGAGGATAATACATGGAAGTTCCATAAGTAATTTTTATTTTATGGATAGTTCTACACTTATAGTGTGGTTTTTATTTTGAAAGGAGATAACATGAGAAAAGGTGACTGTATATATACAGGAAAAGAGGTTGAGTTTTATCCTTTAGATCCAAGAGAAGAGGAAATATTAATAGAAGATATTGGACATGCATTGTCTTTAATATGTAGAGGAAATGGACATACTAATCATTTCTACAGTGTAGCACAACATTCAATAAATTGTGCTAAAGAAGCAAAAGTAAGAGGATACTCAAATAGAGTTCAGCTTGCCTGCTTGTTACATGATGGGTCGGAAGCCTATCTTTCAGATATTACAAGACCTGTTAAAAAGGAACTTAAAGAATACCTTATTATAGAAGATAAATTACAAAATGCAATTTATAAGAAGTATGGTATTGGAGACTTAACAAAGGAGGAGCTTAATCTAATTAAAAGTGTTGATGATTCAATGCTAAAATATGAGATGAAGTACCTTATGAATTTTCATGAAATTATAGGAGAGGATTTAGTAGGTAATTATTCATTAGAGTTTGTTCTTATGAGCGAAGTTGAAAAGGAATTCTTAGAATTATTTAATGAAATAAAAATCTATGTATAAAAATAGGACAGTCTTGGTTAGGGACTGTCCTTTGACATAGGGGGATTATATATGGTATTGCTACCATATATAGTAGGTTATTATGATTACATTAATATTATGGACAAATTAAGAAAATATATACAAAGAAAAATAAATTTTTTTATAAAAAATAAAAGAAGAGTTTAAGGCTCTTCTTATTTTAGTAATAGGTTATTAACTTCATTAAGAAAATTTTCAAGAATATCTTTATTCATACTGTAGTAAATTCTATTATTTTTCTTTTCAACTTTAACAAATCTAGCATTTATTAGTGCAGTCATATGGTGTGATATTGTTGAAGTAGAAAGGTTGAATTTTTCAGATAGTTCTTGGCCATAAGCTGAAGTATCTTTAATAGACACTAATATATCAAATTTACTTTTATCACCCAGAAGTTTTAGATTTTGATATACTTCCAAATGATTTGAATTAACTCTAGTTTCAATAGTAAATTTATCATTAAATAAAACACCGATTTTTATAACATTTTTATATATATTATCATTATCTAAAGAAAATGAAATGTTTGAAGGATTTAATATTGAGTGACATACAATTATTTCTTCATATCCAGAACCTAAATCATAGTTTAGAGAAGAGGTAAGAAAATGCAATATATCATTTTGTTCAATAAATGGTTCCCAATAATCCGTAAAATCTTTAGTTAATTTAGAGAGTTCTTTGTCATATTTTTTTAGTTCAAGCACGCAAGTATTTAGCATTGATGAAAGTTCTTCTATCAATGAGTTTATATTTAAAAAAGCAAGTTGAATATTCCACTTGTTTTCTATACTTGTATCTAATGATGATATAAGAGATACAAGTTCCTCAAAAGAAGCAATTTCAGTATTTTTAAGCTCTGTACCTGCAATATCATTGGAAGAAAGAAGTTGGGCAAAGTTATAAATCTTTTCTTTATAACTCATATTTTTAATTAAAGTGAGTTGTTCTTCTAATGAAATATCTAAAAATCTGTTTTGATTTAAAAGTAATATATCTGCAATGCTCAAATCATTTAAGTTTAAATCTTTAAAAAAGAAGTCTAATCTTTCTTTTGAAAAATCCAAATTTGAAAATACTTTTGCAGCAATTCTTGATATTATATCTATTACGGTGCTTGTATATTCATTACATAATGGATAATTTCTTTTTAATCTATTTTTTAAATCTTCAAAGCTAAAGTCATTAGTCATTAATTTTAGAAGATCTAGTGATTCAGAATAATAATTTATATCTTTTTTTAAAATTGTTTTCAAAATAAACACCTCAAGTATATGATAACAATTATTGTTAACTTTTAAAAGAACTTAATCAGTAGTTATAACTCTCCTTTATTTATAAATTTAAATAAATATAGGGAAAATATAAAGCTGAGTAAAAAACCGTTGATTATGAATATACTATTAACGGACATAGAAGATGATGCAATAGAAATAATGAAAGACATAGCTGGTACTGTAGAGCATGAAGAAGCATTAAAAATTGCACTACACCTTGATAAATAATTTTCTTCTACAGATTTAATAAATAAAACTTGTAAGGAAGCAGAGAGCAATGATACAAATAGTCCAAGTATAGCAGAGATTATTCCTAATAGAATATTTGCCATAAAATAAGATAAATTTAAAGTGGATATAAAGATTATTAATATATAATAAATCCCTAAAAATAAGCCAGATATAGACATAAGGATTGTGTTTTTAATACGCTTATTTATTGTAGGATAAATAAGAGAACCAATAATCATACCTAAGCTAAGAGTAACACTTAAAATAGTAAGTAGTCCTACATTACCATTAAAAACAGTCTTTACAAGAGGGGCTTGAAGCGAATTTAGTGGTACAAGCCCTGTATTTAAAAGTGCACATATAATACATAATGTTAATATAATTTTTTTTGTTTTTATATACTTAAATCCGTCTTTTAAGTCAGTGAAGTAAGTGTTTTTCTCACTAAAAGAAGAAAAAGATTTACTAACATGAGTATTTAACTTTATGAAGCTTATTATAATAGCTGACATAATAAATGTAATTGCATCTAATAAAATAGCTGTTTGCATACCAAATGTTGCAATGATGCCACCAGCAACTGCAAGCCCTACTAATTCTGAAATTTTACATGCTGTATTACTAAAAGATATAGCGTATTCGTAATAATCTTTAGGTAGTAGTTTAGGCAGAATAGAAGAACTTGCAGGAAGTCTAAATGCTTCTACAGATGAGTTGATAAAAGTTATAAACAGTAATATAAATGGATTTAAGATACCTAAAATAAATAGTAGTGATATTAGAGAAACGCATACCCCCCTTATGACATCTGTTATAATCATAATTTTTTTCTTATCCATTCGTTCTACCCATACACCAGCAAATGGTTGAAATATAATAGATGGAAGCATGTTTACTCCAAATATAATGGCAGACCAAGATGGATTATTTGTAATTTCATAAACTAGCCATGTAAAAGCAATTGAATCTATAGAATCCCCAAATCTACTAACAATATTAGCAATAAAAAGCTTCAATGCCTCTTTCTGTTTAAAAATATCTTTATAGGTTATAGAATTATTCATAAAATATAGCCCCCTTTTATTATAGTTAGATAAGTATGAAACATATCATTCGATTATAGTATAATAATATATTTTATGAATATCAAACAAAAGTATTCGACAAATATAAAAGAAGCTTAAAAATATATTAAGCTTCTTTTATGTTTAAAAATTAATATTATCAGGATTTACTCCAGAGCCTTCACAACCTTTTAAGTTTTGGATTAGTTCCATATCTTCTTTTAATAATTCAAAGTCAAATATCATAGAATTTTCTTTTATTCTACTTGGAGTAACTGACTTAGGAAGTGGAAGAATTTCATTTTGAATATGCCAACGCAAAGTTATTTGAGCAATTGATTTATTATATTTATTTGCTATATCTTGCATTTCTTTAACTTTAAATATTCTACCAGTGGAAAGAGGTCCCCAAGCTTCAACTAATATATTATTATTCCTACAGAATTTAACTGTTTCATCTTGATTATGGCTTGGATGTAGTTCAATCTGGTTAACCATTGGTTTAATATTACAATTTTCAAATATCACTTTTAAATGATGAGGTTTAAAATTACTTACCCCAATAGCTCTGATTTTACCTTCGCTATAAAGTTTTTCAAAAGCTTTCCAAGTTTCACAAATAGCTTCTTTCCAATCTTCTTTATGTTCTTTCACTACAGGCCAATGAATTAGATATAAATCTAAGTAGTCTAAGCCTAAGTCTTTTATAGTTTTATCAAAAGCCTTTAAAGTACTTTCATATCCTTGATCAGTATTCCAAAGCTTACTTGTTACAAACAACTCTTCCCTATTAATTCTAGAAAGTTTAATGGCTTTACCAACACTTTCTTCGTTGCCATAGCAAGCTGCAGTATCAATGTGACGATATCCACATTTCATAGCTTCCAAAACTGAATTTATAGCAGGTTTCCCCATTTGGAGTTTGCCATGTACCAAAACCTACACAAGGAATATTTACACCATTACTAAGTGTATAAGTATCTTTTAAATTATTCATATTTTAATCCTCTCCTCAATTCTACTATATATAACATTATACCTTATATTACCACATTGCGAAATTGCTACTTTTTTTAATTGTTATTTTAATTAAATAATAATTAATTTTCTATATTAACAACTGTAAAAAAATGGTAAATAATAACTTTGGGTGAATTTTTTTATTGAATTTATATGTAAATTTAGAAATATAAGTGAATAAAGAATAATACCTATATACTGTAAAACAAATTTTTGTGAGGGAAGGTGAGGGTAAAGAAAGGATGAAGAAGGGGTTTAAAAGGAAACTAGCAGCGTGGGTGGGGATATTATTTGTTATTACACAAATAATTCCGGCTAGAACTATTAATGCAACAACAGAAGAGGAAGAAAATAAGAAGTACGGTACTATAGAACACTATAATGGTATTCTATTTGGCGATGATAAATTAGTTTCATATGATAATAAAAATTATGCGTATATTTCTAAAGGTGGTGATAATGAAGGTGCAGTTGCTGTAGGCGGAGATATGCATACTCCATATTTAGATAATAGTATGGATTTTGGAGCAAGTGCTGCATCAGGTTACACAGGAATAGGTAGCAAGTATGAAGATAACGGAATGCCAACGGTAATGACAAGTGGCAAATGGGATAAGATTATTGGTAGTAATATAACTGTATATGGAAGCAAAATCTTGCTTGCGCAAGAATACAATCAAGGGTTTGCTGTAATGGGAGCAGATGTAAACTATTCAGGTCAACAGAATATAAAAAATTCTATTTCTAAATTCAAAGGGAAAGTTTCAAATACTATTGGATATATAGAAAGTTTAGAAACTAACGGAAGCTTTGAAGATAATTCATATGGTAAAAATATTATTACCAATAATGGAAAAAATATTGTGAAAGTTAAGCTGGATTCAGGCATAATTCCTTCCCTAGACTTAAAAGAAAGTGTAGATTTAGACAAACAATATGTTATTTACAGTAATGCTAAAGATATTAAGTTTAGTGGCGGTTGTGTTAGATATAATGGTGCGGATGTATGGGGAAGCAGTTTGCCAAAGGATTCTCCATTATTTAAAATTGCATCAAACTTTATTTGGGTATTCCCTAATGCTGAGACAGTAGAGATAAATAATTATGCCGTTATAGGTAGCGTTGTTGCACCAAAGGCCAAAGTTCATGGTAATGGCTCATCAATAAATGGCCAATTATTTGCATCTTCATTACATCAAGAAGGAGGATTTGAACTTCATAATTTTACCAGTAGATGGAATTGGGAGTTAGATTCAAAAGGGTCAATAGAAATAGAAAAAGTAGATAGTAAAAATAGTAGTATTAAGTTAGCTGGAGCGGTATTTGAAGTATATGATTCAGAAGAGAACCTAAAGGGAACCATAAAAACTAATTCTCAAGGAAAAGGTAGCCTTGGAAATCTAGAATATGGAGAATATACTTTAGTAGAGAAAATAGCACCATTAGGATATGTATTATCTTCTGATAGAATTACTGTTAATGTAAATTCAGAAGGAATAACTTATAAAACAATAACTAATACAAAGATCTTAGGAAAGATAAATATCCTAAAAGTAGATGGTGCTGATGAAGGTGTTAAGTTATCAGGAGCAGTATTTGAAGTTAAGGATTCCGAAGGAACTGTAGTAGATACAATAACTACTGACGAAAACGGAGTAGGAAC